>JAJDVM010000300.1 GCA_022826125.1 Defluviicoccus sp.
GGCGTGGGACGAGGCCATGCACCAGGCCATGAACCTCGCCCGCGCCGAGGGCAAGTTGCCGGGCGGGGTCGAGGAGACGGTGAAGAACGCCCACGCCAGCACGCTGGACTGGCGGAGCCTGCTGCGCCGCTACATGACCGATGCCGCGCGCCGCGACTACATCTGGAGCCTCCCCAACCGGCGCTTCATCGACGGCGGTCTCTATCTCCCTTCCATCCGCTCCGAGGGCATGGAAGCGATCGCGGTCATCATCGACACATCGGGCTCGCTGCCGGCCCGCACCCTCGCCGAATTCTGGGCCGAACTCCGCGAGATCGCGGCCGAGATCCAGCCGGAGAGCGTCCACGTGCTCCAGGTCGACGCCGCGCTGCAGGACGCGGCGGAGTACGCGCCCGACGATCTCCCCGACGAGATCGCGCTGAAGGGGCGGGGCGGCACCGACTTCCGGCCGGGCTTCGAATGGCTCGACGAACAGGGGATTCAGCCCGCCGTCTGCCTCTACTTCACCGACATGGAGTGCTCCGACTACCCCGAGGCCGAGCCCGGCTTCGATGTTATCTGGGCGAACTGGGGCCCGCCTCCGTCCGACTGGAACCGCGAGCCCTGGGGCGAGCGCATCGACATCGCCCCCGACCCGAGGACCCGGCGGTGACGCGCGCGATCCACGGCGCCCCCGCCGAGGCGCTCAGGCGCGCGCTGGAAGCGCTGTCGCAACTCTCGTTCTGGATCGCCTGGACGGCCGACCCCGACCTCGCGCCCGAGCCGCCCGTGAGCGCCCGCTGCATGCGCGACGCCGCGAACGCGCTGCGCAAGGCCGCCAACCTGCTCGCTCAGGCGGCTGACCGGGCCGAATCCGACAACAAGGAGACGGGCGGCCGCGGCCCGTGAGCCTGCCATCCCTGCCGGCCTGACCGCGTTTCGCCGGGAACTCCGGCTCCCCCGTCTCCGATTTCAACCCCGTCCCGCGCCCGCCGCCCGGCCGCCGCACCGCCCGACCGCCCGCTACGCCCCCAGGAGGCGGAGCCGGGCCCGTGTCGGGCGGCGCGGACGGGGCGGCGGGAGCCGTTCCCCGACTCCGCTTCCGTCTTTTCCACTCACCATAGAGGAAGGTTCGCATGAACTTCATCGCCCCCAGGGCCGAACCGCTCACCCGGGAGATCCCGCTGAGCCGGCTCGCGCTCGCCCCCGAGAACGTCCGCAAGACCCCGCCCGATGCGCAGGCCGACGCTTCGCTCAAGGCCTCGATCGCCGCTCTCGGACTGCTGGAGAACCTGGTCGTCCGCCCGGATCCCGGATCGGGTCCGGGACAGGCTCCGGATTCGGACGGCATCGAGTGTTTCGCCGTGGTCGCCGGCGGGCGCCGCCTCAAGGCCATGCAGGCGCTGGTCGAGGACGGTGTTTTCAACGCCGACCACCCGGTGCCCTGCCAGGTCAGGTCCGGCGACGCCGATCCCGCCGAGCTCTCGCTCGCCGAGAACGTGGTGCGCATCGCGATGCATCCCGCCGACCAGGTGGTCGCCTTCTCGAAGCTTGCGGATGCCGGCCAGTCGGTCTCCGCGATCGCGGCGCGCTTCGGCGCGTCCGAGCGCGTCGTCGAGCAGCGGCTCCGGCTCGGCAACGCCGCACCGGAGCTGCTGGACGCCTATCGGGCGAACGAGATCGACCTGGAGGTGCTGAAGGCCTTTGCCGTCACCGCCGACCGCGAGCGCCAGATGGCGGTCTGGGAACAGGTCTCCGGACAGGGCTACCGACCGGCCGCCTGGCAGGTGAAGCGCCTGCTCACCGAGGAGCGGGTGCCGGGCGCCTCGGCCATCGCCCGTTTCGTCGGGGTGGACGCCTATGAGGCCGCGGGCGGCCAGGTCATGCGCGACCTGTTCGCCGACGAGCACGAGCACGGCGTCTGGTTCGAGGATCCGGTGCTGCTGGAGAAGCTGGCGACGGGCAAGCTCCAGGCCGCCGCCGACGAGCTGGCGACCCGCTGGAAGTGGGCCACGCCCATGATCGAGGCCAACTGGAGCGACACCGCCTCCTACGGCCGCATCGAGCCCCAGCCCGGCACGCCGACCGACGAGGAGAAGGCCGAGATCGAGAAGCTGGAGACCCGCTACGACGAACTCCGCGGCCTGGACGACGACGAGTGGACCGAGGAGCTGGTCGAAGAGGCCGGGCGCATCGAGACCCGCCTCGACGAGATCGGGGGCACCGTCGAGGCGCGCGCCGTCTTCCGGCGCGAGGATTTCGCGATGGCAGGCTGCATCGTCACTATCGGTAATGACGGTGCGCTCCAGGTCATCGCCGGGCTGGTGAAGCCCGAGGACATGCCGAAGCCGGCGGAGTCCGGCGGCCCCGCAACCCGGGCCGCAAACGGCCATGACCCCGACGCCACCCACGGCGTCCACACTACCGGTCACGGCGTTCCCACCGCCGGCCCGTCGGTCTCCACGCCGATGGCGCCGCCGAGGGACCGCGAGGCCGAGGCGCACAAGGAGGCCGGCGTCGGTATCGGCCTCGCGGACGACCTGCGCTCGATCCGCACCGCGCTCATCAAGGCGCATCTCGCCGGCGACTTCGTGGCTGCATTCGACCTCATGCTGTTCCAGATGGGCCGCGCCGTGTTCGCGCCGGGCTATCACGACCACGCCCTCGACATCGCGGCCAAGGAGACCCCGGACCGGCCCAACACCCGCATGAACGACGCCGACTTCGCCGACTGGTCGCCGGGCGAGGCCATGCTGGAAGACCGCTCGCACCTGTCCATGGACTGGCTGACGGTCGAGGACAGCGGCGAGTCCTTCGCGGCGCTCCGGGCCTTGCCCCGGGCCGAGAAGGAAGCGCTGTTCGCGGCCTGCGTCGCGCGCACGGTGAAGGGCCAGCTCGCCTTCGAGCCCCAGGCCCGGCCCGAGCTCGAAGCCACCGTCGC
>JAJDVM010000332.1 GCA_022826125.1 Defluviicoccus sp.
GCGGATCGCCCATTACAACTTACCCACCCCACGCCCGCCCCGGGGCTGCGCGATGCGGCGCCGGGGCGCGGTTGATCATGTGTCGCGCCCGCGCGACCCGTCTCGATGCCCTGTCGGGCCGGGTCGCGCGCGGATGCCGCGATCGCGCCCCGGCGCCGCGTTCAGCGGGGCGCGAAGAACATTTCCGTTGACCGGCGGCGCTCAGCCTCCGTAGCTTGGCTCGGACGATACGCCCGCGCCCGAACGGGCGGGACCGAAGCGCATGCGCCAGTTGAACTTCGACTTGAAGACCCTCCAGGCGAGGCACCGCGATGGCGCGTTCACCACGCGCCGGGACCGCGCCTATGCGCTCAACCAGGCGGCGCACATGCTGCACGCGCTCGGGTTCCGGCGGCTGCGGGCGACGGGGCTCAAGCGCAAGCACGTCAACGCGCTCGTCGCCGAGTGGCAGCGCCGGGGGCTCGCGACCGGGACCATCAAGAACCGCATGTCGGCGCTTCGCTGGTGGGCCGAGCGGGTCGGACGCCCGGGCGTGGTCGGCACCAACGCGGCGCACGGGATCGGGGAGCGGCGCTACGTCACCAACGATCCGAGTTGCCTGGTGCCAAAAATCCTTTTGTACCAATATGTTGAGAGATAATCGCGCGGCCCGGTTACCACGTTCGTTCGCACGCGGCGTCGATGCGCTCGCATCAAGGGTTCAGCCGGGAATCCGGGTATCGGGGAGCCGCGAGGCCGGAGGGCTGAGGAGTGGGTTGCGTTGCACCCGGGCGCCGGAAGCGGTGCCGGGTCGCGCCACCGCCGTCACCGAGTCAACCCGCTTCGCGGGTCCTGCGCTGGCGCTGCGGCCCTGGCGGGTGACACGGCGCCGTCGGCGTCGTGGAGGTTGCCCATGGCCGGAAGGGTCCTTCCGGCCATCGGTGGCCCGGCAGAAGAAGAACACGGTGCGCACGTCACGCACGGAAGCGATTGCCAGGGTGGACTCGTGCGCGGCGGGAACTGGCTGGCGATGAGGACCTGGTCAGGCGCGCGGCTGTGGGTTCGGCGGCCGGCCCGGGCGCTGCACCCGAACCGGCCGCGGGGGGTGAAGTTGGCCGATACCCTGTCGCGGTGCGAGCTGCTCCAAAACAAGCCAGCCGCTGTCATGCATTGAGGCTTTGCTCCGGGCGACTGTTGGAGCGCAAGCTGTCGTCGGCATCGGACGCAATTGCGTGAGCACTTCGCTCCAGCGGACTGCACGCCTCTGGGTGTCCCGGCCCTGACCTTTGATCGCGAAGTCAGTCAGACGGCGAGAACGTGATGGCCTGCTCGGGAAATGCGTCGCGGAGGCCCGTCATGGCCAGTTCCCATGTCGTACCGCCCCACTGGTTGGAGAACGCATGCGTGCGTCCGTTGATGCGGACCAGCTCGTCGTCGTCGCAGAAGAACCGTCTTGGGTCGAACCGACGTCCCTGCGCTTCCCTCGCCGCGCTGGCGCGGCGGATGAAGTCGTCGCGGCCGACCTCTCCGTCGACGGACATCAGTGCGAGGTTGGCGCGGGGCCCGCACCGCTCTGCCACCTGCTCCGGCGCGACACCGTTTTCGACCAGATAGCAGAACACCCGATAGATGGCGCGCCGTTTCGGCTCACCGGTGAACTGGCGGTCACCAAGCGTGAGATCAAAGCGCCTGTAGTCGGCCCCGCCCGAACGCGCCTCCCGCTCCCTGCGCACCTTCTTGCGGACCTGGATCTGATACTCGGTCGCCTCGGGTAACGGAATGATCTGCTGGACATCGACGAGAGCCCGGCCATCCAGCGCATACGGCTGCAGGCGAACGCAGCGAATATCGATGGCGCGCTCGGCGAGCCAGAGCACCGACGTCGTCAGTTCGCGGGAAAACACCGGCGAAGCGAGAACGATGCGCACATCCTGCGCAAACGCATCCTCGTCAGGCTCTCCCCAACCAAGGAAATCCAGAAGCTCCGCCCTTGCATCCGTATCTGCCTTGCCGGTCTTCGCCAGATAGCGGTCAAACTCATCGACGGCCTGATCGAACGTCATCGTCGACACCATGGCGGCGTAGCGGATCGCCTGAAGTTCCATGTGACCACCGTCCTCCGTCCGCTTGAGTTCGATTACCACCAGGTTGGCGTCACGGTCGATCCCGAGAAGGTCAATGCGGCGTCGGGACTCGTCCCACTCCCCGAACTCCTCTGCGATCACCAGCGTGTCAGGCGCGATCACGGCCAGATGTTCACGGAACAATCGCTGCAGGTCACGGCGCTCGTAAAAGTCCATCTGGCCGAACGTGGTCTTCTGGACGGGGCGAATCGCGTCGCTGGCAAATTCGTAGATCGGCATCGGCTAAGGCAGGGTCTGGGTGTTCTCTCCGTGAAGCGGATAGGGTACCGCACATGAGAGGGATCGCGCCTTGTGCGATCCACACCAACCGTCACCTGTCATTCGGACGAGCGACGCCAGCGCCTGTTCGTCTTGTTGCATGGGAACGCGGACACGGCGGAAATTGCCGGAAGCCATGGAGCGCATCGATGCCTGTGCAGGGCGGACCCGTCCGCGGCGGGCGCGGGCGATGCGGACCTGGTCAGGCGCGCGGCTCTGGATTCGGCGGCCGGCCCGGGCGCTGCACCCGAACCGGCCGCCTGCGTGTTCACTCGCGGCTTTCGAGCCATCGCTGCATTTCGTCGATTTCGTCCACGCACTGGATGATGACGCGCCCGGCGGCGGGGGGGACTTCGTCCTCGAGGGCGCCGAGGCGGACGCTGATGTCGATGCACCGCTTGATGGCTCTCTCGACGGTCTGCGGGTCCATGTCGTTCTCCTGTGAGTTGCGGAGCTCTCTCTCCGTACGGTCCCGACGGTCGGGCGCGCGCAGCGGGTCAAGGGCGCAGTCGGCGCGTGCGCCGATTGGCCTGGCGGGGGTTGGCCAGGCCAACCCTTGACGCGCGAGCACGTCCGACTGGCGTGGGACAGGGAGGGGAGAGAGCGGGTCGTGTGCGTGTCGCCGGAGACGAACAGGGGCGATGGAGATCCGCGCGAGTCGGGGCCGCTCTCGGCCGGGGCTGACTCGGTTGGCGCCTGTCACTGCCCGCCCGGCGGGAGGGGGCGGATTGGGGCGAGCGGGTAGTGACAGGCGCCAAAATCGACCTTCGAGCCAATGGCGGCAAGGAGATTGCTAACAGAATTCTTCGTGTGGCTCTCGTGACGGGGTGGTATGGTGCCGCCATCCACGGAGCTGCCACCGGCAGCGTGGTCGGCTGACGCCGACGTGGGCGCCGCAAGGCGCAATCAGGTGCCGCTATCGCGATCCATCGCGATGTCGTGCGGGCAGACGCCCCGCCCCAGGCACGACGGGCCACTCCGAACCGGAGGCGGGCTCGCTCAAACCAAACGGCGAGGCGGCTGCCGCGTGGATTCTTG
>JAJDVM010000129.1 GCA_022826125.1 Defluviicoccus sp.
GTATCCGCCGTCCTCGACGAAGGCGCGGTACTCGCCGTTGGTGACCGCGCGGTCGGCGAGACGAAAGTCCTCCAGCACGACGCGATGCCGCGGTCGCTCGTTGTCGAAGGCGAAGCCGGTGCCCTCGTCCCCGAGCCGGCCCAGCCCGCCCTCGTGTCCCGTCCATCCCATCTCCGGCGCCGCCACGGTCTCGCGCGCGTTGCGCGGCCGGTAGGCGGGGCGCAGCGGGTTGCGGGACAGTACGTGCTTGATGTCCATCAGCAGCAATTCCTGGTGCTGCTGCTCGTGGTTGAGCCCGAGCTCGATCAACTCGGCGGGCTCGGCCCAGGCGTCGTCGGACAGCGTCTCGAACAACCGACCCATCGCCCCGTCCACGTGGGCGCGATAAGCGATGACCTCGGATACCGGGGGCCGGGACAACAGGCCGCGGTCGGGACGCGGGTGCCTGGCCCCCACCCCCTCGTAATAGGAATTGAACAAGTATCCGAAAGCCGGATCGAAGGGCTCGTAACCCGGCAGGTGCGGCGAGAGGAGGAAGGTCTCGAAGAACCACGTGACATGGGCCAGATGCCACTTCGTGGGACTCACGTCCGGCATCGACTGGACCTGCTGGTCCTCGGGCGAAAGCGGCGAGGCCAGGGTCTCGCTCAGACCTCGGACTTCGACGTAGCGCCGCGCGAGATGGGCTCGCAACGCCTCATGATCTTCGGGATGCAAGGACGAACGCCCCCATGGCTTGCGCGAATCGCGGCGGAGGCTAACGCATTAGGCCATGCAACGGAACCGCCGGGCGCGGCCCTCACGCGGCGGTATCGGCGTCCTCCGGCGGCGGCTCGGGGACCGCCTCGGCCTCGGGCGGCGCCTTGGCGATTCCCACCCGGGCTGCGCGCAGGAGACGGCCGTTCAGCACGTATCCCGTCTCGACCACCTGCATCACCGTGCCCGGCTCGGCATCGGCGGTCGGTATCTCGAACATCGCCTCGTGCAGGTTGTGATCGAACTTCGCGCCGGCCGGATCGATCTTTTCGACCCCGTGACGCTGGAAAATGGCGGCGAGCTCCCGTTCGGTGAGCTCGATCCCGCCCACCAGCGAACTCAGCGCCTCGTTCTCCCCGGGCTCTTCGGGAAGCGCCTCCAGGGCACGGCGCAGATTGTCGGCGACCGAGAGGACGTCGCGCGCGAACCCGGTTATCGCGAATTTCGCGGTCTCTTCGCGGTCGCGCTGCCCGCGCCTGCGGACATTCTCGGTCTCGGCCAGGGCACGCAGAAGACGGTCGTTGAGCTCGGCGATCTCCGCCTCGTAGTCCCGTTCCTCGGGCGCTTCGGCGGCGTCCCCGCCGTCCTCGACGATCCTGCCGGCCCAGGGCGAGACATCGTCCGTTTCGACGGTCTCTTCGGCATCGTCCGGCGCGGGGGCTTCTTCGGGCTCTCCGGACCCGGAAGGCTTCGCGGCCTCTTCCGGTCCGGCCTCCGCCTCGGTGGCGGCCTCGGCGGGTTCCGTCTCCTGCTTCTCCGTCTCACTCATGGCTCAGGCCTCGATATCCGTGCTCGCGGTGCCGCCGACCAGCCGGCCGACGACCTTGGCGGTGTAATCGACGATGGGAATGATGCGCGCGTAGTTGATGCGGGTGGGGCCGATCACGCCGATCGCGCCCACGACGCTCCGCGCCGTGTCGTTGATCGGCGCGACGACCAGCGAACAGCCGGTCATGTCGAAGAGGGTGTTTTCGGAGCCGATGAAGATCTGCACCCCTTCTCCGCTCCGGGTGAGATCGAGCAGGCGAAGCACGAGTTCCTGGGTCTCCAGCGCTTCGTACAGCGTCCGAACCCGCTCCAGATCGCTGAGCGCGGCGACATCGTTCAGGAGATGGGCCTGCCCCTTGACGATCAGCGCGCCGGCGTTGCGCTCTCCGACCCAGGTGGCCAGCCCGGCCTCGACCAGCTTCGCCGTGATCGAATCGATCTGGCTGCGCCGATCCTCGATCTCTTTCGTGATGTCGCCGAGCGCCGCCTCCACGGTGCGGCCCACCAGCCTGGCGTTGAGGTAGTTCCCCGCCGCGACCAGGGCAGACGGCGGGGTGCCGACGGGAAGTTCGATCAGCCGGTTCTCGACGATCCCGTCCGCCGTGATCAGGACCACAAGGGCGCGGCCGTCGCCGAGATTGACGAACTCGACATGCTTGAGCGGGCGATCGGTCTTGGGCGCGACGACGAGCCCGGCGCAGCCCGCGAGCCCCGACATGACCGACGTCGCCTCGTTCAGCACCTGGTTCAGGTTGGTGCTCTGCGCCGCGCACTGACTCTCGATCGCCGTGCGGTCGTCATCGGCAAGCTCCCCGATCTGCAGGAGCCCGTCGACGAACAGGCGCAAACCGGCCTCGCTCGGCAACCGGCCGGCGGAGCTGTGCGGCGAATCCAACAGTCCCATGTCCTCGAGATCCGCCATGACGTTGCGGATCGTCGCGGGCGACAGGGGCTGAGGCAAGCGGCGCGACAGCGTGCGCGAACCGACCGGTTCGCCGGTTTGCACGTATGCTTCGACGATCTCCCGAAAGATCTCCCTCGACCTCTCGTTGAGTTCGCCGACGATGCTTGGCGGAGCGCTCTGCATGGGTCCCCCCCGCGGGCGGTTGGAATGTAGTGACGGTACTTTCCACCGTCAACGGAGACGGCCCGCGAAAAGCGTCCAAGTCTTTGTATTTGCGGCATGATAGCTGCTGCTGGTACAAGCCTCGCCGGCCATCGAAGCGAACGGGGTGCGCGATGAGACCATCCGGCAGGGCGTCGAACGAGATGCGCGACATCGTGCTCGAGCCCGGGTTCTCGAAACACGCCGAAGGGTCTTGCCTCGCCCGTTTCGGCGACACCCATGTGCTCTGCAATGCGACGGTCGAGGAGCGCGTCCCGCCCTTCCTCAGGAACACCGGCGCGGGCTGGGTCACGGCGGAGTACGGCATGCTGCCCAGATCCACCCACGAGCGGACAGACCGCGAGGCCGCGCGCGGCCGGCAAAGCGGCCGGACTCTCGAAATCCAGCGGCTGATCGGCCGTTCGCTGCGCGCGGTGGTCGACATGCCGACCCTTGGGGAACGCCAGATCCGACTCGACTGCGACGTCATCCAGGCGGACGGCGGCACGCGGACCGCGGGGATCACCGGCGCCTGGGTCGCGCTTCGCATCGCGATCGACACGCTTCTCGAACGAAAGATCCTCGCCAGGGACCCGATGAGCGATTCCGTCGCCGCCATCTCCTGCGGCATCGTCGGCGGCACACCGTATCTCGACCTGGACTACGCGGAGGACAGCGGCGCGGACGCCGACGCCAATTTCGTGCTCACGGGATCGGGCGGCATCGTCGAGATCCAGGGCACGGCGGAAACCAGACCCTTCGCCCGCCAGGATTTCGATGCGCTGCTCGATCTCGCCCAGGAAGGCATCGCCGCGCTGACCCGGCACCAGATGGCGGCGATCGGGCGGGGCTGAGACGGTGGCCCGCCGGTTCCGCGGCCGTCGGATCGTCGTTGCCAGCCACAACGCCGGCAAGGTGGGCGAAATCGCCGACCTGCTGGCGCCGCACGGAATCGACATCGTTTCCGCCGGCGGGCTGGGCCTGCCGGAACCGGAGGAAACCGGAACGACTTTCGGAGAGAACGCGGCGATCAAGGCGCTGGCGAGCGCCTCCGCCTCCGGCGAGGCGGCGTTGAGCGACGATTCGGGACTTGCGGTGGCCGCGCTCGGCGGCGAACCAGGCATCCATTCCGCGCGGTGGGGCGGACCCCGGCGCGACTTCGGGCTCGCCATGCAAAGGATCGAAGACGCGCTGCCCCCCGATGCGGCAAGGGACGCGTCTTTCGTCTGCGCGCTGGCTCTCGCCTGGCCGGACGACCATATCGAGATATTCGAAGGCCGGGTGGACGGGCATCTGGTATGGCCGCCGCGCGGCACAAGAGGGTTCGGCTACGATCCGATGTTCGTGCCGCGGGACGGCGCGCTGACCTTCGGCGAGATGGATCCCGGCGCCAAGCATGCGATCAGCCACCGGGCGGACGCGTTCGGCAAGCTGGCCGCAGCCTGTTTTGCGGACGCGCCATGACGCCTGCCTACGTGCCCGACGAACGGACCCTCGGCCTCTATGTCCACTGGCCGTTCTGCAAGTCGAAATGCCCCTATTGCGACTTCAACAGCCATGTCGAGACCGCCATCGACCAGCGGCGCTGGCGCGACGCGCTGACCGCGGAGATCCGCCATTTCGCGGGGCTCGCGCCGGGCCGCCGGCTGGAAACCGTCTTCTTCGGCGGCGGCACCCCGTCGTTGATGCCGGCCGAGACCGTCGCCGCGGTCATCGAAACCGCCAAGGCCTGCTGGGACGCGGCGGAAGACATCGAGATCACCCTGGAGGCCAACCCGACATCGGTGGAGGCGGCTCGGCTCGCCTCGTACCGCGCGGCCGGCGTCCGGCGCCTTTCGCTCGGCGTGCAGTCGTTCGAACCCGAGGGACTCGCCTCGCTCGGCCGCGAGCACGGGGTCGAAGAGGCGATGGAGGCCGTCGCGGCCGCCCGCTCCCTGTTCGACCGCGTCTCGTTCGACCTGATCTATGCCCGGCCCGGCCAGACCCGCGCGGACTGGCGGCGCGAGCTCGCCACGGCGCTCGATCACGCCGGCACGCACCTGTCGGTCTACCAGCTCACGATCGAGCCCGGCACCGCGTTCCACGGGCTGCACCGCCGGGGAGAGCTGGCCCTGCCCCCGGAGGCGGAACAGGCGGGGTTCTTCGAGGACACGCAGGCCGCGCTCCACGCGGCGGGCCTCCCCGCCTACGAGATCTCCAACCACGCCAGGCCCGGGGACGAGTGCCGTCACAACCTGATCTACTGGCTGTCGGCGGACTATGCCGGTGTCGGACCCGGCGCCCACGGGCGCATAACGCGGGACGGGCGCACCGCCACGTTCGCCCAGCGCCGTGCGCCGGAGGCCTGGCGCGAGTCGGTCGAGAGCGAGGGTCACGCCACGGTGACGCAAACCGTTCTGGAACCGTCCGAGCGGTTCGAGGAGATCGTGATGATGGGGCTCCGCCTGACCGACGGCATTCCGCGCGGCCGCTTCGAGGCACTTGCGGGACGGCAGCCGGAGGCGTCGTTCGATCCGGCGGCGCTGGAGCGCTTGGCGCAGGGCGGCTTCATCGAGGTCGACGAACACGGTATCCGGGCGACGCCGGAGGGGCGTCAGCGTCTCGATGGGGTGCTCGGCGACCTGCTCGCGCGGCCTTCTTTCCTCTCGCCTTCCGCCGGGTCCTTGCCCCATGCCGAGAGAGCCCTATACGCTTCTTGTCCATGACCCCTCGCCGAATTCAGGGATAGCGAGAAGCGATGCCGGAGCCGCCGGTCGCACCCGGGCTCTATCTGGTGGCGACGCCGATCGGCAATCTGCGGGACATCACGCTGCGCGCGCTGGATACGCTTCGCGCCGCCGACACGATCGCCTGCGAGGATACGCGCGTCACCCGCAAGCTGCTGACCGCGCACGGCATAGCCCGCCGCCTGACCGCCTACCACGACCACAATGCGGCCGAAGCGGGACCGGCCCTGATCGCGCGCGTCGAGGCCGGAAAGGTCGTCGCGCTGGTGAGCGACGCGGGAATGCCGCTGATCTCTGATCCCGGCTTCCGCCTCGTCGGCGAAGCGAACGCGCGCGGCATCCCGGTGACCGTGCTGCCGGGCGCCTCGGCCCCGCTTGCCGCGCTGGTGCTCTCCGGCCTGCCGACGGACCGTTTCCACTTCGCCGGCTTTCCGCCGCCCCGCCAGGCCGCGCGGCGCAGCTTCCTCCGTTCCCTCGCGGACATCGACGCGACGCTCGTGCTGCTCGAGTCTCCACGCCGGCTGGCGGCGTCGCTGGCCGACATGAACGAGGTCTTCGGCGCCCGGCCGGCGGCGGTCGCCCGCGAGCTCACCAAGCTTCACGAAGAGGTCGTGCGCGACGATCTGCCGACCCTTTCCGCGAAATACGCGGCCGAAGGTCCGCCGCGCGGCGAGGTCGTGGTCCTGATCGGCCCGCCCGAGGCGCCGGGCACCGCGGACGAGGCTGAAATCGACGCCCGCCTCGGCGAAGCGCTGGCGACCATGTCGGTCCGCGACGCGGCGGCTCTCGTGGCCGAGGCGACCGACGCGCCGCGCCGGACGGTGTATCGCCGTGCACTCGCCCTCTCCCGTCCGGCGTGACGGGATCGCGGGACACCGACCGCTTCGGCCGCTGGGCGGAGCGGGTGGCGGCGATCTTTCTCGCCTTCAAGGGCTATCGGACCCTTGCCCGCCGATTCCGCTCGCCGTCGGGGGAAATCGACCTCATCGCACGACGCGGGCGCCTGGTGGTCTATGTGGAGGTCAAGGGGCGGCGCAACGAGCGCGCCGATGTGCGCGATCGCCAGCGCCGCCGTATCCGCCGCGCCGCCGAGCATTTCCTGAAGCTGCGCCCGGAACTTACCTCTTGCGATCAGCGGTTCGACGTCATCCTGATCCGCCCCGGCGCGTTCCCGATACATCTCAAGGACGCTTGGCGGGACTAGACATCGTGGGCAATATGGCCGCGCCATGGGTTTGTGACCGGATGAACTCCTTCGCACCCCTCCTCCCTCTGGTCGCGGCCGCCGCTCTTCTGGGCGGCCTGTCGGTCTCCGGTTGCGCCCCGGTCGCCATTACGGCCGGCACGGCCGCCGCCTCCGCGGCGACCGAGGAGCGCGGCGTCGAGGGCGTGGTCAGCGACACCGCGATCCGCACGGAGATCAATGCGCTGTGGCTGGGCCATGACGTCGACATGTTCGTTACGGTCCAGCTGGAGGTCGTCGAAGGCCGCGTGCTGCTGGCCGGCAAGGTGGCGAAACCCGAGCACCGCGTCGACGCGGTTCGCCTCGCCTGGACGGTGGACGGCGTCAAGGAGGTGATAAACGAGATTCAGGTCGACAGGACCCGAACCATCGACGAGTACTCGCGCGACGGCTGGATCACCGCGCAACTCCGCGCCAAGATCCTGCTGGACAGGGAAATCGCTTCGATCAACTACTCGATCGATTGCGTGGGCCGCATCGTCTATCTCATGGGGATAGCCCGGAACGAGGCCGAGCACGAACGCGTCAAAGCGCATGCCCGGGACATCCCCTACGTCAAACGGGTGATCAGCCACGCGATCCTCAAGGACGACGAGAGGCGCAGGAAAGGGTGAGCGCCACCGACGGGCTCGATTGAACGCGAAAGGACCGTAATGAGCCTCACAGTCGCCATCCAGATGGACCCGATCGAGTCGATCGACATCGACGCGGACAGCACGTTCGTGCTGGCGCTGGAGGCGGCCCGGCGGGACCATGCGCTGTACCACTATCTGCCGGACAATCTCGCGTTCCGGGACGGACGGATCTACGCCAACGCGCGGCCGCTCGCCGTGCGCCGCAAGAAGGGCGACCATTTCACCCTGGGCGACGAAATCGAGCTCGACCTCGCCGGCGTCGACATCGTCCTGATGCGCCAGGACCCGCCGTTCGACATGGCCTATATCACGGCGACCCACCTGCTTGAGCACATCCATCCGGAGACACTGGTGGTCAACGACCCGACGCATGTGCGCAACGCGCCGGAAAAGCTCTTCGTAACCCGCTTCGACGGCCTGCTGCCGCCGACGCTGATCGCCGCGGACCGCAGGGAAATCCTTGCCTTCCGCGCCGAGCACGAGGACATCGTCGTCAAGCCGCTGTTCGGTAACGGGGGCGCGGGTGTCTTTCACGTGAAGCCGGGGGACGAAAACCTGGGCTCGCTGCTCGAAATGTTCGCCGAGACCTATCGCGAGCCGATCATCGTGCAGCGCTACCTTCCGGAGATCCGCGACGGGGACAAGCGCATCATCCTGGTCGACGGCGAGCCGGTCGGCGGGGTGAGCCGGATGCCCCAGGCCGGCGAGGCGCGCGCCAATTTCCACGCCGGGGGCGCGGCGAAGAAGACGACGCTGACGCGGCGCGAACGGGACATCTGCGCGCAGATCGGACCGGCGCTGCGCGAACGGGGGCTGATCTTCGTCGGCATCGACGTGATCGGCGATTACCTGACCGAGATCAACGTCACCTCCCCGACCGGCATCCAGGAGATCAACCGTCTCGACGATATCCGGATCGAAGCGACGATCTGGGACGCGATCGAGCGCCGCTACGCCGCGACGCG
>JAJDVM010000303.1 GCA_022826125.1 Defluviicoccus sp.
CGACGAGGCGACGCGGGCCGCGTTCGAGGACGTCGTCGGCGATCTCGCCTCCGCCGGGGTCGAGATCTACGGGCGCGGGGACGATCCCGCGATCGACGACTACGAGGCGCTTCTCGCGCGAATGCCGGAGCTCTGGCGCGACCTCTACCGCTTCGAGATGCGCTGGCCGATGCTGCAATATCTCGCGCTCTACCCCGACGACGTGCCGCCCCGGCTGAAGCGCGGGCTGGAAGAGGGGGCGGGGCTCACCCAGGAGACCTACCGCGCCGCGCTGGTCCGGCGCGCGCACGCGAAGAGCCTCCACGCCGAGCTCGCCGGCCGTGTCGACGGCTTCGTGACGCTGGCCTCGCCCGGCCCCGGCCCGGTGGGCATGGATCAGGGGAGCGCGATATTCAATGAACCGTCCTCGGTGCTCGGCGCTCCCGCGCTGTCGCTGCCGCTGATGGCGGTGGACGGCGCGCCGGTCGGGGTTCAGCTGATGGGCGGGATCGGCGGCGACGAGGCGCTCACCGCCCGCGGCCTGTGGATCGCCGAGCACGTCCTCGGCCGGCCTGCGTAGGCCCGGCCCTCCCCCGGCCCCTCCCGCAAGCGGGAGGGGAGAAGATAAGGCGGGAGCGCCGCCGCGTGACTCCCCCTCTCCCCGGCGGGGAGAGGGCCGGGGTGAGGGGGATTTCGCTCAGGTAATGGTCGGCGCGATATCCGCCCGCCATTCCTCGACCGGGCGGAAGGACTCCTCGGCGCCGAACCGAGCCCTGGTGGTCTCGTGGATCTCCTCGTCCGAGAGCGAGAAGTCGAGCACCTCGCGCTGGGGCTGCTGGACGTACCACGGCGTGTCCATGAACACCTCCAGCCGGTTGCCCTCCGGGTCGCGGAAATAGATCGACCACGCGTTGCCGTGATCGGTCGGGTCGAACCCGTCGACGCCCTCGGCCAGAAGCGCGTCGTGGTAGACCCGGAGATCGTCGAGCGAGGACACCTTGAACGAGATCTGGTTGATCGTGTTGTAGGACTCCTCCGGCCGGCCGGTGAGGAAGACAATCTGGTGGTGGTGGCCCGCATCGCGGCTGAGGAACGCCATCCTCATCTCGCCGAACGGCCCGCCGTCGGTGACCTTGAAGCCGAGAACCCGGCTGTAGAAATCGGTCATCCTGTCGAGATCGGTCACATAGACGCCGATATGGCCCATCTCGAATCTCGGGGCATCCGTCATCTCGCTTCTCTCCCTTTCGCGCCGACCGTGCACCCGTTTTACTTAAAGGACCGCGGCGCAAAAGACAAAGGCGCCGGGCAATTTCGGGGGTCCGACGGCGGGTTCGGGGACGGCTCCGGAAGGGAGAAAAAATTCCATCAATTCCGGGGGTCGTGGACAAAAATATCCTGAAAGGGCATTTTTTACTTGACTCGGGACGCGTTTCGGGGTATATTTCCCATGGTCGAGAAGTGGGGGCGCCGGAGATTTCGGCGCCCCTTTTTCGTGCCCGCACCCTCCTCACCGCAAACGGAGTACCGCCCCGATGGACGATCGGCCTCTCGGATATTTCGAACGCGTCGAGACCGCCAGCGTATGGAAGAGCGAGGCAGGCGCTCGCCGCGGCGGGGAGAGGGAGACTTGCACCCGCTCCTTCTTCTTCCCCCCTCCCGCAAGCGGGAGGGGTCGGGGAAGGGCGGCGCGCCCGGATTTGGCTCCGATACGGCCCCTAAAAGAACGCGATCGTCCGCATTTCGATGCTTTCGCGCTCGGGCGCGCCTTCGGGCGTGTTGGGGTCCTCGAAGGCGGTGTGGGCGGTGAAGCGGGCGCGCCCGTCCTTTTCCGAGTCGTAGACCTTGAACACCAGCGCCTCGTCACGGGTCATGCGCGGGAAATAGTACCAACGGTGTTCCGGCGAATAGGCGATCTGGTAGGTCTCGCCCACCCGGTCGGGGTAGCGCCGCTCGGAGGCGACGAGGTTCTCCGGCGCCAGGCTCCGCGCATCCGCGATGGCGAGCGGGTGGGACTCGATGGGTCGGGTAATCGCGCGCCACACTTGGACGATGGCGAAACGCCGCTTCAGCAAATCCTCCGCCTCGTCGGGCAGCAGATCGCGGACCCGCTGGGGGCCCGACCATTCGGTGTAGTCGTTGTGCACCTGGGTGACCGGCTCCCGGACCTTGCGCTCCTCGCGCGTCTCCTCGCTTCCCGAGCGCAGCGTGTGGTCGAAGATCAGCACCCGCTTCGCGCCGGTCTGCTCCGCGATCAGCCGCTCCACCTCCGGGTAGTAGGTCGAGGCCAGGTGCTCGGGGTTGAAGAAGTCTTCCGTCTCGGTCTCGTGGTCGACGAAGACGAACCCGGTCTCCTCCAGCGAGAACGTGTCGCGCAGCGGTCGCCCGTTGCGGATGACCGTCTCGCGGGTCTCGTAGGTGCCGGTGCGGACGCGCGCCATGTTGCCCGCCTCCATGGTCCGGTTGACCGGCTTCACGCCGGTATCGACGACGTAGTTGAGCGCGGCGGTCACGCTGTCGATGGCGGCGGTGTCCGGCATGGTGCTACTCCTCGTGCTTGCCGTTCGAATTCCATCGCAGCCACATAGGACGGCGCGCCCGCCCCGGCAAGCCGTCCCTCGATACGCGGCTATGCCAACGGCGGTCGGCGGTCGGTCGTCGGGTGCGCGGCCTCGTAGGCCCTGGCGGCGCGGAGCACGGTGGCCTCGTCGTGGTACTGGCCGACGATCTGGAGCCCGACCGGCAGCCCCGCCTCGGTGAAGCCGCAGGGGACCGAGATCGCCGGCTGGCCGGTCAGGTTGAACGGGTAGGTGAAGGGCGACCATTCCATCCAGTTTTCCGGGTCGTAGCCTTCGGGCGACAATGTCCCCACCTCGAAGGGCGGCACCGCCATGGTCGGCGTCACCAGCACGTCGCAGGTCTCCATGAACAGCTTCGCGGCGCGCGAGAACCCGACGCGCCAGTCGATCGCCTCCATGTACTCCGCGCGGCCGATTTCGCGCGCCTGTTCGAGTATGGGAAGGATGCCGGGGTCGATCAGGCCGCGCTGTTCAGGCGTCAGATTTCTGAGCGCGTGCGAGATGCCGGAGAAGAAATGGATCCGGAAACACTCGCTCGGGTTCTCGAAGGGGGTCTCGATTTCCTCCACCTCGGCGCCGAGCCCGGCGAATGCCCCCGCCGCGCGCGCGGCGAGCGCCGCCACCTCCGGATCGACCCGGGCATAGCCCAGCGTGGGGCTGAAGGCGACGCGGAGCCCGTCCACCCCGTTCTCGATGCCGTCGCGGAAGTCGCGCCCGTCCCAGGGCAGGTTCGCCGGGTCGCGCGTGTCCGGCCGCGCCATGACGTTCAGCATCAGCGCGGCGTCGGCGACGGTGCGGGTCATCGGGCCGATATGGCTGAGCGTGCCCGCCGCGCTCAGCGGATAGTTCGCCACCCGCCCGTAGGATGCCTTGATCGCCACCAGACCGGAGAAGCTGCCCGGGATGCGGACCGAGCCGCCCGCGTCGGTGCCGATGGCGGCGTTGCCGATCCCGGCCGCGAGCGCCGCCGCCGCCCCGCCGCTCGAACCGCCGGGCGTGACGGAAAGATCCCACGGGTTGCGCGTGATCCCGCTGAGCGGGCTGTCGTTGACGCCCTTCCAACCGAACTCGGGCATGGTGGTCTTGCCGATGACGATCGCGCCGGCCTCGCGGGCGCGCGCCACGGCGGGCGAATCCTCGGTGTCCGGCGTCTCCGGATCGGAGAGTTGCGAGCCTCGGAGCGTCGCCCAGCCGGTGGCAAGCAGCGCGTCCTTCACGGTGATCGGCACGCCGTCCAGCGGGCCCGCCGGCGCGCCCTCCACCCAGCGCCGTTCCGCTTCCCGCGCGGCCGCCAGCGCCTCGTCCTCGTCGAGCAGGTGGCAGAACGCGTTGAGGTCGCGCTCATGGCGGTCGATGCGCCGGTAGGCGGTGCGGACTGCGTCGACCGGCGACAGTCGTTTCGTCTCGAACGACGCGACCAGGTCGGTCAGCGCCATGAAGGCGGTGGTTTCGGTCATCTGGGCCCCGCGCTGTCGGGCCGCCGCCCGGCGGACGGCCCGGGGTTCGGTCGTGCCTCGCTTCGAAATCCGGCCTGTCACGGCCCGGCCCGGCATCCTATATGCTTCGCGGGAAGCATGGGAGACCGTCATGACTGGCAGCGCCGAGCTGGAGGCATTCGTCGATGAGTCGATTCGCAGATCGAGCGAGCACGGCTATCGGCCCACCGCCTTTATCGGAATGCGCAGCCGCTTCGGAACGGTCGGCGCGATCGATCGCCTGGTGCGGAGCGGGGACCTCAAGGGCGGCTTCAAACGGCTGGAGGCCCTGGGGCTCCTGGAGTGGACCGTCGAGACGGCCGTATTGCGGTTCCCCGGCGAATTCTCGAGGGAGGTTCGAGCGGCCGCCGAATGGAGGCTCTCGCAGGCGAGAACGGGAGAACGGAAGGTCTGAAGGGCGGCAACTCAAGCGACTTCCGGAAACAAGCTCTCCTGGCGATCGGAAGACTGGACCGGACCGTCCTCATCGAAAGGATCTGCAATATTCTTGGGAAGACGCGATCTTTGACGGATGTCCACGACATCGGGGGCCGCCACGTAGAAGCGGCCACGCCTTTCACCGCGCGGAATGAGAAGACCGGCTTCCACAAGCGCCTTTAGATCGCGGCTGGCGAGGTGCTTGGGTAGCTCCGCACTTACCCTATAGGACGAGTTCCGAAGCTTGGTCCCGACAGCGGCTTGAAGCAGCGCCATGACCGTGCGTTTGGGAAGTTTGCGAGCTTCGACGAGGTCGGATAGGTCTGCGTAGATTCTTGCTATTTCCCGGGTTCGGCGAAGGTGCGTCTGTGCTTGGAAGTAATGCCCCCTTAGACAGAAACGGACCCAAGGCTTTGCGCTGCGTGCCGGGTTCCACCCACCGCCGCCCACTTCAGCCAAAACGTCGTAGTACGTTTGTTGGTTGTGTCCGATGTACTCCTCGATCGAAGAGAATATTGGGGCAACGATCCCCTCGCTCGCCAAGACCGCGGTTTGGATGCATCTGGCCGTTCTTCCATTGCCGTCAGAGAATGGATGCAGGATCGCCAGGTTGAGATGTGTCATGGCCGCGTGCAGGAAGACCGAGCCCACTTCTGCATTGTTTACGTATTGGAGAAGTTCTTGGATGAGGGGCTCCAATCGGTCGCGATCCACCCCCTCATGAACCACTTCCCCGGACTTCGTGTTCCTGACCCCGACCCATCCAGGACGATATTGTCCCGGATTCGCCGTCAGTTCCGATTGGCAGATCATGAAATGGACGGCCAACAGAACGTCCTCCGAGATTCTGAAGGGCGGGCTTCGGCGACGTTGGAGAATGTAGTCCATTGCTTCGCGATAGCCGATTACGGCTTGCCATGTTTCACGGTCGGTATTCGCCGGGTCTTCGCGGTCGATCGCAGCGATGGCGTCATCATCGGATACATTGATCCCTTCCACACTATTGGACGCGACGAGGGCACGGGCCCGCGTCATGCGGGCTAGTAATCCTGTCCAGCGGCGCGGCTCCGTTACAACAAAGAGGTCGAGTTCGCTCCGTATCCGGGCTGTGGCCTCCTCGACCCGCTTCTCCTCTTCGTCTAGAGAACCATACGTGTACAGCATGTCTCATATCCGGTTGACAACTGACGTTTCGTCTTTAATATACTGACGTTTCGTCAGTTGTCAACCGGATATGAGACATGAACAGGCTAAACATCAAGACCTGCAAGCCGATCATCCGGTGCGTCGTGGAGGGCCGGAGCATCCGGACGACGGCCGCTGGCATCACGGATCGGATGCTAGGACATGGAGCGGCTGGTGAACGAAGCCGCTCCGAAGCCTAGACTGCGCGGTCCCCAATGGAAAAGAAATCCAAACTGACCCGCCGCCCGGCCCGGGGGTTCGGTTGACTTGCCTGCGGGCGGGCGGGAAGATCGGTCCGCTACGATCGGAATCACCGTTGGGAACCTGGAGACCGCACGGAATGCGGCAACCGTTCCGACCAAGGAGGCAAGCATGAAACTGGCGAGACTCGTATTCGGGAGCGTGATCCTTTCCTTCGCGCTGACCGCCCTGCCGGCGGCCGCGGACAGCGTTTCGTGGAAATCGGTGACCGCCTTCCCGCGCAAGCATCCGTTCAACCCGCCGCTGGACGATTTCGCCAAGCGGGCGGCGCAGTACTCCAACAACGAGATCAAGATCCGCTATATCGGCGGTCCCGACGTCACGCCGGTCGACCAGCAGATGAAGGCCGTCTCGCGCGGCGTGGTCGACGTCTATTACGGGCCGATGTCTTACTTCCTCGGCGAGATCCCCGAGATCCAGGCCTTCAACGGCTCCAACATGCACGCGATGGAGGTGCGCTCGACCGGCGGGCTCGCGCTGATGAACGAGCAGGTCCGGCGGCGCCTCGGGGCGGAGCTGCTGGGCTATTACGGGTCGGGCTACACGTTCTACGTCTACCTGACCGAGAAGCCCAAATTCGCCGCCGACGGGGCGCCCGACTTCAACGGGATGAAGATCCGCGGCGTCGCGATCTACCGCGAGTTCCTCAAGCGCTTCGGCGGCTCGGCGGTCCCGATGCACGTCGCCGAGATGTATTCCGGGCTCGAACGCGGGTTGGTCAAGGGTGCGGCCTGGATCGGGCCGGGCGTGACCAATTTCGGCTGGGACAAGTTCCTGAAATACCGGCTCACTCCCGCGTACTGGCAGGGCGACATCATCATCGCCGCCAACAAGGGGAAATGGGACAAGCTGTCGACCGCGCACAAGCGGGCGATGACCCGGGCGGCGATCGAGTCCGAGATCTGGGCGCACAGCCTGTTCGCCAAGATGAGCGCCGACGAGAAGGTCAAGCTCAAGAAGCGCGGCATGGTCGACATCGATCTCAAGGGCAAGGCGGCGGAGATCTATCTCGACGCGGCCTACAATATCGGCGTGTGGCAGGCGCTCGCCAAGAACAAGATCCCCGCCGAGCTGATCGAGGAGTTCAAGACCAAGCTGTTCCGCAAGTAGCGTCGGCGGGAGCGCGTAGCCGGCGCGCCCGCGATGCGGGGCCTGGCGCGGGCCTACGATGGGGTGATCGCGGGGCTGGCCGTTCTCGGCGGCCTCGTGCTCGCCGCCATCTTCCTCGCCATCGTCTACGACGTGACGGTGCGGACGGCCGGCATCCCGTCGCCGCTCTGGACCGTCACGCTCGCCGAGTACGGGCTCCTGCACTCCACCCTCTACGCCACGCCCTGGGTGCTGAGGCGCAAGAGTCACGTCTTCATCACCATCTTCGTGGGGCGCCTCAGGGGCACGCCCAAGCTCTGGGTCGAGCGGCTGGTCTATGTCGCCGGGATCGCGATCTGCCTGCTGCTCGCCTGGTACTCGCTCACCGTGGTGATCGCCGAATATATCCGCGGCTTCGAGGACATCCGCTCCTTCGCCATGCCGGGCTGGATCGTCACCGCGCCGGTGCCGCTCGCCTTCTTCCTGCTGGCGACCGAGTTCGCCCGCTTCCTGTTCGGTCCGGACTCGATGCTGACCGGCGACCCGACCGGCGCCGAAGGCCTCTGAGATGGAGTGGTACACCGCGGGCATCCTGATGCTCGGCCTGGTGGTTGGGCTGATGGCGCTCTCGATCCCGGTCGCCTTCGCCTTCCTGATCGCCAACGTGGTCGGCGCGGTGGTGTTCATGGGCGGCGTCGCCGGCATCGAGCAGCTGATCAACAACGCGACCCGGTCGATCTCCAACTTCCTGCTGATCCCGGTGCCGCTGTTCATCCTGATGGGCGAGCTGTTCTTTCATTGCGGCATCGCCGAGCGCATCTTCTCGACGCTCGACCGGGTGTTCGGGCGGGTGCCGGGGCGGCTCTCCTACATGGCGGTGGCCGGCGGGACGATCTTCGCCGCGCTATCGGGCTCGAGCATCTCGACGACCGCGATGATGGGCTCCTCGATGGTGCCCGAGATGACCCGGCGGGGTTACAAGAAATATATGTCGATGGGCCCGATCCTGGGCTCCGGCAGCCTCGCCATCTTGATCCCGCCTTCGGCGCTGGTCGTGCTGCTCGGCAGCCTGATGGGGGCGCTGACGACGATCGACATCGGCCGGCTGCTGATCGGCGGCGTCGTGCCGGGGCTGATCCTGGCGACCTTCTACGCGGTGCTGATCTTCGTCCAGGTCAAGCTCGATCCGGATGCCGCGCCCCGCTACGACGTGGACCCGACCGGTTTCGGCACCAAGATCCTGCTCACGGTCGTCAACATCCTGCCGCTCGGCCTGGTCTTCTTCTGCGTCGTCGGGCTGATCCTGATCGGCGTCGCCACGCCTTCCGAGGCGGCCGCGTTCGGCGTCGTGGGCGTGCTGGTGCTGGCCGCCGCCTTCCGGGTCCTCAACTGGCGGGTGATCCGCAAGTCGATCGAGGGCACGCTGGTGGTGACCACCATGGTGTTCATGATCCTGATGGCGTCGTCCACTTTCAGCCAGATCATGGCCTTCTCCGGCGCCAGCGCCGGGATCGTCGACTGGGTGACCGGGTTCGAGATGCCGCGGCTGGTCATGCTGCTCTTCATGTTCGCGGTCCTCCTGTTCCTCGGCATGTTCGTCGACCAGATCTCCCAGATGATGTTGACCATCCCCATCTTCGTCCCCCTGGCCATCTCGCTCCACTTCGACCCGGTTTGGTTCGGGGTTATCGTCGTGCTGGCGCTGGAGATCTCGACCACGACGCCGCCGTTCGGGCTGCTGCTGTTCGTGATGATGGGGGTCGCGCCGCCGGGGACGACGTTCTCGCAGGTGGTCTATGCGGGGCTTCCCTATATCGGCTGCGCGTTCGTGCTGCTGGCATTGCTGATCGCGGTGCCGGACGTGGTGCTGTTCCTGCCCGGGCTGATGGGCTGAGGAGAAGGAAAATGACCGGATCGTTCCGCGACGAGCTGCAGGGTGTGGTGGATGCGCGCCACCAGGCCGACCACCCGCTGATCGACAAGTGGGCGGCGGGCGAGGCGAAGCGGGAGACCGTCGCCGGCGCCATCCGCGAGCACTGGTACTGGATCGGCAACCTGATCCCGACGGCGCTGTTCAACATCTGCGCCAACGCGCCGGACGACGTCGTCGAGATGGAGATGGAGAACTACCGCGAGGAGACCGACCCCGCGAACCCGCATGTCGAGCTGCTGCTCAGGTTCTGCGAGGCGTGCGGGATGACGCGCGGGCAGCTCGCGGCCGAGCGCGGCCTGCCGACGACCGAGTGCTGGCTCAACTGGGAGCTCAACACCTCTGCGACCCAGCACTGGATCGCCGGTGTCGCCGGAGTCCACATCGCGAGCGAGGCGCAGGAGCCCAGGCTGTTCTCCAAGGTGCTGCCGGCGCTCCGCGGGACCTACGGGTTCGACGAGCACGAGCTCGAATACTGGTGGCTCCACGCCGAGGCCGACATCGAGCATGGCGGCCGCGCCTTCGAGATCCTGGTCAAGCACTGCGACACGCGCGAGAAGCAGGACATGGCGCTCCACTACGCGGCCGAGGGCGCGCGGCTCAAATACATGTTCTGGGACGGCATCAACCTCCACTACGAGGTCGGCTACCGCCTGCAATAGACGCGTTCAGAGCTTGACCGAGACCAGCCAGGTCGCGATCGGCGGGAACGCGATGATCAGGATCAGGACGAACAGCATCGCCAGCGCGAACGGCGCCGAGCCGATGAAGATGTCCTTCAGCGTGATGTCGGGGCGCGCCAGCGTCGAGTGCACGACATAGACCGCGATCCCGAGCGGCGGGGTCAGCAGCCCGATCTCGGTAGCGATCACGGTCACGATCCCGAACCACACCAGATCGATCTCGAAGAATTTGAGCGCCGCTAGGAACAGCGGCACCATGATCAGCATGATCGAGACGGAATCGATGATTGTGCCGAGGACGATGACCACCAGCACATAGAAGGCGAGCATGCCGTAGAACCCGGCGCCCAGATTGTCGAAGATCGCGGCCATCTCCGACGGCAGGCCCGACATGCCGAGCATGCGGCTGTACATGCTGGCCGAGCAGATCAGGAAGAGCAGCGTCGCGGTGATGTTCCCGGAATCGAGCAGCACGTTCCAGAAGCTGCGCCAGGTGAGCGCGCGGCGGGCGAGCGCGAAGATCAGCGCCAGCAGCGCGCCCGCGGCGCCCGCCTCGACCGGGGTGAAGACGCCGCCATAGAGACCGCCCAGCACCAGCAGCACCAGCGACGTGATCGGCAGCGCCTTGCGCCAGATATCGCTGGCGCTGAGCGCCTCCTCCTCGACCTCTTCGCTGGCCTCGTCGATCGCTTCCCGGGCGGCCTGGACGGTGCGCGGAAAGAACGTCGCCATGATGTAGATCAGCCCGCAGAAGGCGATCGTCAGCAGGATGCCGGGGCCGATGCCCGCGATGAACAAGTCGCCCACCGACTCCTCGGCGATCAGCGCGTAGATGATCAGCAGCACGCTCGGCGGGATCAGCATGCCGAGCACCGACGACCCCGCGACCGTCCCGACGGCGAAGCGCCCGAAATAGCCGTGGCGCATCATCTCCGGCACGGCGACCTTGGAGAACACCGAGGCGGACGCCACCGAGGCGCCGGTGATCGAGGCGAAGATCGCGTTGGCGACCACCGTCGCCATGCCCAGCCCGCCGCGCACCTTGCGCAGCATGATCTGGCCGATGTCGTAGGCGTCCCGCCCCATCCCGGCGGCGGCGACCAGGAAGCCCATCAGGACGAAGAGCGGGATGACCGCGAAGACGAAATTGTTCACCGTCTTCTCGGCCGCGATCAGCAACAGGCTGAAGGCGATGGTCGCGTTGCCCTTGATCACCCAGGCGCCGACGAAGGAGATCAGCGCCAGCGTGACCGAGATGTGCATGCCGAAATAGATCAGCAGCAGCATCGCGAACACCGACACCAAGGCGATTTCGAAGGCTTCCATCAGCGTGCCGCTTCCGGCCGCAGCAGCGCCCGCGCGCTGCCGGCGGCAAGGACCAGGAACTGGAGCCCGGTCAGCGTGCAGCCGAGGAACACCACCAGCAGCCTCGGCCAGTCCGGAAAGGTGAACACGCCGACCACACCGACATAGAAGTCGAGCTCGTAGGACTTGATCCATTTCGGCCAGGCGCCCCGCACGATCGCCCCCATCAGGGCCGCCCCCGCGAGGTAGAAGATGACCGACATGCCGTGGCCGACTCGCGGGTAGCGGGCGACCAGCCGGTTCAGCACCGCGTCGGACCGCGTCATGCTGCCCGAGCGCAGGGTGTAGGCGAGCTGCAGGTAGAGGACGGCGACCACCGACATGGTGACCAGCTCGGTGGTGCCGTTGATCGGCGCGTTGAACAGGAAGCGCATCGCGATGTCGGCCGCGATCGCCAGCATCATCACGAAGATCCAGGCCGAGCCGAGGCTATTGCCGGAAATCACCAGCGCCCCGAGGGCGCGGTCGAGGGTTCTCAGCATCGCGCCGGGCGGATCACGCCGGCGCCCCGCGGGCACGGGGCGTCCCCCGATACGGCGCTGCCGCGCCTACCCCGGATGAGGGGGTATTCGAGAATTCCCCCACCCTGAGTGACCGCGAAGCGGCGTATCGAAGGGCGCGCCGTGAAATCGCGGCTACTCGCGGTCCCAGTTGCGGGTCACGATCTGCTTCTTGTCCCGCATGTAGTCCATGTAGCTGGCCAGCATCTTGGTGCCGGGGAGCCCCGCCTTGTCCTGACGCTTGGCCCATGCCTGCGCGATATTGGGGATCGCGAAGGCCCAGGTCTTCTTCTCTTCCGCCGACAGCTCATGCGTCTGCTGGCCGTATTTCTTCTCGCAGACGCCGAGGCCCCACTTGCCGCCGCCGATGATCTTCTGGTTACCCGCCGCCGACCACGTGGCGGTGGCCTCCTTGATCGCCGCCTGCACCTCGCGCGGGATCTTGGGCCAGGAGTCCATGTTGGCGGTCAAGAGCGCGTTGGCGACCGCCCCGAACCCTGCCGCCAGCTTGTACTTGGTGATCTCGCAGAACTTGAACCCCGCCATCGCCTGCTGCCATAGCACGCCGCCCTCGTAGATCCCGGTCTTGAGCGAGTTGTACATCGTCGCCAGGCCCTTGATGACCACCGGCGTCGCGCCTGCCGCGGTCACCCAGGGGATGTTCGCGCCCACGGCGCCGATCTTCATGCCCTTGAGATCGGTGAACTTGGTGATCTTCTTCCTGGTCCAGAGCTCGTAGAAATCCGCCGTTCCGGTGATGCCGAGGAGCGACTGGTTGAAGCGCTCGACCTGTTTCCCCATCGCCGGAAACTCGGCGTAGAGGTGGTTCATCGCATCGGTCGCCACCTGGACGTCGAGCGTGGTGAACGGCGTGACATAGGCGATCTGGTAGAGCGACAGCTCCGACTGGTGGAACGGCCCCGGCACCACGCCGAGATCGCCGAGCCCGGTCTGGACGCCGTCGAGTTCGCCGCGCACCTTGACGATCTGCCCGCCGAAGCCCAGCACCCAGGAGACCTCGTACTTGCCGGTCTTGGCGAGGATCTCGTTCACCTTCGGGGCGAAGTCCTTGATCGCCGCGCCGACCGGCGCGTAGTTGTGGTTGTTTCCGGAAATGATGGTCAGGCGGACCTTCTCTGCCGCCCCCGCCGTGCCTCCCGCGAGCGCCGTGATGGCGAGCGCCGTGGCGATGAATCCGATCCTGCGCATGGTTTCCCCCTTCGCATGTCCTTGCCGGTGCCCGATCCTCTTCCGGGACCTCGGCTTCGATACCACAGCAATTGCGGAAACCGGTCAAGCGCGCCGCCGTGACAGCCCGCGCTGCCGCCCGCATAATCGGGCGGCAGCAAGTCAGCGAGAGGCGCCCCGATGGACGCCCCCAGCCAGGATTTGACCGCGCTCGACACCGACGCCTGGCTCGCCCGGGTGGCGAAGGCCGGGCCGGTCGTCGAGTCGCTCGCGCCCGAGGCCGACCGGGCCCGGCGGCTGAGCGCGGAAGCGATGGCGGCGCTCCACGAGCAGGCGCTGTTCCGCCTCCTGCTGCCCGTGGCCTATGGCGGCGCGGAGATGGCGCTGCCGGTCTTCCTGCCCGTGATCGAGGCGATCGCTCGGCATGACGGCAGCGCCGCCTGGTGCGTCGCCCAGGGCAACGGCTGCGCCTCGCTCGCCGGGTTTCTCGAGCCGGCTCTGGCGCAGGAGATCTGGGGGCGCGACCCGTCCGGCGTGCTCGCCTGGGGGCCCGGCAAGGCGGAGGCTCGCCCGGTTGAGGGCGGCTACAGCGTCACCGCCCGCACCGGCTTCGCGAGCGGCAGCCACCACGCGACCTGGCTCGCCGCCCATTGCACGGTGATCGAGGACGACAGCTCTCCCAGGCTGGACGCCAACGGCGCGCCGGAGATCCGTTCCGTCCTGTTCCCCGCCGACACCGTCGAGCTGTCGGACGGCTGGGATGCGGTGGGGCTTCGGGGAACCGGGAGCGACGGCTTCGCGTGCGACGACCTGTTCGTGCCCGAGGAACGCACCGTCGTCCGCGCCACGATGATCCGGGACCGGCCCGCGATCTCCTCGCTCCACGGCATGCCGCTGATGTCGGTCTACGCGATCGGCTTCGCCGCCGTCGCGCTCGGCATCGCGCGCGGGGTCTTCGAATCCTTCGTCGCGCTGGCGCAGGACAAGCGCCCGCGCGGCGCCCGGTTCACGCTCAAGGAAAACCCGGCCGTCCATGACGAGGTCGCCCGCGCCGGGGCCCGGATCCGGGGCGCGCGCGCCTTCCTCGCCGAGGCGGCGGAGGCCGGTGCCGCCGATCTCGCGGACGCGGGCCGCATGTCGCTCGATACCCTGATGACCGTCCGGCTCGCCGGCACCCACGCGATCCACGAGGCCAAGGCGGCGGCCGACATCCTCTTCGACACCGCCGGCACCAGTGCTGTGATGGCCTCCAGCCCCTTCGAGCGCCGCTTCCGCGACATTCACGCCGTGGCGCTGCAGATGCAGGCCAGGAAGACGCATTTCCAGACCTGGGGCTCCTGGGCGCTCGGCAACCCGGTCGCCTCGGACGGGGTCAATGTGGGGTGAATCGGACCCTCCTCACCCCGGCCCTCTCCCCCGCGGGGAGAGGGGGATTCACGGCGCCGATCCCTCCCTATGTTCTCCCCTCCCGCTTCCCGGAGGGGCCGGGGGAGAGCGGCTCGCGCGGTACAGACCGGATAGATAGGTAACGGACAGCAATGGACATCGAATCGCTTCTCGACCGGCTGGACCGGCGTTTCCTGATTGACACGCTGGTCGAGCTGGCGCGGGTCCCGGCCGACGTGCCGATGGGGCACGAGGTCTTCATCGAACCGGACGACCCCAAGCTCGTCCACTACGTCCAGAACGTCCTGCGGCCGAAGCTCGCCCGGGCCGGCGCCTACGATTTGATCGACGTGCCGGGCAATCAGATCGTCGCGCGCCACGGTTCGGGGACGAGCGGGAAGTCGCTCTTGATCCAAGTCTACACGCCGGTCCAGCACCACAATCTGATGGACGACCCCTGGTCGGGGAAGATCGCGTCCGGCGCCGCGTGGGGGCGCGACGAGCCCTGCGTGTTCGGCATGGGGGTCGGGCAGAACAAGTCGCACCAGGCGATCGCGCTCGCCATCCTCAAGCTGCTCGCCGACACCGGGACGGAGCTCCCCGGCACGCTCTATGTCGCGATCAACAACGAGGGAAGGTCGAGCCACAAATGCTCCGAGGCGATCCTCGCCGCACTCGACGAAAAGCCCGATTTCGCGCTGCTCATGACCGCGACCGGCGAACGGATCTCGATGGGCAATCGCGGCCGGGTCGACGTCAACGTGACGGTGCGCGGCAAGGCGGTCCATTCGAGCGTCCCGGACACCGGGTTGAGCGCCATCGACGGGGCGTGGGAGGTGATGAACCGCCTCAAGCGGATGACCTTCGAGGGGACCCATCCGCAGCTCGGCGGCCGTCACGTGTTGCCCTACCAGATCGCCTATTCGCCGCTCGCGCCGCACACGATCCCCGATACCGCGAGGATGCGGGTCGACCGGCGATTGCTGCCGGGCGACGATCCCGCGGCCGCGACCGAGGAGGTGAGGGCGGCGATCGGCGACCTCTCGCCCTGGGAGGTGAGCGTGGAGCAGGGCCACCACATGTGGCCCGCGACGGTCGATCCGGAGAACCCCGTGGTTCGCGCGCTCGCCGCCGCGCACGAGTCGGTCCACGGCGAGCCGCCCGGCACCTATTACGGCCAGGGCACGTTCGACGCCGGCGGGCCGTGTGCGGCCGGGGTGCCGGCGGTGATGTACGGCGTCGGCGGCGGCGAGGGCGTGCTCGGCACCGACCTGGTCGCGCTCTCATGCCTCGACCGGGTCTCGCGCACCGTCGCGCGTACCGTCCTCTCCTGGCTGGGCGGGTGACATGAGCGCGGCGGTTCCCATGCGGGCGAAGTTCGGGATTTCGCTGTCCACCCGGGCGATCCTGTTCGACTGGGGAACGCTCGACGACCTGCTCGACATGGCGGAGACGGCCGAGAGCTCGGGCCTCTTCCACGGTGTCTGGGTGGGCGACAACCTCTTGTCCAAGCCCCGGGTGGAGGCGGTGGTCACGCTCTCCGCGATGGCGGTGCGAACCAGCCGGGTGAAGCTCGGCACGGTCTGCCTCGCGAGCTTCCCGTTCCGCGACCCGCTGCTGTTCGCCCTGCAATGGGCGAGCCTCGACGTGCTGTCCGGAGGGCGGACGATCCTTGCCGTCTGCAACGGAGGCTCGCGCTTCGACGGGCCGCAATTCGCGCACGAGCTCGACGTCATGGGCGTCCGGTCCAGCGAACGCCCCGCCCGCGTGGTCGAGGGGATCGAAATCCTCCGCAAGCTGTGGGGCAAGGGGAAGGCGAGCCACGAGGGCCGGTTCCGCAGCTTCGCCGACGTGGACCTCCAGCCCAAGCCGGTCCAGAACCCGCCGCCGATCCACATCGCGGTCAATCCCAAGCGCGACGACGTGCCGGAAGAGGCGATGGAACGGATCCTCAAGCGTGTCGCCGCCCACGCCGACGGCTGGCAGACCGACGGAATCCCGGTCGAGCGCTTCAGGGAGCGCTTCGACAGGATACGCGGCTACGCCGATGAGCTCGGCCGCGACACGTCGGACTTCGACGGCTCGCTCCACATGATGGTCAATATCGACGAGGACCGGGACCGCGCGTTCGAGGAGGCGACGACCTTCCTCGGCGCCTATTACGGCGCGGGCTACATCACACGCGACCAGGCCGAGACCTGGCTCGCCTACGGATCGCCGCAGGCGGTGATCGACAAGCTTGCCGCCTATATCGAGGCCGGCTGCACCATGCCCATCATGCGCTTCGTCTCCGCCCGCCCGCGCGAGCAGCTCCAGAGATGCGTAGAGGAGGTGTTGCCGGCGTTCCGGGCGTGAGCGCCATCCTCCCCTGGCTCCTCCCGCAAGCGGGAGGGGAGAAGGCAGGGAATGCCGGCGCGCCAGGCTCCCCTCTTCCCCGCGGGGGAGCGGGTTGGAGCGAGAGGGGACGCCCGCCGCCCCTCAGACGAACGGCGAGGCGGGGTCGAGGCCGAAGGCGACGCGGCCGTAGGTGGTTCCCGCCACGTCCCATTTGAGGATGATGTGGTTCGCCGCCACCCGGACGTCGCGGAACTTGCGCTGCGGGGTGCTGGCCGAATAGACGCTCCTGGCCCCGCCCGCCTCGAACAGCTCCTCGGCGGCGCGGCGGCAGAGTTGCGCGGCGTAGGCCATGTCGCGCCGGTTGCGCGCGCGCTCCGCCAGCGTCAGCGACCGCCCTTCCCGCATCGCCGCCATCGCCTCCCGCGTGTCCCGTTCGATCAGCATGCGGGCGCAGTCGAGCTCCGCCGAGGCGCCGGCGACGCGCATCTGCATCGTCGCGTATTCGGCGACCGGAGCGCCGAGAGAGTGCCGCTCCCCTATTTCGGCGATGACGTCTTCCAGCAGGCTCTCGGCGGTGCCCAGCGCGGTGGCGCAGAAGTGGAACGGGATGGTGCTGACATGCGGCAGCCGGTAGAGCGGCGGCACGTCCGGCCTGCCGCGCGCTTCCCAGCCGCCGCCTACCAGCCGGAGCGGGATCGCGCGGTGGCGCGGCACGAACGCCCCGTCGGCGACGAGGGTCTTCGATCCCGTCCCGGCGAGTCCCATCACCTGCCAGTCGTCGTCGATCTCGACCTCGTCGATCGGCACCAGGCAGAGATGGGGTTCCGGCGGCCCGTCCCCGGTTGCGATGACGCTCCCCAGGAACGCCCAGCTCGCGTAGTCGCAGCCGCTCGCGAAACCCCAGCGGCCGGTCAGCCGCCACCCGTCGCCGTCAGGCTCGTTGGTGCCCGAGGGGAAGTAGCCGGTGGCGATCAGGACGTCCGGATCGTCGGCCCAGATCTCGTCCGCCACGCGCGGGTCCATCATGCCGACGATCATCGCGTGGTCGCTGTAGACGCCGCACACCCAGGCGGTCGAGGCGCAGCCGTGCGCGAGCGTGGCGACCACCCGGACGATCGTATCCAGCGGCAATTCGGCGCCGCCGAGGCGCTCCGGCTTGCCCATCGTGTGCAGCCCGGCCGCGCGGATGTCGGCGATCGTGTCCGCGGGCAGCTTCCGCAGGGCTTCCGTTTCCGCCGCGCGTTCGGCGAAAACCGGGACCAGCTCTTCCGCCCGGCGGAAGATTTCGGAGGCGCGAGTCTCCGGGTTCTCGTTCATGGGCTTACCTCCGTTCGAGACGGGCGGCTGGCTCGAAGCGGTCTTCGAGGCGGTTGGCGTGGCGATGCACTAGGCGCCACTCGCCGTCCACCAGGCGGAACACGTGGGTGACCCGGTTCGACCAGCGGGCGCGGTCGTCCATCCCGTCCATGGCGGTCTCGAAGGTCTCGATGTCGGTGGTGTAGGCGAGCTCCGGCGTGACCACCGTCGTCAGGTTCTCGTGCCGGACGGTGCCGCCCTTGAACTGCCGGCCCGCCCAGTCCCAGCGCCGCGAGACCTGGTCCCAGCCCTTCTCGTAGCCGCCCCAGCCGTAGAAGCTGGTGTCCTCGTCGGTCTGCGCGTAAAGCGCCTTGATCGCCGCGACATCGCCGTTGGCGACGTCCGCGAGCGCCGCGCGGAGCTGCGCAACCGCTTCCTCGAATGGGGGACCTTCGCTCATCTCCGCCGCCTCGCCGGGACCGGACCAATGGTCGTCCAGACGGGTTTTCCATGTCAAACCCGGAGCCTACGGCCCGCGTGCAGGGCGTAGACCGCGAGGCTCAGCAGGACCGCCGCGCCCGCCTGGTGGAGCGCCGCGGCGAAGAGCGGCACGCCGAGCAGAAGGGTCGCGACGCCGAGACCTGCCTGGACGAGGGCCATCCCGGCCAGCAGGTCGAAGGGGCGGCGCTCGCCGCGCGGCGCACGCCGGACGCGCCACCGCAGCAACAGGATTCCCGCGACAACGGATATCGCGAGCCAGCGATGCACGAACTGGACCGTGACGGGGTTCCCGGTCAGGTCGGCGATCCACGGCGCGAGGGAGAATATCTCCGGCGGGACCAGGCTGCCGTCCATCAGGGGAAAGGTCGGATGGATATGGCCCGCGTCGAGCCCGGCGACAAACGCGCCCCAGATCGCGGTCAGCGCGATGCCTCCGATCGCCAGTCCGAGCCCCACCTCGTGCCGGCCCCGCGCCCCGCGTTTCCGGGTCAGGCCCAGCGCCAGCCAGAGCAAATAGAGGTAGACCGCGAGCGCGAGCGCAAGATGCGCCGCGAGGCGGTAGTGGCTGACCTCGGGCCGGTCGACCAGCCCGCTTCGCACCATGTACCAGCCGAGCGCGCCCTGCGCCGCGCCCAGCAGGAAGGCGACGGCGAGCCCGGCCCCCAGCCGGCGCCCGATCCGCCCGCGCAGCGCGAACCAGACGGCCGGGACGACGAAGACCACCCCGATCAGCCGGCCCCAGAGACGGTGGAGATATTCGAGCCAGAAGATCGAGCGGAAATCGTCGACCGTCATCCAGAAATTGACGCGCCGGAACTCCGGCGTCTCGCGGTAGAGCGCGAAGACCGCATCCCACTCTGCGGCGTCGAGCGGCGGCAGCCAGCCGGTCACCGGCCGCCATGTCGCCATCGATAGCCCGGACCCGGTGAGCCGGGTCAAGCCGCCCAGCACCACCATCGCGAAGATCATCGCGCAGCAGACATAGAGCCAGAGCGCGACCGCGCGGTCGGTCTCGCCGGCGGGCATCGCGCGCGCCCGGGCGCTCAGAGCGTCATGTGCCGCGCCCGCGCGCCGCGTTCGATCGCCGCCGCCGCCAACCGGTCGATGGGCAGGCTCTGGGCGAGCATCTCGAGCAGGCGAAGCTCCTCCTGCGCGATCCTGCCGTCCGCGACCACGATCTCGCAGGCCACCGCATAGGCGGTCTCGCGCAGCTTCTCCGGCAGGGCATCGCGGATGACGTCGAGGACGGTTTCGAGCCCGTCCTCGGCGTTCAGGAGCTCAGCGCATTCCGCCGCCCTGCGGGCGAGCGAGTCGGTGTCGAAGTCGCCGAACACCGGCAGGCGTTCGACGATCTGTCCGATCCGGCGAAGCTCGGCATCGGTCATCTCGCGGTCAGCGGCGGAGGCGAGGACCATGGAATAGATCAGCGCGCTGTGACGATCGGTCATTCTTTCTCCCGGATTGGCGACCATGCGTCCCGCGATACGGCGCTGCGCGCCTGCTCGGGATGAGGACATTTCTCGATGATCCAACTGTACCCTCACCCTGAGTAGCCGCGAAGCGGCGTATCGAAAGGCGGACGATCGCGGATGCGTCCCGGCCGGCAGATATGCGCTCGAGCCGCCCCGATCAAGGGGGCCGGGTTTCGGTTGGCCCGGCCGCCGGTTCGCGTCACAATCGCGGCGGCAGGCACGGACAGGAGGCGGCGATGACCCGGCGCGTGGCCCTTTCCGATTTTCACGAGGCGATGGCGGCGGCGAACGTGGTCGCTCTCTGGGAGCTTGAGGACACCACCACCAATCCGCCCGAGCCGCCGCATATCTGGCGTTGGGAGACGCTGGAGCCGCTGCTGGAAACGGCGATCGAGGCGACGTCGATGACCGACGCCGAGCGCCGGGTGCTGGTGCTCAACAACCCGGCGCTGCTCGAATCGGGGCGGAGCCGCGGCTCCGGCCTCACGCTCGGCTTCAACCTGCAGGTCCTGATGCCCGGCGAGACCGCCCGCCCGCACCGCCATTCGATGAACGCGCTGCGCTTCGTCATGGAGGGCAGCGGCGCGACGACCGTCGTCGACGGCAAGCCGTGTCCGATGGAGCCCGGCGACATGGTGCTCACCCCGGGCTGGACCTGGCACGAGCACGTCCACGAGGGCGACGGGCGGATGATCTGGCTCGACGTGCTGGACGTGCCGTTCCATCACTATCTCGACACCGGTGAATTCGAGCCCGGCCCGGCGCACGACCTGCCCGACCTGCCGCCGGACGAGGCCTTCGCGGCGCCGGGGCTCGCCCCCGTGTCCGGTTCGGCGGACATGGCCTATTCGCCGCTCTTCCGCTACCCGTGGGAGACCGCGCGCCCCGCCTTGGCCGCGCTGCCGCCCGCGCCCGACGGCAGCCGGCGCCTGCTCTATACCAACCCGCTCACCGGCGGCCCCACCATGGCGACGATGGAGTGCTCGCTCCTCTCGCTGGCCCCGGGAAGCTCGACGCGCGCCTACCGCTCCAACAGCAACTCGGCCTTCATCGTGGTCGGCGGCGAGGGGCGCTCGGAGATCGGCGAGACGACGCTGGAATGGCGCAAGCACGATATCGTCTCGCTGCCGCACGGGCACTGGATCGGCCACACCGCGGAGACCGAGGACGCCTGGCTGTTCGAGGTGTCCGACCGCGAGATGCTGAGGCGGCTGCACATCCTGCGGGACGAATTCGCCGCTCAATAGGGCCTGTCGCCCAGCACAGTCGTCCTGTGCATCGTCCGGACGTCGGGCCAGGCGTAGCCGCCGGTGGCGTAGTGGATCACGCAGCGGTTGTCCCACATCAGCAGATCGCCCTCCCGCCACTTGTTGAGGTAGACGAATTCCGGGCGGATCTGGTGGGCGAACAGGAGATCGAGGAGGGGCTGGGCCTCCTCGTCGTCCATGCCCTCGATGCCGACCGTGAAACGCGGCTGGACGTAGAGCGATTTCTCGCCGGTCGCCGGATGGGTCCTGACGATCGGGTGCGAGACCTCGGCGAAGCGCGCGCTCTGCCCCTTGTAGAACGCGTCCGCGTCCTTCCTGAGCGGCGAGATCTCGACGCGCGGGTTGACCAGCTTGCTCGGGTTGTGGACCGCGCGCCGTCCGGCGATCCGCGCCTTGATGTCCGCCGGCAGCGCCGCGTAGGCCCTGGTCATGCAGGCGAAGGCGGTATCGCCGCCCTTGTCGGGGAGCCTCACCGCCTGCAAGAGGGTGCAGAGGCTCGGGGTCTCCTTGAACGACAGGTCGGTGTGCCATGAATCCCCGGCGTCCGGCACGCCGATGGGCCCGCCGTCCCGGAGGTCGTTCGACAGCACCATGACGTGCTCGTGGTCCGGCAGGTTGTATCGGCGGTTGTCGTGGACTTCGAGCGGGCCGAAGCGGGCGGCGAACCCGACCTGGTCGGCGGGGTTCAGATACTGTTCGCGAAACGCCAGAACGCGATAGCGGTGGAAGGCGTCGAGCACCGCGGCGAAAGCCTCCCCGTCGAGGTCGCGCGCGATGTCGACCCCGGAGATTTCCGCCCCGAGCACGTCCGAAAGCGGCGCGATTTTCATGCCTGTCCCGGTCTCCGTCCGGCGGTCGGCTGGACACCCCAACCGCGCCAAATATAATCCACCGGCTTCGCGAATGCAGTTTTTCGGAGGGCCGGGCTCATGGCGGATCGGTCGACGGAGGCGGGCGGCATCGAGGTCGGCACCAAACAGGCCGGCATCGGCCACAACCGGCCCAAGGAAGTCGTTTGGGAGCGCTGGCAGAGGAAGCGCACCTTCGTGCGCGCGCTGGAGGGCACCTACGGAGAGCTCCAGGAGGAGCTCTACAATCAGCCCCGGGTCTACAAAGCCACCGACCAGGAATGGCGCGGCGGGCCGCAGCTCTTCGACAAGTCCATCGTCAACCCGATGAAGACCGACATCGCCCAGTCGATCGAGACCCATATCTCGGTGATCGCGCCTAGGGGCACCGGCCAGCGCCACGGCCACATGAACTCGGCGATTTTCTACTGCCTGCGCGGCAAGGGGTACGACATCCACGACGGCAGGCGCTTCGACTACGAGGCGGGCGACATCATGGTGGTCGAGAACGGCTGCGTTCACCAGCACTTCAACGCCTCCGAGGACGAGGATCTGGTGCTGCTGGTGATGAAGGCGAAGCCGCTCTTCCTGTTCATGCACATGCTGTTCCAGAAGATCGCCAAGTACCCGCCCAAGGAGGCGGTGCCGGGCTGGGAGGACTGGACGCCTCCCTCCGATATCTGACCGACCCGCGAGGAGCGAACACGGTGGCGGACGAGAGAGACATCGCGAAACTCGGCGGGAAGCAGGCCGATATCTATGCCGAGTGGCTGCGGGAATCGGCGGATTTCCGGGCCGACTACCGGCAGCGGCTGACCGTGGTCAAGGCGAAGGACATGCCGTTCGAGAACTCGCCGGACGGGCTGCTGAAGCACATGGTCCACGAGAAGCTCAACACCACCGAGTGTTGCCTCGACATCTACATGCAGTTCCTCGAGCCCGGCGGGAAATCGGGCAGGTCGCGCAAGCTCGCCGAGCAGATCGTCTATGTCGCCGAGGGCTCGGGCTACGACCTCCACTGGGACGTTCAGTTCGAGGTCGACGTCGACTTCACGTGGAGCTGGGCCGAAGAGCCCAAGAAATACGAGTGGGCCAAGGGCGACTTCGTCTTCATCCCCGCCTACTGCATCAAGCAGCACGTGAATTCCGATCCCGATAACGAGGCCCGGCTGATCGTGATGACCAACCGGATCTTCAAGGCGATGGGCCTCGACTGGGTCGAGCAGGTCGAGAACGCCGAGAGCTACGACGGCGACCTGCCGACCGAGCTCGCCGGGCCGGGCTGGTTTCCGGATCCGCGCTGAGGCCGTGACAGTGGCGGGAAATCCGGGCTAGAGTTCCGACCCTCGGAGGACCGTTGCCATGGCCGAAATCGTCGCCGTCTGCGCGCTCTCGCATGCGCCGGGGCTGACCGGCTGGCTCGACCGGGCGCCGCCGGAGGAGCAGGAGAGCCTGACCCGGGGGTTTCACGGGCTGGGCCGAATGCTGCGCGAGACCCGGCCCGACGCGATCGTCGGCATCGCCAACGACCACCTGCTCAACCTGCCGCTCGATTCGTCGGCCGATTTCTGCGTCGGCACCGCCGCGCGGTGGACCGGCCCGGCGGAATGGTTTTCGGACTGGCTCAACGTCCCCGCCTACGAGGTGGCGGGGCATCCCGATCTCGCCAGGACGCTGGTGCGCGAGGGCGACCGGCGGGGGCTCCGGCTGGCCTGGAAGGACCGGCTGCTGTTCGACGACAACTGGTCGGTGCCGCTTCTCTACCTGACGCCCGACCATGACATCCCGCTGGTCCCGATCCACATGAACTGCATCGTCCCGCCGCTTCCGAGTCCGGAGGAGTGCTACCGGGTCGGACGGGAGATCGCAGACATCGTGCGCACCTGCCGTCCGGCGGGCGAGCGGGTTGCGATCATGGGAACCGGCGGTCTCAGCCACGATCCCGGCGGCCCCAAATATTTCGACGTCGACGAGGCGTTCGACCGCGCCTTTCTCGCCCTCCTCGAAGAGGGCGACCCGGAGAAGGTGGTGGCGGAGACGACGCTCGAGAAGATGGCGGCGGCCGGCGACGGCGGCACCACCGAGCTGTTGTCCTGGATCGTCGCGATGGGGGCGGTCGGCGACCGCAAGGCGCGGACGATCTGCTATGAGCCCGCGGTCGAGCTGCGCTGCGGCATGGGCTGCGTCTGGTGGGACATGGCGGAAGAGGCGGCGGGAGTCTCGTGACCGTCTCCAGGCCCGCCCGTCTCAGCGGTCGGCTTTGCTGACGCCCCAGATCGCCTTCTTCCGGATCCAGCCGTTCCGTCCCGAGAACTCGACCGAGCACCACGCGCCGTCGCAGCGGACCAGCCGGCCGACGACGCGGCGCTCGACCCGTGCCACCGGGCTCGCCTTCGCGTCCGGCTTGCGGCGGAGCGCCGCCGGCCCTTCGACGACGATGACGCTGCGTCGCCCGGACAGGAGGGACCGATGGACCCAGCCCTCGCTCCCCTCCCAGTCCCGGATCCGGCGCCAGGTCTCGAACCGCCCGACGACTTGCACCGGCAGGCCGCGCCGCACGAACACCCATGCGATGGGATAGCGGCGCCCCGGTCCGAACCGCACGTTGGTTTTCGCCGCGCGAAGCGAAAGGAAACGGGGTTTCTCTCCGCCCGCCGCTCCCGGCTCGCTCGCGACCGCCGCCGGCCCGTCCGCCGCGATCAGGCTGAGGGCCGCGGCAATCATCCAGAGACGCATACCAGGTCCGGTGCCTCGGTCGGTGGCCGCGGGCAGTATAGCCCATGCACGGACCCCCTCCTCCTCTGGACAACGCCGCGCCGAGTTGATACAGGCGTTGGACGCCCGAGCCCACGAACGGATCGATGACGACCGAGAAACCCTCCGTCCTGGTTACGCGGAAACTGCCGCAGGCGATCGAAACCCGTCTCAAGGAGCTGTTCGAGACGCGGCTCAACCCGACCGACGAGCCGATGTCCGCCGACGCGCTCATCGCCGCCTCCGCCGATTGCGACGTGCTGGTGCCGACGGTCACCGACAAGCTCACCGCGCCCGTCCTCGGCGCGCTGTCCGACCGGCTGAAACTGATCGCCAATTTCGGGGTCGGCGTCGATCATATCGACCTTGCCGCCGCCGCTGCGCGCGGGATCGTGGTGACCAACACACCGGGAGTGCTCACCGAGGACACCGCCGACCTCACCATGGCGCTGATGCTGAGCGCGCCGCGCCGGATGGTGGAGGGGGACCGCCTCGCGCGATCCGGCGGATGGGTCGGCTGGACGCCGACCTTCATGATGGGCCACCGGGTATCGGGCAAGCGTCTCGGCATCGTCGGGATGGGCCGCATCGGCACGGCGGTGGCGCGCCGGGCGCGCGGCTTCTCGATGTCGATCCACTACCACAACAGGCGCCGGGTCCACCGCGAGGTCGAGGCCGAGCTCGAAGCGACCTGGTGGGAGGATCTCGACCAGATGCTGGCGCATATGGATTTCATCTCCATCAACTGCCCGCATACCTCCGAGACCCGCCACCTGCTGTCCGAGAAGCGCCTGCGCTCGCTCCAGCCCCACGCCTATGTCGTCAACACGGCGCGCGGCGAAATCATCGACGAGGCCGCGCTCGCCCGATGCCTCGCCGAGGGCGTGCTGGCGGGCGCCGGTCTCGACGTCTACGAGCGCGAACCCGAAATCGGGGAGAGCCTACGTCGGCTCGACAACGCGGTGCTCGCCCCCCATCTCGGCTCGGCGACCCGGGAGGGACGCATCGCGATGGGCGAAAGGGTGATGATCAACATCAAGACCTTCGTCGACGGCCACGCGCCGCCCGACCGCGTGTTCCCCGCCGACGGGCTGTAGCGCCCGGCGAACCCCGGCCCGCCGATGGAACCGGTTCCGCCTTTCCGGCGCCGCTGGCCCTGGCTCACCGCCGACCTTCAGACGTTGCGCAACGTCCTTCCCGGAAGGCTTCCCGGCATTCCGCCCGAGTCCGGCCGGCGCTTCGAAATCCCGCTCCGCGACGGCAGCGGGGACCGCTTGGTCGCCCGCTATCATCTGGGGTCGGGCTCCGCGCCGGCGGTAATCCTGGTTCCGGGGCTCACCGGCTGCGAGGCGAGCCGGCACGTGCTTCAGGCGGCGGGCGTGTTTCTCGCCGCCGGGCATCCGGTGGTCCGCCTCAACCTGCGCGGATCGCCGCCCGGCCGCTCGCTTGCCCGCGGTCACTACCACATGGACCGCGTGCGGGACCTCGCCGATGCCTGCCTGGCGGCGGCGGAGCTCGATCCCGGCATCCGGGACCGGGGCGTCGTCGTGCTGGGCTATTCGCTGGGCGGCGCGCTGGCGCTCCGGCTTGCCGCCGCGCCCTGCCTTCCCGCGATCGTCAGGGCGACGGTGTCGATATCCGCGCCGCTCGATCTCGCCGCGGCGGCGGACCGGATCGCCCGGCCCCGGAACCGGCTCTACGAGCGATGGCTTCTCGCGCGCCTCCGGGAGGAAACGGAGCCGGTCTGGCGCCGCGCGCCGGCGGCGGTGCGGAGCGCCGTCGCGGAGGTGCGTCACATCAGGGATTTCGACGATACGCTGACCGCCGGGGAGGCGGGATTTCGCGATGCGGCGGACTACTACGCCTCGTGTTCGCCGGCCCGGTTCCTCGGGGCGCTTCGCGTGCCGACGCTGATCGTCCATGCGGACGACGACCCCTGGGTTCCGCCGCCCTCGGTCGCCGCCTCTTCACGCCTCCGCGTTCTGGTGACGCGGGGCGGCGGTCATGTCGGATTTCACGGGAAGGGCGACCGGCTGCCCTGGTATGTCGGCGCCGCCGCCGCCTTCGTCCGGTCCAGGGCGGGCGCCTGCCCCGCCCCCGCCACGGGGTGATCGCCGGGAGGGGCGGGCGCGCCGGTCAGACCCGACGCCGCGGGCTCAGGAGTCGAAGGAGGCGAGCGCTTCGGCCCTGGACGCGTGGATCGCGACGATCTTGTCGAAGCCGCTGATCTGGAAGACTTCCCGGATCGGATCGGACATCGAGCAGAGCGCGAACTTCGCGTTCCGGCTCGAGAGGGTCTTGGCGGTCATCAGCACGGCGCGAAGGCCCGCGCTGCTGATATAGCCCAGGTTCTCGCAGTCGATCAGCACCGCGCGGTCGTTTTCGTCGATCGCGGTCCTGATCGCTTCCTCGAACTGGGCGACGTTCGAGCCGTCGATCCGTCCGCCGACCTCGGCGGTCAGGATTCCCTCCTGCCTTGCCGTCGTTACATCCATCGTGTCGGTCTCCTGAAAATGCTGTCGGTGTTTGTCGGTGTCTGTGGGCGTTCCGGCGCTCCCGGGGAAGGCGGGGGCGCGTCAGTGCATCGGCATGGCGATCGCCGCCGCGAGCGAGGTTTCGATCTCCCGTACCGCCTTTGCGACTTCCCGTCCCATGAGGTCGAGCTTGCGAACCTGCGCGATGCGCTCCGCTGCCGAATCCAGTTCAGCGGTGGATAGCAGGCTGCCGAATATGCCGCAAACGTCGGAAAGGGAGATAAGCAGGATGTCGCGCGCATCCGGGATTTCGTCGCTGAACAGCACGCCCATGAGGCGGAGCTTGACCTCCCGCACGGTCCGGTTGTCGATCACCGGGTAGCGGCGCGTCTGGAACACCCACATGAAGCGGTCGTCCTCCTGGCGAAGGATGCCGCGCTCCACCAGGCGGGCGAGGGACCGGTCGTGGATCGTATCGGCATGAACCGCGGTTTCGCCGATCCAGTAGCCGGTGTCGCGGGTTTCCGTCGAAGCCACGATGCGCTCCAGCGTCGGGTCGAGCAGATCGTCGTTGAGCGGCGTCGGGTCGGTCACGAACAACCGCTCGGGGTCGGTATCGATACGGTTCTCCATGGCGAGGTCCATCAGCACCGCGCCGGCGAGCGCGCAATCCAGCGACGGCGCGGGTACATCCACGAATTTCCCGCCATTGTCGTTCAACAGAAGAAGCATCACCTCTTCGGAAAATCTCAGCATGCGCAATATCTCCCCGCCCCCAAGGCGTTGTCCGAACTTGTGGCGCGGCATCATGGCACGCGAGCCCCGACGGTTCCATCCCGAATGCGCGGC
>JAJDVM010000169.1 GCA_022826125.1 Defluviicoccus sp.
TAGAGGCGGAGGAGGGCTTGGAGAGATTGAACGGTCGGGGGTTGGGGGGAGTGGCCTCCGCCCCGGCCGTTCGCAACCCACCGTCATCAACCAGACCCCATGAAGGAGATTTCCCATGGCCTTCGGATTGAACCGCGCGGAACTGATCGGCCGTCTTCTCGTGAAACCCATCCTCGCAATTCAGTGGTACGTAAGAGACTGATATAATGGGTGTATTAGAAACACCTCTCCGAGTGTTGCTTTTCTCCAAACTACAGTCAACACATCGTCAACACGAAGGTGCAGAATCGGACAATTTTCGCTTGCGGCATAATTCGCTAATATGAACCTGCCCTATTCGCGCCTCCGCAAACAACGCACGTCCGATCACCATGTCGAGCAATCCCAGCCGCGCGCCCCACGGCCGCACGATCAGAGACAACAGCGGACATGCCGCCTTCCTGCCGGCGCCGCTGCCTCCGTCGATCACATGGGATCGAGCTCTCGTCGCCGATACCTCCGCCGCGGACCGGGCCATCGGCCGGCTCGCGGGCGAAGGCAGGCGGCTTCGCAACCCTCATCTCTTCATCAAGCCATTCGTGCACCGCGAGGCGGTGCTGTCCAGCCGCATCGAGGGCACGCGCACCACCCTTGGCGAGCTGCTCGTGGCCTCGGCAGGCGGCACCGCCGGTCGAGCCTCCGCAGACCTCGAAGAGGTCTCCAACTATGTCGCTGCCCTCGAGCATGGATTGGAGCGTCTGTCCTCGCTGCCGCTCTCCCTGCGCCTCATCAGGGAGCTGCACGAACGCCTCATGCGCGGTGTGCGTGGTGACACGGCGTTGCCCGGTGAGTTCCGGCGCAGCCAGAACTGGATCGGTCCTCCCGGATGCAGCCTGAGCGAGGCCGTCTACGTGCCCCCGCCCCCGGCCGAGCTGCTGTCGTGCCTCGATCCGTTCGAGCACTTTCTCCATGACGATACGCTGCCCCCGCTGATCCATGCCGGGCTCGTCCACGCCCAGTTCGAGGCCATACATCCCTTCCTCGACGGCAACGGCCGCGTCGGCCGTCTGCTCATCACGCTTCTTCTGGTCGAACGTGCCGTTCTTCCATCGCCGCTGCTTTACCTGAGTGCCTACTTCGAGGCGACACGGGAGTTGTACTACGAGCATCTTCTGGCCGTGACGCGGGATGGAGCGTGGGAGCGATGGCTGCGCTACTTCCTGCGCGGGGTCGAAGCCCAGGCCGAGGACGCGGTCGAGCGCATGGAGCAGATCGACGACCTTCTCGAGGACTGGCGGGAAGGGCTTGCCGGCGCCCACTTGGGTCGGCCCAAGGATGTGTTGCGCCTGTTCGCCGAGAACCCATTCTGGACCGTGAGGGGCGTTGCCGGGGAGTTGGGTGTCGCCTACACGACGGCCCAGCGCGCCGTCGAACGGCTGCAAGCGGCAGGCATCGTCTCGCCGGTCGGTTCGGCGAAGCGGAACCGCGTCTATTGCGCCCGGGATATGCTGGCAATGTTGGAAGCGCCCAGCGCGGCGGCACGGTCACTCCCGGAAGCGATTCCGCCGTCGGTGAGAACCCTGTGAGCGGCACGAACGTTCGTCTCCGGCATGATCGATGCCGGCCACGCGGCATCGGTCTTCCTGCTGTCGGCGGCATTCCAACAACCGCATATTCGGTGACGACCAGACGCCACGCTCACCGCGCGGACGAAGCCCTGCACGAACTACTGGCGCGGGTCGCTGTCGGCATCGACACCGGGCTACGTGACCAGAAGACCGGTATAGATGCCCATCGGCACCATCTTCTATGACAAAATCAGCCTTGAGCGACATCGCACTCCCTCTGCAACTTGTCCCGCCTCCGCTCTCTCATCGCGCCCTCCCGTCTCCGGTGAAGACAGCTCACCGGCGAAGGACGCAACGAGGTCGCGCAACTCGGCCAACGCCACGGTGAAGCATTTTCGCGAGGAGAAGCTGCTGTTTCCGCAGCGTCCGCGTAGCGGACCGGACATGGGAGAGCTGCGCTGGAAGCCCCTGAGGGCCTCGCGGGTGCTGAAAGTTCTGCACAACCCGCGATACGCGGGCGCTTACGTGTACGGCCGCAGCCGCACCCGGCGCCGTCCCGGCGGAGGTGTCGTGCACAGGCCTCTGGCGCGTGAGGAATGGACAGTCCTGCTGCGCAATGCACACCCGGGCTACATCACCTGGGACCGGTTCGAGGAGAATGAACGTCGGCTCCGGGACAATGCCCGGACGTACGGCGTAGTAGGGCGACGCGGGCCCCCGCGCGAGGGGGCAGCACGGCCCTTGAGACTGCCCTCGAACAACACGGTCCCGCGGGCCCCCGCGAGAGGGGGCAGCACTGCTGCAGGGCCTGGCCACCTGCGGCGTGTGCGGCAGGCCCATGACAGTGCGCTACCAGCACCGTAAACGGCGGCAATATCCCTACTACACGTGCATCCGTGAAGGCATCGAGACGGCGTCCGCCAAGTGTCAGAGCATATCCGGCGCCGCCATCGACCAGGCGGTCGGCGAGTTGCTGGTGGAACTGATGACGCCGGTCACGCTGGAAGTGGCCTTGCAGGTCCAGGACGAGCCCGCCGCGCGCGCCGGGGAAGCCGATCTGTGGCGCTCTCAGCAGGCACAGCGCGCCCGCGAGGAGGCCGATCTGGCGCGGCAGCGGTTCATGCAGACCCATCCCGACAACCGGATGGTCGCCGACGTGCTGGAGGCGGAGTGGAACGCGAAGCTTCGGGCCCTCGACGAGGCACAGCGCGAGTTCGATCGCAGCCGCGCCGAACCGGGCCAAGGGTTGGACGATGAGCAGCGCCAGCGGATCCTCCCGCTGGCCAACGACTTCCCCCGCCTATGGAACGATCCGGGGACGCCGCACCGCGAGCGCAAGCGGATGGCGCGGCTGCTGATCGACGACGTGACGCTGACCAAGGCCACGCGAAGCCTGGGGGTGCGTCTGCGCGGCGGCGCCACCCGCCCGCTCACCTGGGTGCCGGAGCGACACGTCTCCGAGGTCTACAGGACCAGCGACGAGGTCGTCGCCGAGGTCGACAGGCTGCTGAACGACCACACCGATGGCGCGATCGCCGATATCCTCAACGAGCGCGGATACCGAAGCGGATACGGCCGCGCCTTCAATGCGATGTTGGTCAAGGTGGTTCGAGACAACTACGCTCTCAAGTCACGCTACGACCGGCTGCGCGACCGGGGGATGTTGACCGTCCATGACGCCGCCGCCCGGCTGGGGGTCACAAGCGATACAGTCCACAGATGGCGCAAGGCCGGGCTTCTACGCGGACACGCCTACAACGACAGACCCGATTACTTGATCGAGATTCCCGATCCCCCACCGACCAAGCAACCAAGGCGAAAGCTTTCAAAACGAAGGCGTTTCCCCGAACTTGCCCGCCAACCGGATAATGAGGTGCAGCATGGAGTATAGTCATGGGCCTCGTGCTAGCCCCTGAGGGTTGTGTCGAGCTGGGCCGGATCGACGCAGATCAGCAGGCTGCGTATCGCCGGCAGGGTGGGCGGGCGGTGCTGGCCGTCGCGGCAGCGCACGAGGAAGCGCTGCAGCACCCTGGGACTGAGGTCGTCGACCCATTCGCTGATCGCCTTGTAGCCGCGCATGCCGCAAAGCGTCGCGGCGGCGGCGAGGATCGTCAATGCCCTGGAAGAACTCGGGCAGCGATCGCATCTGTGCGGCGGTGAGCGTCATCTTCAGCACTCCATGTTGCAGACGGGGGTCGAGATCGTCGGCCCGCAGCCGGGCCCGCGCGGTGCGGGACAGGGCAAGAAGGAGCACGCGGTTGGGCCGGGCAAGCTCGCTGTAGCCGGCCCCACCGCGAGCGAAGCTGCGGGTGCGCCCGATTTCGATCCAGTTGGCCGCGCGGTAAACCGTGCCCCGGAAGAGGGCCGTATCCACGAAGGTCTCCGCCAGCAGCACGTCGTGACCGAAGCGGGCAGACCATCCTAGATGTAGTGGCTGTCTGCGCTAACCGGATAAGCACGGAATGGGCGCATTGCTAAGGACTTGCATTATCTCCGATTTGACGTCAATGGTGCCTGGTGCCTGAGTGGAGCGGCCCGAATGAACAACCTTTTTTTGCGTCTTTTCAAGTATCGCCCGCGAGACGGTCGGGTTCCGCAAGAGGATTTCTTCACGGAAGCACTCGCAGGAATATTGCACGCCAGTCTTCCGCTTCGCGTGGGCTTTGTGAACTGGCTGATTGCCCCCCATCAAGTTTCCTACGTTCATATCGCTACTCAGAGGGTGCTTAGCGATAGCGGTCGCGTAGACCTCTGGATAGAGGCTCGAAGCGACCGCGATAAAGTTCGTCATGTGATCGCGATGGAAAACAAGATCTCTGCACCTGTGGACGACGTCCAACTACGATGCTACGAATCCCAGCTTCGACGCGAATTTACCTTCAGCACGCGAACCCTTGTGTGTGTAACGCGCCACGAGAGGCCGACCTTTGAAACTTCTCTATGCAAACCAGCGGTCGCGTTCAAGCCTATCCGTTGGCATGAAGTGGCGGATTGGCTTAGAAGCTGGCTCTCGCAGCAACCGAGCGGACTCAGCGAGCTCGCTGTACATTTGGTCCGCGAGCTCCTTTTGCTGATGGAGGAGTGGAGGATGGCAATTCACCTGACGGCCAACGATCTGGCGGCTACGACCCGACATCGTACATCCGTCGAAAGGCATTTGCTCCAGTTACTTGATGAAGTTTATGCAGAATGCGTGCTTCCCGATGGCCAAGGAAACTGGTCTTATTCACAACGATACCTGACCTACACTTCGCCCTGGGTCACCAACAACTTGGAAGCGAAGGCCGAGTTCGGATTTGACTTCGAGCGTGATGACGCTGATTGGAGTGTTCCCCAGACAGGACTTCCCTCTGCCTACTTTGCCGTCGTGGGAACCGAAGGGACAGATTTGACAAATAGTCTGAAGGATCTGGACTGGGCTCCGGCTCCGGAAGGCTGGCCCGACAAGTACTTGCGAGCAAAGCAGTTAGGCTCATTAAATGTAACAGGTACTTCGCTGCACCCAATTTATCTGGAGTTCTTTAGGGCCGCGCGCGAAGAGCTATGGCGGGCTCTGGGAATTTGAGATCGCGGTAGGCAGCCGCGACCTGGACAGGAAAACGACGGATCCGTCTCATGCAAGCATCATTGGGGCAAGGTGTTCATCCTCCGGGACGGGAACCGCTTTGCTGCTGGACTCGAGTTCAGGAAGGAATAGAATTCATACCCGGTTTGAAGGGCGCCGCCAGGCTAGCTGGCACGGCGGGTCTTGAATCTTGGGCCGGGGCGCTCCGGGTAATCTTCAGGCCGGCACTAACTATGTGGGCGAAGCTACACATAGCCGATGTGACCTCTAGTATTCGTCTCATGGATTGCGAGATCACCACAGTTGACAACTTCGTTTCTAGTCCGGAGTTCCTATTTAGGTTTCCCGTCATTTGGTATTCAGAGCTTTCAGTTTTTCGAGGTCAACGAAGCTCTGTTCATCCAGAAAGTCGCAGCCACGAGTGTATGCAATGAAAGGTATCGAAGATCGTCTGCGCCGGATCAGGGACTCTCTGACAGTTGGACTCGTCGAACGCGACGTGGCTGTGCGCCTCGCACTGATCGCGGCGCTCTCCGGCGAGCACTTGCTTCTCGTGGGGCCACCAGGAACCGCGAAGAGTCTCGTCGCCCGCCGGTTGCGCCTCGCCTTCACGGATACGAGCTATTTCGAGCGCTTGCTGACCAGGTTTTCGGTGCCGGAGGAGCTCTTCGGCCCGCTGTCCATCAAGAGGCTCCAAGAGGATCGTTACGAACGCCTGACAAAGTCTTATCTTCCTACTGCATCTATCGCCTTTCTAGACGAAATATTCAAGGCCAACAGCGCCATCCTCAACGCGCTGCTAACCCTGCTGAACGAGCGCGAGTTCGACAACGGTGATCGTCGTGAATCCACGCCTCTCACGGCTGTGGTTGCCGCAAGCAATGAACTTCCGGAGGGAGAAGAGCTCAGCGCCCTGTTCGACCGCTTTCTAGTACGGCTCCATGTCGTTCCGTTATCGAGAGCAGGATTTTCCAAGTTGCTCAGACTGAAAGGTTCCGCCGAGCCTGATGTATCTAGGGATCTCAGACTAACGGACTGTGAGCTAACCGCGTTGCAGGAGCGCTCCGAGGACGTACGAGTGCCGGAAGATGTGCTGGCGCTGCTGAGAGACCTACGGGAGTGGTGCATCGCCGAGACGATACCGGTGTCGGACAGACGTTGGCATAAAGTCGTCAAGCTGCTGCAAACGTCCGCGCTGACCAATGGTCGGCACACCGTGTCAATCTGGGACTGCTGGCTCTTGCAGCACTGCCTTTGGAGCGAAACTGAAGACAGGGAGAGAATCTTCAATTGGTATGCATTGCGCGTCGGCGCAGCAACCGATGAACCGTCAAGGCTCCTTTGTGTCGTCAATATTTGGGAAGGCCAGTTCAAAAAGGATAAGGAAGATCAATCGCAGTTGCGAGATGACAAAGGCAACCTGCTGTACATGGGGGATGATGGCAAACTTACGTCTTCCAAAAAGGGACAAAGGTACAGCGAGGATGTGCCCCTGTTTGCAGCACCGGAACAGGCATGGAGCGGGGACTATCACGGCAGTTTGAGTGAAGTGGATCGTACCAACAAAGGTAAGGGATATACTGGGGAGCAGCTTGATCAGATGATAATCGTAATGGGGCGGTCACAACATCAATTTAGCGATTGGCCTGAGAAGGACGCGCATCTGAGCGATAAGAATAACTGGATAATGATTGATTTGGAGCCGGCGATCGGACCTACGAAACACAAGAATGCGTATGTAGAGAAGTGTTTGCAACAGGTGCGGGAAGTAAGAGAATCAGCAATAGTACATAAGAAGGGGATCGAAGGACAAATTGAATCGTTCGAGCGCGACATCCGGAGCCACCTCTGGGTGACGGAGGACTTCGTGAAGCCCGCATCGCAAGGTCTTCTTCAGAGGCTGGACGAAGCAAAGAAGCTGTTGGACCGGCTCGCGGCCGTTGAGACAGGCTACGAGTCCCTGCCGCGCGAGGAAGAGGATCCGCAACTCGTCATACGAGACGATGATGGCGGAGTGCCACCGAAGGGTGCGCAATAATGGTAGCCGCCGAAACAGGTAGCGTGTTCGACGCCAATGCGCTGGAACGAGGATACGCGTTTCTTGATGAGTGCCCCGAGCGGTTCCTCGACACTGCGATCACATTACCTATTGGCGAACTTCCCGAACGGGTAGTTGGGATACGCACTTGGCGAGACGCGCTTCTTGACGGACAGTTGCCAGCCGAAGATGCGTGGCCTCAAGCGGAAATCGCCGCGCCTGTTCGTCAGGCACTCGAAACGATGGGCCTCGTTCGGTTCTGCAAGGACCAAGCAGAACTGGTAGACGACCTTCTTGAGGACATTCTTGCCGCGTTCTCCCGGCAGGACGAGGCGTTGCGCGAGGAGGTCAAGCGGCGGCTGCGCGAACTGGAGGAGCTCGAACATGCCCGAGTGCTACGGGAGAAAGAGGAGTTCGCACGTAAAGTCGGGCTGCTGGCAGAGCGGTGGGGAACGCGCTCGGAGCGCCCGAAGCACCGGCCAACTCAATTTCCGATGGACGAAGAGGCTCTTCGCCGCCTCGCGCTCGAAGCCGTGCGGCAGGTCATGGGCCGCGCGCCTGCGGCCGATGTGGGCTTGATCGAGACCTGGGAGGAGCGGGCGAGAGCCTGGGCCGAAATCGCCGACATATTCGGCGACCTCGGTCAAATGCTGGGACGCGGCTGGGACCTTTCTCTGGGCGTTCTGCGCCACACTGGGTGGCGCAATCTTGTTCTTTTGCAGCAACTCGTCGAGCGCCTTCCAGAGTTTCGGGAAATCGTACGAGCGTTGGGGCGGCTGCATGCATCGGAGACGGAAAGGACGGTGGCCGAGCAGGTCTTTGTCCCCATGCGAAGGTTGGAAGAGGAGCGGTTGGATGTGCAGACACCGCTGGTTCCTGAAGAAACTAGAGGCGTTGAGCGTAGCGGCGACATCGCCAGAATGTTGCCGCTGGAAGCCGCTGAACTCGGCCATCCCGAGTTACGGCTGCTCTGGCATGCCCGCCGGTTCGAACAGGCCTTGCTCACTTACCGCGTCGAGGGCATCGAGACTGAGAGAACGCTCGTTGAGAGGCAAACAATGCAACGAGCGGAAGTTCGACGGTCCAAGCAGGAGCGGGGACCGATTCTCGCGATTATCGATACATCCGGATCGATGCATGGCCTTCCCGAGCAGGTCGCCAAAGCGCTCTTATTGGAAGCACTCCGCACGGCACACGCAGAGAAACGGCGTTGCCGCCTGTACGCCTTCGGCGGTCCCGGCCAGACGATAGAGCACGATCTTGATCTGTCTCCCGAAGGGTTGGGCAGACTTCTAACATTTCTGGGCTCCTCCTTCGGCGGGGGGACCGACCCGACAGGGGCAACAGGCCAAGTCCTACGCCATCTCCAGGAAAACGAATGGACCAAGGCCGATGTGCTTTTCGTTAGTGATGGAGAATGGCCCGCGCCGCCCGACCTAATGGCGGCCGTGCGACAAGCACGGGAGGACGGGACGCGGTTCCATGGTGTGCAAGTGGGAAACCGCGGGCCGACGGGCCTGCACGAAATTTGCCAGCCGGTCCACGTATTCGCCGACTGGATGGATCTTGTGTTGGGAGAGTAGTCTGCCGCCAGAAGTGAGCGCGGGAGAGCCTGGGCCGGCGAACGAGCAAACGCGCGTGGTAATGTTCCGCCATCGTCGAAGCGAGGGCGCGGCATGCCGGCGCGAGTGGACGTCAATCCGGGACGGCCTCAAGCTGAGCCGCGGCAATCTTCACCAGGGCCATCGCGTGCTCGGACTCATCCGCTATCGACGCCGCAGCCTCCAGGGCCGAGACTACCGCCTGCCCAACCCCCGAAGTGTTGCCGTCTCGAGCACTGTACCTCGCTATATCGGCAAACGCCCCGCTCCGCAGACGAGCCCCCGAAATCTCCCGGGCCGTTGCAATGGCCTCCGGGAAATTGTGTTCCCAGCACTGCACTTCGCAGATTTCGCTCAGCAGTGCATCGGGTCTGGGCAGTTCCTTGACGCGGCGGGCGGTTGTGAGCGCCGCACGGTCGTCGCCTGCCGTAGCCTGCGCCACGGCGATTTGAGACAGGATGTAGTCGCGGTCCCAGGCATCCCCAGGTCTATTGACGATTTCAACTGCCTCGGCGATCGAACTCAACGCGCCGGTCCGGTCGCCGGTCCTGGCCTGTGCTTCCGCTATTTGGCAGAGAGCGGATGCACGGTCGCGGTCTGCCGCAATTCCTTCAGCGGCCGTAATTGCCCTGGCGATCGTGTGCCGCGCCTGTGAAGGATAGCCGAGCCTCGGCTGGTTGCGGGCGATATGCGCGAACGCCCAAACGCGATCGCTCTCCTCGGAGTCCGATTCGGCAACGAACAGGGCTTCAGCCATAGAGTCCGCAGCGCCCGCATTGCTTCCGATAGAGACCTGAACACGGCACAGTTCAACCAGCAACAGGACCCGCTCGACGTCCATGAATACGCTGGCGGCTTCAAGCGCCCGCGCAATCGAAAGCTCCGCGCCCGAAACGTCACCGCAGCGGACTTGTTCCCTGGCGACCGAAGTCATCGCATAGGCCCGTGTATCAGGCGCCGCGATTGCCTGCGACGCAGACAGCGCAGCATCGAACATGCCTGCAGAAGACAAAGCCAGGGCGATGCCAGAGAGCGAGCGTTGCCGGAGGAACTCCGTTGCCAGACGTTCTGCCGTTGTCAGGGCGCCGGCAGCATCGCCTGTTTCCGCCTGGACCCGTGCGATCGAGGCGAGGGCGTCCCCCCGCGCATCGTCGTCACCGGTCTCGGGCACTGTCTCCAATGCCTTCGCCACGGTCACCCGCGCCGACGGAAGGTCACCGGTCGACGCCTGCACTTCCGCAATCGTGGCGAGCCCGGACGCCCGTGCGGTGTCTCCCGGGATTGCCTCGGCCACGGCGAGAGCCTCCAAATTGGTGTCGGCGACGCGCGAGATATCGCCGGCCTCGTGCAGCCCTTTGGAGATCGCAGCGAGCGCCTCGACCCGACTGGCGGGATCCTCGATACCGTTTGCAACCCGCCATGCTTTCACCAGTGTTGCAATCGGGCTCGGCGGGGACACAGCTTCGTCCATGGAATCGGACAAGACGGTAGGCTCAGCGTCGGGACGGCTCGGACTCATTCCGGCACTCCTTATGATCCAGCTCCAGATGCGGGGCTCTCTGCCGAACTGCCGTCCCGGCCGACCGACAGTCCCTTGGCGGTTCGCTTCTTCAGCACATGAGATGCCCGGAAGATCACCACACGGCGCGGCGCTATCGGCGCCGCCTCCAGGGTATGGGCAAGGGGATGACGACGCGGGTCTGGGCCCATTGGAAGCAGCGCCCGCGCATCGTGCGCGACCGTCGCTATGCCTAACTCTATCTGTTGGGCGCCACCTGCGCACAGCGCCGCGGCGGCATCGCCCACGTGGCGAACAGGGCCAACACCGCGTCCATGAACGAGCATATGGCGGCGACCGGCGCGGCTGTGGCGCCGGGTGCCCACGGCGTAATCGTGCCGGACGGCGCAGGCTGGCATCGCTCGGCCGACCTTCTCGTTCCCTCCAACCTGACGCTCCTGCATCTGCCGCCCTACAATCCGGAGCTCAATCCCATGGAGCAGATCATTCTGTTCCTGAAATCGAACAGCTTCGCGAACCACGTGTTCAAGGATGTCGCCGCCTTGAAGGAGGCCTGCCGGACGGCGTGGCATTGGCTGACCGACCAGTCCGACGTCATCACGAAAACGACCCGGCGCAAACGAGCCGTCGCGCCGTCGTGCCGATCCCGATGCCTCACCGTTTCGGTGCATATAACTTGCGTTTGGTATCAGCTGTCGGCGGCCTCTCTCCAGCTTTCCGAGAACGCCAGGGCTGCCGTGCTGAAGGGCTGTCCGTCATATTTGCACGGCCACACCCGGCCGGGCGCTTTCCGGCCGTTCAAGGTCAACTCGGCCTCCAAGGCCGGAATCATGACGACGCTGACGCCGTATTTCCTGTCGGGGAGCTGCTCCGGCCGGTCGTGCGCCATCAGCAGCGGGGCGATGAGATTGCTCCAGGTGAGGACGAACTCGTCAGCGCCGGCGTGGACCTTCTGGGTCCAGTTGCCCCGCAAATCGCCCTCTCGCGAGAATGCAGCCTCCAGGACAGCAATGCGCTCGCTGGCGGTTTCCGGGTTCAGCATGCCCTGAACGGTCGCCTGCAACCAGCTCACCAGTTCCCGATTGTCCGAGTAATACCAAACGCGCTCCAAATTGACTCATTATCTCAATATGTTGTGGTGATGGACGGGACAACCTCCATAGACTGTGGTGATCGAGTCTCACCGTCGGAGGATGATGATGAGTGCGGCAACGCCGATAATCTGGCCGGAAC
>JAJDVM010000111.1 GCA_022826125.1 Defluviicoccus sp.
CTCGTTGAAGAACCTGCCGGCGTCGCCGAAATTCTGCCAGTGGGAGCGGATATTGCCGCGCGGATCCCGGGACCGCTCCCCGAATTCCTTCATCTCCTCGAGGCAGGCATCGGACGAGACGATCACCGCGCCCTCGACGAGTTGGTTGCCGAAGGTGTGGTCCGGGTTGGAATGGGTGTTGAGGAGGGTGCCGATCCTCGCCGCCGCCGGGACCGCCTTCCGCATGGCGGCCAGCATCTCGCGCGTGAGCGGCAGGTCCATCAGCGTGTCGATCAGCAACGTTTCGCCCTGGTCCTCGACAAGCCCGGCGTTGCTCAGCCCCCAGCCGCCGTCGGGCTGGAGGTAGCCGTAGCACCCGTTGCCGAGATCGTGCAGGCCCTTTGAGAAGGGGTATGACGCGCCCATGTCAGATCTCGCTGAACCGCGGCAGCGGATCCCGGTCGAGAATCTCCCAGTCCCATTCGGGCTCGTGCTTCATGAAATCCGGAACCTCGGCCGACCACATCATCATGCCGAAACGGGGGTCCCAGACCCGCGGCTTCCATTCGTCGGTTACATAGTCGATATCCGTCAGGTACTCGGAATCGCCGCCGCCCGGATTGTTGGCGTAGTAGTTGATCGCCGACGATATCCGATGCCGTCCGAGCCCGAGAAAACTCGACCAGCCCTGACGCTGCAACTCGTTCGCCCCGGCCATCAGCTCATCGACATTCTCGACGCCGAAGGCGACATGGTTCCAAGTGATGCCCTCGGCCTGCACCCGCGCGGAATCCATGATGAAAATGCTGTGATGGTCCTGCCTGCCGTCGGCGAGCAAGAAGGTGGCGAGGCCGCGCGAGATGTCGGTCACGCGGAAATCGAGGACTTCGACATAGAACGCCTCCACGTCGTCGATGCGGGCCTTCGGCACCGTGTAGCCGACATGGTGGATCAGCCGGGGCCGGGCGCGCTTGTACCATTTGCGGTTCGCGTTCCACCGCTGGATCTCGTCGACCGTGTTGGTGGGCACGTGCTCGCCGGGCACGAGGTTTCGTTCGAACACCCGGAAGCCGAGCGGAATGCCCAGCGGGTCGGCGGTGTGCAGGGTGCCCGCGTCGTCCCGGCTTACGGTGCCGGCGGCGGCGAGCCTGCGTTCCAGCGCGTCCAGGTTTTCCTTCGTGTCGACGCCCCAGACCGTCTCCCGCACGCCCGGCCGCTCCAGCACGTTTTCGGGCAGGGAGGGATCCGCGATATGACGCAGAAGGACGGTCGAGCCGTCGGGGGTGCTGAAGTCCGACCCGGCATCGTCCCGCCGGTCCAGCTCGAGGCCGAAATCCTGATAGAACTTGGTGGCCGCATCGAGGTTCGGAACCCCGTAAATCAGCGACGCGACTCCGTTGATTGCCATCTTGAGAGTCCTCTTCTTCAGTTGAACATGGTGGAGGGCAGCCACAGCGCCAGCGCCGGGACCGCCACCAGCAGCGCGAGCTTGAAAAACGCCGAAAGGACGAACGGAATCACCCCCTTGAAGACCGTGGTGAGCGGCACGTCGGCGCCCGCCATGGTCTTGAGCACGAACACGTTGATGCCGAAGGGCGGCGTGATGACGCCGATCTCGACCACCGCGACCATGACGATGCCCCACCACACCAGGTCGAAGCCCAGATCCGTGATGAGCCCGGCCAGGATCGGCACCGTGATGATCAGGATCGCCCAGGCTTCCATCACCGCGCCCAGCAGGATGAAGATCACCAGGAAGATGGCGACGATCGCCTTTGGCGGCAGGTCGAGATTGCCGACCGTCTCCCCCATCAGCTCAGGCAGTCCGGTGATCCCGACAAAGAAGGAGAAAGTCAGCCCGCCGACGATCAACCCGTAGACCATCGCGGTGATCGACGCCGTCTCCCCCATTACCCTCCACAGCGCGGCCCCCTTGAGCCTGCGGCGATAGAGCGCGATCAGGAACGCGCCGACCGCCCCGACCGAGGCGGATTCGGTGACCGTAAAGACACCGGTGTAGATCCCTCCGAGCACCAGGGTGAACAACGCCACGACCGTAACTCCGCGGCGCATGGCCGGCGCGATGGCAGCCCATTCGATCCCGCCGGCTCGCGGCGCCGAGCCGGGCGCCAGCCGCACATAGGCGCCGACCGTGATCATGTAGAGCAGCGCTGCCAGCAGCCCCGGGACGATGGCCGCGATGAAGAGCTGGCCGATCGAGACCTCGGTGAGGAAGGAGTAAACCACCAGCACGCCGGACGGCGGGACCAGCGCGCCCAGCGTGCCGCCCGCCGCGACGCAGCCGGTCGAGAGGCTCGTAGAGTAACCGCGCCGGTTCATCTCCGGCAGCGAGACACGCCCGATCGTCGCCGCCGTGGCGATCGACGACCCGGTCACCGCGCCGAACCCGGCGCAGCCGCCGATGGTCGCCAGCGCCAGCCCGCCGCGCAGCCCGCCCAGCATCGCATGCGCCATGTCGTAAACGTCTTCGGCCAGACCAGCTGCCGAGGCCAGCACCCCCATCATCAGGAACAGCGGCAGAACGGAAATCTGGCTGTTGGTGACGAATTCGTGGGCCTCGGTCCCGAATACGTTGAGCGACTGGCCGGGCCCGAGCAGCAATGCGATCCCGATAACGCCGAGAAGCGCCATCGACGCCGCGATCGGCAATATGAGCAACAGCAGCACCCACATCAGCCCGAACACGATGAAGGCGACCGCCGCCGGCGACGCCCTAGCTGCATCCGCCAGGACCGCGACGGCGGCGTCGAACCCAAAGACGACCCCGAGCGTGGCGATCAAGGTGCCGACCAGGAAGGCGGTCAACGGGGAGTCGATATTTCGTGGGTCCGCGGCGTCCTCGCCGACCCGCAAGGCCCTCGCTGCCTCGACCCCCATGACGACTGCCTGGAACGCCGCGCCGAGCGCTACCAGAGCCGCGACCAGCCACATGAACGGCCATGTGGGAATTTCGAGGATCGTCGTCGTATCCCCGGTCTTGGTGAGCTCCGCGGCGGTGTCGCCCAGCCGAACGGCGAGCAGGGCGAACATCCAGAACAGCATCAGCGCGCCAAACACTTTCAGCCACGCCGTCAGCCGCTCGCCGTAGCGGTCGGCCAGCAGGTCGACGGCGATATGCACGCGCTGGGTCAGCCCGGCCGGGAAGCAGGCGGCGATCGCGACGGCGAAGAACACTTCCGTGAGTTCGTTCATCCCGACGACCGGGGAATCGGCGACCGCGCGAAGGAAGACGTCGGCAATCGTCACCCCGGCGACGGCGAGCATCGAAAGGACCGCGGCGAAGGCGATTCGCCGGGTCAGCCCAATCCCCCAACCATCCAGCTGCGCGATGACCCGTTCCACCGGACGGGCCGTCGGCTAGCTCCTATTTCCCGGCGCGGATCGCAGCGAGTTCGGCGCGGAAGGCCTCCACGACACGCGCCCCGTCGGGGAGGCTCTTGGTCCAGCCGTCGACGACCGGCTGCATGGCGGCACGCCACTTGGCGACGTCCGCCGCCGGCATCGCGGCGAAGCTCTGGCCCGGCATCTTGGACACCGCGGCCCGGCCGCCCTTGCCGACCCGGTCCCAGAACTTGCCGAAGCTGTGGCTAAACCCTTCTCCCGAATTCGCGTCGATGGCCTTGCGGCCGGCCGCGGGCAGGGCGTCGTAGCCTTTGGTCGACATGAACACCATGGCCGAGGCAGCTCCGAGCGGCAGGTCGTAGTGATGCCTGGTCACCTCGAAGAGCTTGAAGGGCATGAACGCCGTCCACACCATGTGGACGCCCTCGACCGTGCCCCGGTTGAGGCCCTGGTACATTTCGGGCAGGCGCAGCGAGATCGGAGCCGCGCCCAGACGCTTGAGCACCTGCGCCCCGAGCCGGTCGCCGACGGCGATTTTCATGCCCTTGACGTCGGCCAGCGACTTGATCGGCTTGTTCTTGGAATGCAGGCTAGACGGCGGGAAGACGATGATGGCGAGCGGTTTGACCTCCTTGTACTCGGCGGCGGTTACCCCCTTGGCGTAGAGCCGCCACAGCGCAACCGACGCCTCCTCGGCCGTGTTCGCCTCGAACGGCAGCCCCGCCACGCCGGAGCGGCGGAACCGTCCCTTCATGAACGACTGCACGCCCCAGCCGATCTGCGCCACGTCGGCCTGGACGCGCTCATAGACGTTGAAGGGCGAGACCAGCGTGCGTCCGGCCTTGACCTCCACCTTGATGGCGCCGCCCGATTCGGCGGAAACCTTCTTGGACCAGGGGATGAAGACCTGCTGCACCAGATGCGCGCGCGGCGGGCTGCCGACGCCGAACAGGACGGTCTTCTGCGCCTGGGCGGGAAGAGCGACCGCCACGGCCAGAGCGGCGGCGGTGATGACTGTCGCGTGTCTCATGTGAAACCTCCTCTGTCCCGGTCGATCGACCGGACGGTTCGATCAATAGGGCGCGGCGAGCGCCTGCCCCCGCTCGTTCATCTGCTTCTGGATCATCTCGCGCACCGGCGGCGGCAGGATCTTCGGTCCGTCGCCTTCGTGGCTGTGCGACATCTTTCCGGTCTCGTAGGACCCCTTCTGGACCATCATGCAGCGCGGATAGCGCCGCTCGGACCAACGCCCGCACACATCGGCGAGGTCATCGCTCTCGGTCAGGAAACGGACGAACAGCGCCGCATCCTCGAGCCCCATTGAGGCGCCCTGCGCCCAGAACGGGCAGGTTGCGTGCGCGGCGTCGCCCATCACAACCACCCGCCCCTTGTGCCAGGGCGGGGGCAGGATGACCTGCTCCATCGGCGTGGCCACCACCTTGTCCGGCTCGGTGACCTGAGCCAGCAGATCGGGGATCAGGTGGTCGAACTCGCTGAAGCGCTGCCGATAGATTTCCGGGAGCTTCGCGCGGTCGAAGCGCGGATTGCCGGGTTCGGCGGAGGTGCCGGCCAGGTAGATCAGATCTTCGGCGATCGGGACCACGCCGATGGTCGTCACCCGGCCCCAGTACCACACCATCTCGGTCAGGTCCGCGGGCCGAGGCATGATGTAGCGCCAGGCCACGAAGCCGGAATATTCCGGCTCCTCGACGCCGAACACCATCGCCCGCACCCTGGACCGGATACCGTCGCAGCCGACCACGAGGTCGAACGTGCTTGACGTACCGTCGGTGAAGACCACGTCGACCGCATCGCCGCCGTTGTCGATCGTCTCGACCGTGGTTCCCATGCGCACCGGGACCCCCTCCGCCGCGACGAGTTCCGCCAGTTTTTCGTGAAGCGCCTGGCGCTCGAACGATACGCCCACGGGCAATGGCCCCTCATCTTCGTCGGCTTCGATCGCGGCCACGATGTTTTCCTGGACATCCCTGAAGGTGACCCGGGTCCGTTCCGTACAGCCCACCCCGCGGACGTCGTCGCCGACGCCGATCTCGTCGAACGCCCGCATGCCGGTGCCCTGGATCAGGATGCCCGCGCCGACGATGTCGAAGTTCTCCTTGATCTCGACGATCTCGCAGCCAATGCCGCGCCGGGCGAGGCCGACCGCCAGGGACTGGCCGACGATGCCGCTGCCGACGATCAGAACGCTGTTCGCTGCCGCCACGGTTCCCCCTCCGACTGTATTGGCGATACGAAACCAGGTCCCGTGCTCGCCCGATCATGGAGAGCGGTCAGAAGCCGCCAATCTTCGAACCGCCATGACGACGGGCGGTTTCCGCGCGACGTCTCGCGCCGATAGATCGAACCTTCCCTAGCGCATGGCATCCGCCGAGGACGGTCTCCCCGTAGACCTGTTTATTCCTTTTGAGGGAATTTTGATCTGACCCGGAAAACCTGTCAAGGAAACAAGACCGGAGACCGGCGGCGCGCTCCCTCGCGCGGATGGGCCGTCACTTTTTCTCGATACCGCGCAGGATGAGGTTTGTGATGAACGCCGCATAGGGCTCGACCAGCTCTTCCTGCCTGCCCTCCTTGCCGAACAACAAGGGAAACAGCGGTGTGGCGGAGCGGAAGAAGAAGTCCCACGAGGCGACAAAAATCATATAGAGAAAACGCTCGTCGAAATCCGACCGGAATATTCCGCTGGCGCGGCCGTCGGCGACCAACGTCCTGAATTCGTCCAGCCCCGATCTGGTGATGACCTCCAGCGTCTCGGCGCCCCATGAAGTCTCGCCGTGGAGAATGTACTCGGTGAACAGTTTGTCGAAGTAGGGGTTGCGGCCGCGAAAGCGGATGAAGGTTTCGATCCGTCGGCGCAGCTGGTCGGCGGGATCTCCTCCTTCGTCCGCCAGAGCTGCAACTTCGCTGAAGCTTTCCTCCAACATCTCCTTGAGGACGGCGATCAGCAAGCCGTCCAGGTTCTTGAAGTAATACCGAACGAGTCCCGGATCGACGCCGGCGGCACGGGAGATCTCAAGCCGCGTCAGCTTGATGGTCGGATTCCGAGCCAGCAGGGCGCGCGTGGCGGCGATGAGGTCTTGCGCGCCTGCGCCGTTGACGGAGCCCGCTGGCCGGCCCTGCCCACGCCGCCGGGATTTGCCGCCACGCTTGGACGCCGCCTCCTTTGTGCCGGCGGATGTTGGCATGCTACGAATCCCGAGATGGTCGACGATGCGCCATATACAGCCGATTTATTCCTTGGGCAAGGAATTGGAGTAAGAGCCGGACTCCGGGGCTATTCGGATGACAAACATGCAACGCGTCCACTAGACAGGGGTTCCGGTGCTTTCGGCGACACCCGTTGCCGGGAATGTCCTGGGAAGCGAAGGAGAGCGACCGGTGACGACCCGCCCCAATTTCCTCTTCATCGTCACGGACCAGCAGCGTGCCGATCATCTGGGTTGTTACGGCAATTCGCTGCTCGAGACCCCGAACATCGACCGCCTCGCCGTCGAGGGGCGGCGCTTCGACCGGTTCTATGTCGCCGCGCCAAGCTGCCAGCCCAATCGCGCGTGCCTCATGACCGGGCGCATGCCCACGGTGAACGGGGTGCGAAACAACGGCCTGCCTCTGCCGATCGACGCGACGACCTTTGTCGATATCCTGCGCGACGCGGGCTATCGCACGGCGCTCCTCGGCAAGGCGCATCTGCAAAACATGACCGGCCTGCCGCCGCACCAGGTCCGCGTCGTCGAGGATGGCCTGCGGCAGCCGGGCGAACGCTATCTGGAGGCCGTCATCGGCGGCCGGCGCGGCCCGGAATACGAGATCGAGAACGAGCTGAACTGGCCGGCGCCGGCCATGGAGCGGTGGACCGAGCCCTATTACGGCTTCGAACATTTCGAGATCGCAACCGGGCACGGTGACGGGGTCGGCGGCGATTACCTCTTCTGGGCGCGCGACCGCGACGCGGAATTCGATGCGCTGCGCGATCCGGCAAACGCATTGCCGGCCCCGGGCTATTCCGCACCCCAGGCGCGACGGACCCGGATACCCGAAGAGCTCTATCCCAGCAGCTACGTTGTCGACCGGACCGTCGCCTTTCTGCGCGAGCATGCCCACAGCGACGCGGACCGGCCGTTCTTCGTCCAGATGGCGTTCCCGGACCCGCATTATCCGTTCACACCACCCGGCAGGTACTGGGACCTGTACGATCCCGGCGATGTCGTGCTGCCCGGGTCGTTCGAATCGACCGGGATTCCGATCCTCGCCGGCCTCAAGGAGGCGTTCCGGGGCGGCAAGGCCTTCCGGGAAGGCCATGCGCCCTTCGCCGTCACGCCGCGGGAGGCCCAGGAAATCGTCGCGCTGACCTACGGCATGATCGCGATGATCGACGACGCCGTCGGACGGGCGATGGGGGCGCTGCGAGAGTTCGGTCTTGAGTCGAACACGGTCGTCGTCTTCACCTCGGACCACGGCGATCACATGGGAGACCACGGAGTGATGCTGAAGAGCCTCATGCACTTCCAGGGGCTGATCCGGGTGCCGTTCATCTGGCGCGATCCCCAGGGTGGGGCGAAAGACGTAACGGCCGACCTGGGCAGCACGATCGACATTGCACCGACGGTTCTGCGTCGCGCCGGCATCCAGCCCAATAACGGGGTCCAGGGCCGCGACCTGCTCGATCCCGCTGCCGCGCCCGAGAGCCTGCTGATCGAGATCGACAACCCGTTCGAGGGCGCGGCCGCGATTCCGAAGACCCGCACGCTGGTGACCGAGGGCTGGCGGTTCACGGTCCATCAGGGCGTCGAGTGGGGCGAGATGTACGACCTCAACGCCGATCCGCACGAAATGACCAATTTGTGGTCCGACTCGGCGTATCGCGACACGCGCTTCCGGCTCACCGAACAGCTGTTGCGCAAGATGATCGACATGCAGGAGAACGCCCCCCTGCAAACCGGGCTGTCCTAGTTCAGGCCGGTCGCTGCCTTTAGCTCCATGGAAACAGAACGATGGCGAAGAGCCGAAAGCGGCATGTAATCGCGTTGGAGGAGCATTATTTGGATCCTGCGGTGGTGGAGGCGTGGGGGCCGAACAAGGGTGTGCAGCCCGCAGCGCAGTTGCTGGAGGTAGCGAGTTTGAGGTTGTGAGGATCCGCCACCATTGAAGGGCGCGACTCTTCGAGGTGACGCAGCAGCGTTTTGCCGCGCTACGGCGTACCCGTCCGGGCGCCATCAACGTCTCCGACGCCTCTATTTCCGTACTTGGCGACGGCCAGGCGCGGCGCCCAGTGCCACGTCACCTTGTCCGTCGTCCCGTCCACCCGGATCCACTGATAGCTGTAGGTGGGACTCGTCAGCCCGTCGGCATCGGAGATCCCGCTCGTCGCCGCGGTCAGCGTGTTGCCGACCTGCGCGAAGCCCGAGATCGTCGGCGCGCCCGTCGCCGGGTTGTTCGTCGGCGTGCTGGTGGTGCCGTTGCCCGAGGGTGACCAGTCGCCCGTGCCCGCGCTGTTGGTCGCCCGCACCTGCACGTTGTAGGTGGAGCCCGAGGTCAGCCCGGCGATCGTCGCCGACCTTCGGATGGAGATCGCGCTGTCGGACGGCTCTCGGGTGATCGTCGACCGTGAGGTGGACGGCTCGGCGCTGGCGCGGGTTCTTGCGGTCCTGGGCCGGCGATGATTCCGGTTCCGGGCGGGGTTCGGGTCTGGCTTGCGACCGGGGTGACGGACATGCGGCGCGGGATGAACACGCTGGCGCTGCAGGTCCAGGAAGATCTCGGGCGCGATCCCCATGCCGGCGATCTCTACATTTTCCGCGGACGCAGGGGCGACCTGGTCAAGATTCTGTGGACCGACGGGGTTGGGACCTCGCTCTATGCCAGCGTCGACAGGCTGAGATCGACGCCTTCGCGCGCGTAGCGGTCGCGCTGGCGGTTGAGCGGCTGGTGCTGGCCGTACTTCTCGAACACGATGCTCGCCAGCAGGTTGGGACCCGCCCAGCCCCGCGGCGTCGCATGGAACGGCGCCGGCGGCTGGCTGATCTTCTCGCAAGCCCGGCAGGTGAACTTCTCGCGCACCGTCTGGATCACCTTCCAGCGGCGCGGGATCACCTCCAGCGTCTCGGTCACGTCCTCGCCGATCTTCGACAGCTTCTCCGAGCCGCAGCACGAACACGAGGTCGGAGCAGGCACCACCACCCGTTCGCGCGGCAGGTGCGCCGGAAACGGCTTGCGCCCGGACCGGCGCCGCCTGAACCCCGTCACCTCCGTGGTCTCCGCCGCCGCCTTCTCGGCCGCCAGCTCGTCCTCGGTCGCGCTCGCCTCGAGCTCGTCGAGCTGAAGCTCCAGCTGGTCGAGAAGACGCTGCTTGCGCTCCGAGCGCTGACCGTAGAGCTCGCGCCGCAGCTTCTCGATCGCCAGCTTGAGGAAGGCGATCTCCGCCGCGGCGTCGGATACCTTCGCCACTGCGACCGCGGCCCGCGCCTCGGCCTCGGTCGCCTTCGCCTCGGCGTCAATGGCCTTTGCCTCAGCCTCGCACGCCCTGGCCTCGGCCGTCGCAAGCGCCTTCCTCAGCGCGTCGATCCCGGACCCCTCGGTCATGCCCGGAAGCCCAGCACATCGCCCGATTCGACGCGACACCCGCCACGCCCGGTGAGTCATTATGTCGCGGATCAACCCGCCCGCGACGGCCGCCAGATCCGCACCGGGTTGCGCCAGTCGATACCCTCGAGCAGGTAGCCGAGCTGCGCCGCGCTGATCGACACCGCGCCGCCCGACGTCGCCGGCCACTGGAACCGGCCGCGCTCCAGGCGCTTGGCCGACCAGGTGGGCGCCTGCACGGTGGCGCTGCGTCCGCTGCACGACCTGATCGAGGCCCATGTCATGGCGGCGGAATACCTGGCCAGTCGTCGAAAAAAGACGCACGATGGGATGTAACGCGTGAGTTGCACACCTTCGGTTCGTCCAGCCTGTCGAATTCCTATGATTGTCCGACGAAAGGTGGCGGGATAAAATGCAGCACAGCCCCGCCGGGTTGCCGCGCCTCGATTTTCTGGAAGTATGCTTCCGGAAGGCGGTCGCCGGTACGAAGGTTCGAATCCTTGATCAGGCAACAGAAATGCGCCAGCGCATTGACTCGGGCCCGCGTGTGTCCCCGGTCGTACGAGCTTGCCTTGGGGACGAATCCCCGGCCCAGTGTGAGGTTGCCACCAGTGTAGACGAAATCCTTGCGAGTAACGGCGGCGGCCTACAGCCATACGCAGGGGGACACGGGATGAGTAACGAGGGCGCTACTCTGCGTCCCGTGAAGTCGGATATTCCCGATCACGGAAATGAGTGATCATCGGAGAGTCCATGAGTCCGGTCCGATTCTGGAGTCTGCGAGCTTCCCGGACATCTTCCTCTGTCCAGTTGGTTGCATCGAGGTATGCCAAATCTTGCGAACGCTGTTCTCCGTCGAGGGGCTCGGTGGCGTAACCGATGACGTGCTGCAGTGCAGGCACCTTCGATTTCATCACTTCGCAGTAGGCGGCCAATAGCGCCGATCTGGAACGCCGATGCTCGTCATAGTCCCGGTTCTCGGGGATGGGGTAAACAAGAAAGCAGTAGCCTGTACCGGATTTCTCCTTGGTCACGACGCACCTACATTTAGCTGGCCCGTGGGCGCTCACGGAGGACCGGAGGTCGACGAGGGCCCGTGCGAGATGTCTGCGTGACAGCCTGTTTTCTGAGGCAAGAATGCGAAGGCCCTGTTCTTGATCTTGAAACGGTAGCTCATTGCCATCAATCAGCGTGCGAGCGGCAAAGTTGTCGGATACATGGTCGATGAGCTGGTCGATAAGATAGCTGACTTCGTCGGCTGACTTCTTGGCGATGTACCGAGCATCATCTCGCATCCCTCGGTACAGGTGGTCGAATTGAATGACACTGACGTCGGGTGGGACGACGAAGTCGTGCTCGTCACCAGCGTTCGTATGCGTGAGGTAGTGGGCGAGCAGATCTTCCTCGCCGGGTGCCAACACGACCTTTCCCGAGCATAGAAACGCTTCTTTGCGCGTCAGATAGGCAACGAAGTCGGCAACTGTGTCGAGCTCGGTGAGCAGAATGTCCAAGTTTTCGTCATCGAGAACATGGACGTAACCCTTGTCAGGATCGAGCTGGCCGATTCGAAACAGTCCGAAAGGACCGGCAGGAGGATTGATATGGGAGGCCCCGATCAAGTCGTTGCGAACCATGAGGCTGCCGCTGTCGCCGCCAAAAAAGGCGCTGCAACGCTCGCCGGCACCTCTGGCGACGACGACGCGATGAACGCGCATTTCGTCGGAATAGGGCAAGTTCAGGGGAAGTGGGTGCTTGCATCTGGGATCGAGGAAGATGCGATCGGGATGATTACGAATCCAGCGCTCAGCGCCATAGACCTGCCCCGCGGAAGCCGCGATAGAGCTCTTGAACCAACGAGCCCAGTCCAGGACATCGTTGCCGGTATCGGGATAGGCACAGGACTTGTCCGAGAAAACGATGACGTCGCGGCCGAATACGATCAGGACGTCGCACAGTTCCTTTCCACCCCCTTGATCCCGGTAAAGGTTGGGATAGCTCCACAGGCGGAGAAAGGCCCTCTCACACAAGCGGGCGAGGTGTTTCTCTGTAGGCGTGATGCCGCTGGATTTCTGCAACTCCGTAATCTCCGGCGGGTTGAGCGAATCGCATAGGGTGATCTTAGTACCCGGCCGATTGGAAGGAGCCTCGCAGGTTACCGAGGAAGGACGGATTCGAGTTCTCCGCGCTCGATGGTCCCGGCGATGACCGTGGCAAGCGCGGCGCAGGAAACGACGGCGAGGTCGGCACCAATGGCGGTGGGATCGGTTGCACGCTCGCCCTGCGCGTGCCGGTCGCCGAGCTCGTGCGCGGCTCGGTAGGTGTGTCGTGCGAGACCTCGCAATGAGCCGAACAGGCCTTTCGTCTCCTCGCCGCTGACGCGCGCGAGGGCCATAATGTTGGTCTGATCGCAAAGCGCGTCGAGGTAGTCGGGTAGCTGTTTCCGCGCAGGGAGCGGCAGTCCCAGCCGTTCGAGTGCGATTCGACAGGTCGACTCGCAAGCGCTGGTGCAGGCCGTAACGGCTCCAGGTTTGTCGGTTGAAAGGCGGAGCAATCCCTTGGTGAGAAGGTCCGTTGCTTCCTTCAGGTCCGAGATGCGCGTGCTGTCGGCCGTGGATTCCAGCAATGCCTGGACGCCGGTAGGACCTGTGACCTGGGCAATGCTGAGGTTGCTCGCTGCGAGCCCTCGTTCCAGAGTCTCGATCTCCTCGGCGGGTATCCACTCCACCCGGGCGCGAAGCAGATGCTCGGTCATTCGAAGGAATATCCCGTCGGCCTCGGGCTTCTCGAAGTCTTCGTATACAGCGTCGATGATCTCGCCCATCAATTGGGTCTTGGATCTGTAATTCGGATCTCTCATGTTGCCCGAAATCTTGATTCTCATGACTCGTTCGGAGCTGGCACCTGCCTTGAGTGCCAGGCTCTTGAGATCCCCACGAGAAGTTTGCGAGTCGATGAATTCGCGGATGGCGCCGATGGTTGAGGAGGCGAGGTTGAAATCCATCGAATCGTACTCCTGGAAGGAAGCAGCCTCCTGGAAGGAAGCAGTCTGAACCGAGAATTCAGGCGGAATCGGTGCCACTGTCTATGGCGTTAGTGGTTCCGTCGTTCGCCGCTGAGCTCTCGGTATTGCTTGAATCCTGACCGGGCAGCGCCACATCTGGTTTTTTTTGGTTCAAGGCCCCTATATACAGGACGCTAGCGAGGGTCGAGAGGAGGAATCGCGCAATGCCAGAGAAACCCACGCATCGTCGTGCCAAGAATCGGGCCGCTGGCCCTAGAGGCAGAACTGAGGTTCCGCTGCGCGGCAAGCAGCGCCTTGATGCTCTCACCAAAGGCGGCAGACGAGCGACGGAAGTCGAGCGCAGTGGATCATCGGCGGGGCTAACTGCCGCCGCCCAACGTCTGAAGAAGAGCGGGGCACCGCAAAAGGTTCTGCAGGTTCCGCAGAAAGACATGGGCAGCGCGGTCAAGGCCATGCGGAAGGCGGGGATTGGCGGAACTGTCAAGAATATGGGAGGCACGAAACGCCGGCGTGTTCGTCGGCCGGGGAAGTAGTGTTCAGGTCAGGTTGGTTCGTCTCCTTCGTGCCAGTATGGATCCTTTGCTTTTATCTTGCTGTTTTTCAAAGGGTTACGACAAACTAGACTGGGACTTCGATCAAATGTCGGTCTCGATGGATGCGAGCCCGAGCAACCAACTTTTCGAGCCTCTTCCGCCTCCCTAAATCCCCATCACCGCGGCGACAGCCTGTCCGACCCTTTCGGCTGCGGCCTCAATGTCCCTGTCCCCGAGATGGGCGTATCGCAGCGTCATGCGGGTGTTGGAGTGGCCGAGCATTCGCGAGACCACCGGCACCGGCACGCCGTTCATCACCGCATGGCTGGCGTGCGTGTGTCTAAGGTCGTGCAGCCGCACGTCCTCGATCCCGGCCTCCTTTCTGACCCTGTACCAGAGCCCGAGATTGTGCCCGCGCGGCCGGGACGGATCGAGCGGCGACGGGAACACGAACGGACTCTCTCCGCGCGGCTGTCTCTCGAGGATCCGCCTTGCCCGGGCGCCGAGGGGAACCTGTCTCGCCCCGACCTTGCTGTCGGCCAGCACGAGGGTGTCGTCCCGGACCTCGGACCAGGGCAGCCGGACGATCTCGTTCCGGCGGCACCCGGTGAGCAGCAGGAGCCGGACGATGTCGGCCTGCGCGCCGTATCGTCCGCCGGAATGCCGGTCGAGAGCGCTGTGCAGGCGGGCGATCTCCTCGCTGGACAGGAAGCGCGTCAATTGCGGCCGGCGGTTCGGCGCGATGTCCCGCGCGGGGTTCGTGTCGAGATGCCCGCGGGCGATGGCGAAGCCGAGGATCTGGCGAAGCAGCTTCAGCGCGTTGTTGGCGTTGCCGGGCGCGGTGCGGCTGAACCTATCGAACCAGCGCCTGACCTGCGCCGGGGTAATGCTGTCCAGGGGCCGCGATCCGAAGGCGGGGAGAAGACGGGTGTCGAGCAGCGAGGCGTAGCCTTTCCTGGTCGCCGGCTTGCACCGCTCGAAATGCGCCTCCTTCCACGCGCCCTCCACCAGCTCCCGGAACAGGGGGACGGTTGGCGCGGGAGCGGCGGGCTTCACCGTCTCCGGGCTCGCCCGGCGCTCGTGGTATCGCCGTCTCGCCTCCTCGACGGTCATCGTCGAGACCGGGCCGAGCGAGACGCGCCTTGAGTGCCCGCCCGTGTCCTCCAGCATGACCCAGGTCATCCCGCCGGTCGGACGCACCCGGACCCCGAGACCGGGCACGCGAGTGTCCCAGACGGCATATTCCCGCTGTCGGGGGCGCAGCCGCGCGACCGCGGCATCGCTGAGCCTGCTTCGTTCCCTTGCCGGCATCGTTCAGCCCCCGAGCACGTCGCCGAGGGTCTCGGCGGCCTCCCGCGCCATCGCGTCGGCGGGATGGGTGTATTTGAGCGTCGTCTCCGCGCTGCGGTGCCCGAGAAGCCGGCCGATGGCGAGCACGGTCTCGCCCTGCCTGAGCGCAAGGCTCGCATGGGTATGGCGAAGATCGTGGAGGCGGACGTCCTCCAGCCCGGCCTCTTCCCGGACCCGATTCGGGCGTCGGTGAGGTTGGTTCCGGCCATCGGCTTCTCCCGGTTGCGGTTGCGCCGGGGAAGCAACGGCGGTTGGTTCCGTCCCCCGGTTGCACGGTCCAGGGAGAGAAAAACGACCTTTTGTCAGTCAGTTAGCACCAGAGGTGCGGCCACTGGTGTCCGGTTTAACTTCGGGGCGGGCTCCGTGCCGGGGGCGACACTGTCGCCGCCCCTGGAGTTCCGCCGCACCCCCATCGTCATGCCCGGACTTGTTCCGGGTATCCACGTCGGGCCACCGCCTCGCCCCCTCCCCGCTCGCACCGCGACACCGCGAGACGTGGATGGCCGGAACAAGTCCGGCCATGACGTCGGGGGTGAGCGCGTGGAAGAAGGCCACCGCGCGGATCGGCAGGAACCGCGCCGCCCCGCCGCGGAATCGGGCCGGCGCCGCCACGGTCTTCAGCACGCCGGTCTGCAAGGCCTTCTCGATCGTTCCTTCCGAGACGCCGGCCAGGAAGGCGGTCTCGCGGAGGGTCAGGTCGGGGGTTTGGGGCATAATTCACTACCGATGGGTAGCGAATATTGGGCCGCCGAGCCCCCTCCGGCAAGCCGTTTCGGGCGATTCGCGTCCCCCGGGGACACGGCGGGCGGGGTTACGGCCATTCCCCTCCCGCTCTTCCGGGCCGCGCGGGACCGGATTAACGGGTTAGGGCAAATTCCTCATGTAAAGGATAAGTCAACACGGTTGACCTTTGTTTCACGTGAAACATTGGACAAGGCTGTCACCCCGGACTCGTTCCGGGGTCCAGGCCCGCCCCGGACCGCGATCCGGCCTCGGCAAGCGCCGTCCGGATCGCCGCGTCGTAGGCACGGACCGCCGCCGCCGGTCCCTCCTTGTGCGCCCAGACCCCCGACGACACCGCCAGAAAGTCGGCCCCGGCGGCGGTGACCGGCCCGCAATTCTCCGCCGTGATGCCGCCGATCGCCACGCAGGGGACGGTGGCGACCGACTGCCAGGTATCGAGGAGGTCGAGCGGCGCCCGCGTCGTCGTTTCCTTGGTGGCGGTCGGGAAGTAGGCGCCGAACGCCACGTAATCGGCGCCCGCTTCCGCCGCCTCCATGGCCAGATGGTAGGACGCCTTGCAGGTGACGCCCACGATCGCGCCGTCGCCCACGGTCCGGCGCGCTTCCGCGTAGGGCGCGTCTTCGGCGCCGATATGGACCCCGTCGCAGCCGGTCTCGACGGCGAGGTCGGGACGGTCGTTCATCACGAAGGCGACATCGCGGGATTGCGCGACCGGGGCGAGAATTTCCGCCGCGCGCCGGATATCGTCGTCCCCGGTCTCCTTCAGCCGGAGCTGGACGCAGGCGACCTCGCCCGCGTCGAGCGCCCCGGCCAGGCTTTCCGCGAACCCCCGCGCGCCGGCGGGTCCGAGATCAGGCGGCGTGATCAGATACAGCTTGCAGGTTCGGATTGGCCCTGCCCCGGTAGATCCCGACGATCCCGTCGAGCATGGCGAGCGCTTCGTCGCGCGGCCGCTGGAACGTGTTGCGGCCGATGATCGAGCCGCTGCCGCCGCCGTCGCGGATCGCCCTCACCTCGCGGTGGATGCCCTCCAGATCCCTGGCCTCTCCGCCCGAGAAGACGACCAGCCGGCGCCCGTTGAAACAGGACTGCACCACATGCGCGATGCGCGCCGACAGCGTGCCGGTGTCGATCTCCTGCTTCTCGTAGACCCCCTTGGCCGCGTCGAGGAACAGCGTGTCCGTCGGCGGCTTCACCTTGACGATATGGGCGCCCATCAGGCAGGCGATGTGGGCGGCGTAGGCGCAGATGTCCATCGCCGTCTCGCCTTCCTTGGTCAGCATGCCGCCGCGGGGGTACGACCAGATGACGACGGCGAGCCCGACGGATTTCGCCTCCTCGGCGAGCTCCCGGATCTCCTCCATCATGTCGTACTGGTCCTCCGAACCCGGGTAGATCGTGAAGCCGATCGCCGAGCATCCGAGCCTGAGCGCGTCGCCGACGCCTCCGTGGACCGCCTGGTCCTTGTCGGTGGCGAGGCTGTTGGCGCTGTTGACCTTGAGGATCGTCGGGACCGCCCCGGCGAAGCTGTCCGCCCCGGCCTCGATCATGCCCAGCGGCGCGGCGTAGGCGTTGAGCCCGGCATCGACCGCGAGCTGGAAATGGTAGTGCGGGTCGTAGGCATCCGGGTTGGGGGCGAAGCTGCGCGCCGGGCCGTGCTCGAAACCCTGGTCGACCGGCAGGATCACCATCTTGCCGGTCCCGCCGAGCTTGCCGTTCATCAGGATGCGGGCGAGGTTCGCCTTGGTCCCCGGGCTGTCGCTCTCGTATCCGGCGAGGATCTTCCTGACCTTTTGCGTCACCCGCATTCCGGCCCCCTTTTCGATTTCCCGGGCATCGACTGGACTCGCACAATACCTAACGCAAACCTCCCGGGCGTGCCACCGTCGAAGGCCGAATCATCGCCCGCGGGCGGCGCCCAGCCAGGCCCGGCAGGCGGCTTCCGGATCCTCTTCCCCGGCGAGGTCGAGGGCCGGCGCAGCCTCGCTCTCGACGCGCGCGCCGGAGGCGGCCGCGAGCGCGTCGAGCTTGCCGCGCAGCGCCGGGGGCCCGGTGAAGAGGACCGTTTCCACCGACCGGCGGAATGCCGCGAGCGACAGCCCGGGCGAATCCCCGCAGTCGAGCACCGCGTCGATGCGGACGCCGGGGTGGGCCCGCCGGGCGGCCCGGACCACCTCGGCGAACCAGGCGGCGCCCGCATAGCCCGCCGCCGCAGGTCCGCTCCGGAGCCGTACCGCGCAGCCCAGCGCCCCCGCCGCGCGCGCCGCCGCCAGCGCGTGGCCGAGGCCGTGAACGACGATCACGGGAGGCTCCTTCGCCATGGCGCAACACTGGCCGGAGCGCGGCGGCGGATCAACGGTCCCGGCGCGCCCCATTTGACGGTCTTCCGGCCTCCGGCGTATGGTGCGTTGCGGCTGCCGGGCCGAATTCAGTTCACGGGTCGTTCATGCCACGCCTCGACGACGCACAGGACAAGCTCGAGACCGCTCTGACCAAGCTGGAAGAGGCCGTGCGCGATCGGTCCGACCCCGGGTCCGGGCTGGAGGCCCAGCGCGACGAGGCCCGCGCCCGCTACGAGCGGCTGAGAGGCGAGACGCGGGCCGTCTCCGACCAGCTCGACGCCGCCATCGCCCGGCTGCGCGTGCTGATACCCACCCCGTAACCGAAGGCTCGCGGCGATGCCCGAGGTCGACGTCACCATCAACGGGCGCAATTACCGGGTCGCCTGCGAGGCGGGCGAGGAAGAGCGTCTTTCCGAGCTCGCCGCCTATATCGACGACCGGGTCGAGACGCTGGTGTCGACGCTGGGCCAGATCGGCGACAACAGGCTGCTCGTGATGACCGGCCTGATGATCGCCGACGAGCTGGCGGAAGCCTATGCCGCGCTGTCCGAGGCGGGCCTCGCCGCGCCCGAACAGGACGAGCCGAAAGCCGCGATCGAAACGGCCCGCAAGTCGGTCGCCGCCAGGATCGAGGACGCGGCGGTCCGCATCGAGGGCATTGCCGAGGAGGTCGCGCGGTCCTAAATTTCGCGAGGGCGGCGCTGCGCGGCGCGCGAAGCCATCTATCCCCGGGGCCAATACAGTCCTCTTGGGAGCTGTCCCTGCCGCGGCCGTGGCCGCGGGACACGGCGCCCACCTGCATGTTGCAGGCCGCGGAGGATACATATGGCGGGACGGCCGGCGCGGCGCCGTCCGGCAGGTTCCTTTTGCCGGCGGCGGCGTGACCCTCCCTCAAGCCAAGAAACGGCTGCGCGCGGAGATGGCCGAGTTGCGCGGCCGGATGGAAGGACGAACCCGGGCAGCGAACGCGGTGCGCGACCGGTTTCTCGCCCGGTTCGGCGACCGACTCCCGGGAGTAACGGTTTCCGCCTATTGGCCGATCCGGGACGAGCTCGATTCCCGGCCCCTCCTGCGGTCTCTCGCGAACCGCGGCGCGATCTGCGCGCTGCCGGCGGTGGCGGGGCGCGACCGCCCGCTGGTCTTTCGCCGCTGGCGGCCCGGCGATAGGTTGGTCAAGGCCCGGTTCGGACTGTCCGAGCCCATGGCCGCGGCGGAGCGCGTGACGCCGGATATCGTGATCGCGCCGTTGCTGGCGGTGGATCCCGCCGGCCGGCGTCTCGGCCATGGCGGCGGATACTACGACCGCACGATCGCGGCGCTCAGGCGCGGCGGCGAGGTCGTGGCGGTCGGGATCGGCTACGATGTCCAGATCCGGGACAGCGTGCCGGCGGGGCCGGGCGACATGCGGGTGGACTGGGTGGTGAGCGAGAAACGGATCGTCGATTGCACGGAGGCAGGGTGATGGGCGGGCGATGCGGCTGCTGATCTGCGGCGACGTCGTGGGACGGTCCGGGCGCACCGTCGTGCAGGACGAGCTTCCCCGGCTGCGCGAGCGGCTCGACATCGATTTCGCGATCGTCAACGGCGAGAACGCGGCCGGCGGGTTCGGCATCACGCCGAAGATCTGCGACCGGCTGTTCGAGGCCGGCGCGGACGTGATCACCACCGGCAACCACGTCTTCGACCAGCGCGAGATCGTTCCCCATTTCGACCGGGAGAAGCGGTTGCTGCGGCCCGACAACTACCCGCAGACGACGCCGGGCCGGGGCTGGGGCGTGTTCCCCGACCGCCGGGGCCGCAAGGTCCTCGTGCTGCACGCGATGGCAAGATTGTTCATGGACCCGCTCGACGACCCGTTCGCCTTCGCCGCGCGGCGGCTCGCGGAAGACGGGCTGAAGCGCACCGTCGAGGCCATCGTGGTCGACTTCCACGGCGAGGCGACCAGCGAGAAGATGGCGTTCGGACATTTTCTCGACGGCCGGGTCTCGATCGTCGTCGGGACCCACACCCATGTGCCCACGGCCGATGCGCAGATCCTGCCCGGCGGGACGGCCTATCAGACCGATATCGGCATGTGCGGCGATTACGACTCGGTGATCGGCATGAAGAAGGCGACATCCGTCGAGCGCTTCGTCCGCAAGATGCCCACCGCGCGTCTCGAGGCGGCGGACGGGCCGGCGACCCTGTGCGCTACATTCGCCGAGCTCGACGATTCGACCGGATTGGCCCTGCGTGTCGAGCCGGTGCGAATCGGTGGGCGGCTCAGCGATTCGATCCCCGACCTGTGACGCCACCGCCGCGATATTGCTTTTGCCTGCAATAACTTACGGTTAGTCAAAATATCGCCACAATGATCCGCGACAAGGAGCGGTCGTTCGGGGCGCGTTCCACTCCGCCGACGGCTGCGATAGGGTTCGCGGTATCGGATCCCGGGCACGACGCTCATCGTTTCTGGCGCACAGGGCTTGCATGGCCGGCCATTCCAAATTCAAGAACATCATGCACCGCAAGAGCGCGCAGGACGCCAAGCGCTCGAAGCTGTTCACCCGTCTGATCCGCGAACTCACCGTGGCCGCCCGCTCCGGGTTGCCCGATCCCGACCAGAACCCCCGGCTTCGGTCCGCGGTCGCCGCCGCCAAGGCCGCCAACATGGGCGGCGAGACCATCGACCGCGCGATCCGGCGCGGCTCCGGCGCCGAGGACGGAGAGCAGTACGACGAGATCCGCTACGAGGGCTACGGGCCGGGAGGCGTCGCGATCATCGCCGAGGCGCTGACCGACAACCGCAACAGGACCGCCGCCGGAATCCGCGCGGCGTTCGCCAAGCACGGCGGCAATCTCGGCGAGACGAACAGCGTTTCCTTCATGTTCGAGCGCGTCGGCGCGGTCCGATACCCGTTCGAGACGGCCTCGTCCGACGAGGTGTTCGAGGCGGCGCTGGAGGCGGGGGCGGACGATCTCGAGTCCTCGGAAGACGGCCACGAAGTGCTGTGCGCGCCGGAGAGTTTCAACGATGTCCGGGAGGCGCTGGAAGCGCGGTTCGGGACGCCCGAGGCGGCCGAACTGGCCTGGCGCCCGTCGAGCACGGTCGATGTCGACGAGACCGGCGCCGAAAAGCTGTTCAGACTGCTGGAGGCGCTCGAGGAAAACGACGATGTCCAGTCGGTGGCGGCCAATTTCAGCGTCGCCGACGACGTCATGGCGAGACTGACCGGTTGAGCGGCACCACGATCCGGCTTCTCGGCCTCGATCCGGGGCTGCGGGCCACGGGCTGGGGCGTGATCGAGGCGGACGGCAACCGTCTGAAGCACGTCGCCGACGGGGCCGTCCGCCCGCCGGCGGAGGGATCCCTGGCGGCGCGGCTCGCCGCGCTTCGTGCCGCGCTCGCGCGGGTGATCGACACCTACCGGCCCGACGAGGCGGCGGTGGAGGAGACCTTCGTCAACCGCAACCCGGCCTCGGCGCTCCGCCTCGGCCAGGCCCGCGGCGTGGTCCTGCTCGCGCCCGCGGAGGCGGGCCTGCCGGTCGCCGAATATCCCGCCAACCTCGTCAAGAAGTCCATCGTAGGCGCCGGTCACGCCGACAAGAACCAGATCGACACGATGGTCCGCGCGCTCCTCGCCATCGGCGGAGTCTCGTCTTCCGATGCGAGCGACGCCCTCGCGGTGGCGATATGCCATGCCCATCACCGCGCCACGCAGGGCCGCGTCGCCGCGTTCGCGACGGAGTCGCGGCGGTGATCGCGAGACTCACCGGGCGGATCGACTCCGCGGCCGAGGATTCCGTGGTGATCGACGTCGCCGGGGTCGGCTACCTGGTCTATTGCTCGGCGCGCACGCTGGGCGCGCTGCCGCCCGCCGGAGAGGCGGCGAGCCTCCATGTCGAGACCCATGTGCGCGAGGACCACATCCACCTCTACGGCTTCGAGAGCCTGGCCGAACGCGACTGGTTCCGCCTGCTGACCACCGTGCAGGGCGTCGGAACCCGGGTGGCGCTGGCGATCCTGTCGGCGCTGAGCGCGGACCGGCTGTCCGACGCGTTGATCGCCGGTGACGGGGATATGCTGACCCAGGCGCCGGGCGTCGGACCGAAGCTCGCCGGGCGCATCGTGGCCGAGCTCAAGGACAAGGCGGTTCCCGCCGGCGAGGCCGGACCGGGCCTCGCGGGCGGCCTCGCCGGAGGACAGCCCGACACGGTCGACGACGCGGTCTCGGCCCTGGTCAATCTGGGGTACCGGCGGGGCGACGCCTTCGGCGCGGTGACCGGAGCGGCGCGAGAGCTCGGGTCCGGGGCGGACGTCGAAACCCTCATCCGCGCCGGCCTCAAGGAGCTCTCCTCGTGACCGCCGACAGGCAGACCGCGGCCGCCTACGACGCGGACGGCGATGCCGGGGAGGTGATGCTCCGCCCGCGCCGGCTGGATGCGTTCATCGGCCAGGAGCGCCTGTGCCGGAATCTCGCCGTCTTCGTCGACGCCGCGCGGGCGCGCGAGGAAGCCCTCGATCACGTGTTGCTGCACGGCCCGCCCGGGCTCGGCAAGACCACGCTGGCGCAGATCGTCGCCCGAGAGCTCGGCGTCGGGTTCCGCGCGACCTCCGGGCCGGTGCTCGCCCGCGCCGGCGATCTCGCCGCCGTGCTCACCAACCTGGAACGCCACGACGTTCTCTTCATCGACGAGATCCACCGCCTCAACCCGGCGGTCGAGGAGGTTCTCTATCCGGCGATGGAGGATTTCCAGCTCGATCTGATCATCGGCGCCGGACCGGCGGCGCGGTCGGTCCGGATCGATTTGCAGCGCTTCACGCTGATCGGGGCGACGACGCGGGCGGGCCTGGTCTCGACCCCGCTCCGCGACCGTTTCGGCATCCCGCTCCGGCTCGATTTCTACACCGACGACGAGCTGGAGGTGATCGTGAAGCGCGGAGCCGGGCTGCTCGGCATCGCGATTACCGCGGACGGCGCGGCGGAGATCGCCCGCCGGTCGCGCGGCACGCCGAGGATCGCCGGCCGCCTGCTGCGCCGTCTGCGCGATTTCGCCGCCGTCGCCGGGGCCGGCGAGATCGACGCGGTCCGGGCCGACAGCGGGCTCGCCGAACTCGAGGTGGATCGTCTGGGTCTGGACCTGATGGACCGACGTTATCTCGACTGCATCGCGACCAACTACGGCGGCGGTCCGGTCGGGGTCGACACCCTGGCGGCCGCGCTCTCCGAGCAGCGCGACGCGATCGAGGACGTGATCGAGCCCTTCCTGATCCAGCAGGGGCTGATCCGGCGGACGGCGCGCGGGCGCATGCTCGCGGATCGGGCCTTCCGCCATCTGGGCGTGGCGCCCCCGGAGCGGGACGCGGGTCAACTCGATCTGCTCCGCGCCGGCGAGGAGCCGGACGATGGTTGAGCCCGCCGCGGGACCGGCGACCGGCGTGCTCGTCGGGATCGAGCACGTGTACCGCCTGCGCGTCTATTTCGACGACACCGACGCCGCCGGCATCGTCTACTACGCCAACTATCTCCGCATGGCCGAGCGCGCGCGGACCGAAATGATGCGCCTTCTCGGCGCCGATCATGCCGGCATGATGCGGGACGACCGGCTGGTCCTCACGGTGCGCGAGTGCGCGATCGAATATCTTGCCCCGGCCCGGCTCGACGACGTGCTCGAGGTCCGCAGCAGCCTGGCGGAGGTTCGCGGTGCGAGCCTCCGGGCGCGCCAGACCGTCCACCGCGACGGCGACCTCCTGGCGCGGATCCGCCTCAGGCTTGCCTGCGTCACCGAGGCGGGCCGTCCGGCGCGGTTCCCGGCATGGCTCCGTGCCGCGCTCTCCGGGCCCGGCCGCGCGCCCCCCCCACAGCGATCCAGCGAGTCCGATCATGTCGTTTCTTGAATCCGTCGATCTTGCCGGTTCGGTCTCCGGCGATTTGTCGATCTGGGGGCTGTTTCTGCAGGCCGATATCGTGGTCCAGATCGTCATGGTCCTGCTGATCGCGGCCTCGTTCTGGTGCTGGGCGGTGATCTTCGAGAAGGTGTTCCGGATGCGCCGTCTCGACCGACAGGCGGCCGATTTCGAGGACCAGTTCTGGTCCGGCGGATCGCTCGACGACCTGTACGAGCGCGTCGGGCAGCGCCCCGAGGATCCGATGTCCGCGATCTTCGTCGCCGCGATGCGCGAATGGCGGCGCTCGACCGAGCGCGGCGCCATCGGGGAGGATTCGCGCCTGACGCTAACCGGACGCATCGACCGGGTGATGGAAATCGCCCTTGCCCGGGAACTGCACCATCTCGAGCGTTACATGACCTTTCTGGCGTCGGTGGGCTCCACCGCGCCGTTCATCGGCCTGTTCGGCACGGTCTGGGGCATCATGAACAGCTTCCAGGCGATCGCGCTGACCAAGAACACGTCGCTCGCCGTGGTCGCCCCCGGCATCGCCGAGGCGCTCTTCGCCACCGCGCTCGGGCTGATCGCCGCGATCCCGGCGGTGATCGGCTACAACAAGCTCAACAACGACATCTCGCGCTACGCGGCGCGGCTCGAATCCTTCTCCGGCGAGTTTTCCGCCATCCTGTCGCGCCAGGCCGACGCGAAGGATTGACCGGTGGCGATCCCCGTCGGCAACGGCTCTGCAACGCGCCAGTCGCGGCGGGCGGCGAGGTACCGCCCGATGAGCGAGATCAACGTCACGCCCTTCGTCGACGTGATGCTGGTTCTCCTGGTGGTGTTCATGATCACCGCGCCGCTGCTCACCGTCGGCGTCCCGGTGGACCTGCCCAAGACGGCGGCGTCCCGCATGGTGGGACAGGACGAGCCCCTGGTGATCACGGTGCGGGCCGACGGCGCGGTCTATATCCAGGACACCGAAATCGAATTGCCGCGGCTGATCCCTCGCCTGGAGGCGATCACCGAGAACAAGAAGGACACCCGCATCTTCGTGCGCGGCGACAAGGCGGTCGCCTACGGCCTCGTGATGCAGGTGATGGGTTCGGTAAACCTCGCGGGATTCGACCGCGTCGCCCTGATTACCCAAATGCCGCAGGGCGGCGAGGCCGGAAAGCCGGACCGGGCGGAGCGTTGACCGTTGCGCGCGGGAATAACGCTCTCGACCGGACTTCACGCGGGGGTGCTTGCGTTCGCCGTGCTGGGATTGCCCTCGCTGTTCGATCCGCCGCCGCCCGCCGAAGCGATCGTTGCGGTGAGCATCGTCGCCGAGGCGGCCGAGCTCGAACCCGAACCCAAGCCGCCGGAACCGAACGTGCCACCGCCGCCGGTCGAAAAACCCGAACCCGAGCCTCCCAAGCCCGAGCCGCCCGAGCCGGCCCCGAAGAAGGCGCCACCCCCCGAGCCGCCGCCCCCGCCTCCGGAGCCCGAACCTCCGCCGAAACCCGAGTCCGAACCCCAGCCGGCGCCGAAGCCCGAGCCCATACCCGAGCCCAAACCGGAGCCCAAGCCCAAACCGAAGCCAAAGCCAAAGCCAAAGCCCACCGAGACCAAGAAACCGCCGCCGCCCCAGGCGAAACCCAAACCGGCCCAGCCCAGGCTCGCCAGGGCGGCCCCGGTGCCCAAACGCAAGCCCAAACCGCCGCCCGACGCGTTCGACACGCTTCTCCGGGACCTGGACCGCCAGCGCAAGACCGCGGCGCCCAAGCCGCGGCGCGATCGGGCCAAGTCGTCTCCACGGCCCGCGCCGCGCCGTCAGGACAGCTTGACCCAGAAGCGTCTGATCTCCGCGCTGGTGCAGCAGATCCGCGACCGGGTCGTGCCTTGCTGGAACCCGCAGATCGGCATCAAGGACGCCCACAAGCTGCGGGTGGAGATCAGCATCCGGCTCAACCCCGATGGAACCCTGATCGGCAGTCCCAGGATCGTCGACCGGCGAAGGCTGGCCGCCGATCCGGTATTCCGGGCCTATGCCGAAAGCGCCAAGCGGGCGCTACAGAACCCGCGCTGCCAGCCGCTTCGCCTGCCGCTCGACTCCTATAAGGTCTGGCAAGCGATCTCGTTCAATTTCGATACCAGGGAGTTACTGCGATGAAGGACTCTCGCCTCCTCGGCCTGTCGCGCTCGCTCGTCCTTGCCGTGCTGGCTCTTGCCGTCTCGGCGGCGGGGATGCCGGTCGATGCCCAGCTGAAAGTCGACATCACCCGCGGCCAGGTCGAACCTCTGCCGATCGCGATACCCGATTTCCAGGGTGCCGATCCGAGGAGCGCCGACCTCGGCAGCAAGGTCACCGGGGTCATCTCCGCCGACCTCGCGCGTTCGGGGCTGTTCCGTCCCATCGACAAGGAGGCGTTCATCCAGTCGCCCGCCGATATCGGCGTTCAGCCCCGTTTCGGGGATTGGCGGCTGATCAACGCCCAGGCGCTGGTCAACGGTCAGGCCACCATGTTGTCCGACGGCCGTCTCCAGGTCGATTTTCGACTGTGGGACGTCTTCGCCCAGCAGCAGATGATCGGCACGCGCTACAGCACCGCGCCGGACAACTGGCGCGTGGTCGCGCACCGGATCGCCGACAAGATCTACCAGCGCATAACCGGGGAGAGCGGCTATTTCGATACGCGGGTCGTCTACATATCCGAGACCGGACCCGCCGAGCGCAGGATCAAGCGGCTGGCGATCATGGATCAGGACGGCGCCAACCACCGTTACCTGACGGGGGGCGAGCATCTCGTGCTGACGCCGCGGTTCTCCCCCACCGAACAGGAGATCACCTTCCTGTCGTTCGTCAACAACAGGCCGCGCGTCTATCTCTACAACATCGACACCGGCCAGCAGGAGACCCTCGGCGATTTCCCCGGCATGACCTTCGCGCCGCGATTTTCGCCCGACGGGACCACGCTGGTCATGAGCATGGCGCGCAACGGCAATTCGGAGATCTACGCGATGGATCTGCGGACCGGGAAGGTGCGCAGGCTCACCAACCATCCGGCGATCGACACCTCGCCCTCCGTCTCGCCCGACGGCAAGCGCATGGTGTTCAACTCCGACCGCAGCGGTCAGCAGCAGATCTACGTGATGGACATGGGGGAGGGGAACGCGCGGCGCGTGAGTTTCGGCAAGGGGCGCTACGCGACGCCGGTATGGTCGCCGCG
>JAJDVM010000233.1 GCA_022826125.1 Defluviicoccus sp.
CGCGAAGGACTGGAACGAAATCCTGATGCGGTCACGGTGAATGTTCGCTCGCTCGACGCTCTCCCGGATCAGACAAGCGACGCATCTCGACCATCGAATAATCCGAAAACACCACCATCAATTACCAAGCCCACGCTCACCCGTCTGCCCGCCCCGAACTTTGCGCCTGACAGGTTGGCGCGCTCCAGTCTCGCTTCCGAAAGATCTGCGACGCCGAAATCGGCGTGCGAAAAATCAGCGTGTTGCAGATGGGCGTCGGAGATGTTGCTCCCCAAATCCGTGTTGACGAAGCTCGCGTTCTGCATCACGGCGCTGGACATATTTGCACTGTTCATGTTCGCCGCGTCGAATGTCGCTTGAATAAAGATGACGCCGTGCAAACTGCACGTCACCAGCGATGCTTCCGTCAGGTCGACACCATTACCGGACGCATGGTCGAGCTTGGCGTTGTCCAGTGCGGCGCCTCGAAACTTGGCCCCAGTGAGGTCCGCCCACTCCAAGTCCGAGTTGCGGAGGTTGATCCGGAAATCGGCTTCATCTTCGAGTGCTATGTTCGCTCGCGGACGGTTTCTCACGAAGTCCAAGGCGGTCTGGACGTCTTCGCGCAGCGCCCTCTCCGGCCTGTCTGCCGGTGGCGGATTTCTGACGAATGCACACAGCAACTCCATGACCTGCAAATGGAACTGCTCAGCATGGTCTTCGGCAAGCCGCCGGAGCGAGTAGATACCCCCGAGGCGCGTGGACATGATCTGGCTGCCAAGCATGTCAGAGCCCTTCTGGTAGCGGTCCACAAGGGAGTCCTGCCTGGCGAGGACAACCTGCTCCTGGGCGGTCGTGGCCTGTGCCTGCGCGGCCTCGGCTTGGCGGTACGCGCTGATGGCCCGCCACGCGAGAAATGCGAGAGCGACACTCGCGAGGACCATGGAGCCGATGTCCCTGACCTCGCTGGCGTGTTCAACGAGCCAAGCGAACCCTGAAGCATCAACGTCGTTCGGGACGACAGTTTCCATCGGCTCTACGGCGCCACCAGCGACAAGTCCTGGAGTGTCTTCGCGCCCGCCGGCGAACTCAGGAGGTCCGCGCGACTCCTGCATGGCTCATGAATCGGTACACACGGGCACGGAAACCGCGGAGGCAGAAGTTCGGGACCCGCCACAAGGTCGGATTTCTTCATGCTTTGAAGTCTCCGCGAGTCCTTTAGGTCCAGCCTACCTTACCAACGCGTTCCCGAACCGTAACCGATCCTCGCATGCGCCGTTGCCCACGCGACCTCTGATAAGCCGACTCACTCTACCCCGCCGATCCCGACCACGAGGCTGAGTCCGGTGGCGACCGCTCTAGATGGGTACCGAGCATCGCGATCGAGCCCTGTGCAGCCGACCGACGCTTCGTTGTTAATCGCCGCGACGATAGGGCGCCGATCGGCGTACTAGCCCGTTGAGCTTCCTTGATTCAAGGGGTCAATTCTCGACGCCGAACGGTCTTGGAGCCGAGCGGCACAGTCGGGCGCGAGAAACCCGGCGTGATCCCCGCGTCGTCCCGCCCTAGATCCCCGACCGCTTGGATGGACACTTCAGAGATGCAGGGAGTGCTGCCTGGTCATCTTCCGCGGTTCTTCGGCCCGCGCCTGCTGAACGCCTTCGGCCAGCCACCAGTCCTCGTCCCTCTTGTCCCGCTGCGAACGCGCCGGCGTCACGGACGGAATTTCGCCCTCGGACCCGCCCGAGGTCGCAAGCTCCCGCTCCAGGTCAGGGCTGTCGCGCGACTGCCCGATCCGCTCCAGGCGATCCATCGCCTCGCGCATGTCCATTCCGGCAAGGTTGAAAACCGGAATCCGGTAATGCCTGGCAAGGCGGATTGCCATCCCAGTGCCTCCCTCGACCCGTGCGCCCTCGGTCCAGCACACCATCGCGTGCGCCGGCTCGCGCATATCGGGGTCGACCAGGATAGCTACGTTGCGCGCGTGCAGGTCCCGGACCTTGGCCGGACACCTCTGCCACGCCGGATGATGCGGCTCGGCCGCAGCCCGGAGCTTCCGCAGCTCCTGCGCCGTCAACGCGCGTCCTTCCGACTCGCTCCAGCCGTTGTAGCCGCGCCAGGGTAGGTAGACGGTCCGCCGCTCGGAGGGCGCGGCCCGGGCGAAGGCATCGTCAGCGCCTTTCGCGCCGCCGGTGCGCAGGTGCCAGCCCCGCCCGGCCAGGTTGGTGGCCATCTCTCTCATTTGGCCGAGGACTTGTTCCGGCGTCTTGCGCGCGCCGACGCCGGCATAGATCGGCACCGGCCCGATCGGCGCTTCGATCTTCTCCCCCGGTTGCCAGGTCCTGTCGGCAGCCAGCCGCGCATGAGCCCACGACGCGGCCTTCGCGAGGACGTCCCCGTGACACGGCAAAGGATGGCAATGACAGGCCAGGGTCTTTCCGTTCAGCGCCGCGAGCTCCGCCAGGGGAATCCCGCCGCTCTTCACCTTGCCCCAGAGCCAGTTGCGGTAGCGCTCGATGACCTCCTCGCGATTGCCGTGTCTGCCGATCACGAAGGGATTGCCCCAACGCGTGCGGCGATCGATCCGCACCACATCGCCATGTTCGTTCGTGCCCTCCAGGGCCGCGCGAAGATCGGGCCGGTCCTTCATGTTGACGATGGTGGCCATGCCGCTCATCTCGATATCACCCTTTCCCCCAGCATCACGGCTTGCGGACCACGAGCGGGCAATTGACCTCTTCCCCGCTCGCCATCGCTTCCACCGTGCAATCGAAGATCCTGCGGCCGTAGTGCTCCCACACGTGGCCTTGCCAGCCCCCGGTGGGGTCGTGAATGGGGATGACCTGGTAGTGCTGCTCGATCAGCAGGCCGAGCACCAGCGCCATGGGCACGGCGGTCCCCGCCGCCGCGACAGACACCCATCGCCGCCAGCGCCGGTCCCTCTCGACCCATCGGTGAAAATCTTCGGTGTGGACCCGGATCCGGTCCTCGATCTGGCCGGCGCGGTTGGCGGCCTTCGGATTGTCCAGCAGGCCCTCCGTCTTCCGCTCCAGCATCGCGCACGAGTCCCGAACCGGTGAAACGCCGGCCCCTCGCCTGAGACCCGGTAGCGGGCTAGCGTCTTCGCCGACAGCCCCAGAATGCGGGCCGCCTGCTGCGTGTCCAGGAAGTAGGTGTCCTCCGTCATTCCCGTCTCCTCGTATTCGATGGACCCGGCCCGTGCCCAAGAGGGCGCGGACGCATATGCGACCATCGAAGCAAAAAATCGGTCGTCGTGCATGGTCGAACTGCCCCCCCCCGATCGACCACCCTGCAGAGGACTCACGTGGACAGGCGAGGACAGAACGATGATCGGTCGCGGCGCCGCCCGGCCGGCGACCACCCCGCAGCGCCGCGAATTGGCACCCTGGCGGGCAATGTGCACGGCGAATCAGGTGACTCGCGGGTCGCAGTTAGAGGGAATGAAACGGATGTTCGGACAAGCGGAGAACCCGCCGTCAGACGCTGCGGCAACTCCAGTCAGGCGCGACAAGTCTTGGCATCAACACGGGATCACGCCGGTTCCGTTCCACCTGGTCGGTGCGTAAATGGCATCGCGAGGAAGGGCGTCTAGGTCGCCGGTGTCCCCATGACCTTGCCTGGAGGTACCGACACGTCCACGACGAAAATCGAGATCAGGTTCCGGTCTCGGTCGCACAGCGACTGCTGGAGCTTCTGTTCCATTTCGCCGGGCGTCCTCGGGCGCCAATTCCCGCATTTCGTTGGTCGGCACGCCTCTGTGTCCCCGAACCAGAACACCAGGTAGACTCCGAAGCCTCCGACGCCCGGATCAGGCGTGTAGTTCGCCGTCAGTTGTTCTCTGACCGCCGTCCAAACGTCGTCGTGGCAGCTTCGCTTGATTTCCACAGGGATATTGAAGCCGCCAAAGCTCACTCGGATGTCCGCTCTTCGGTCATTGGCATACACGCCTTCGGGTTGCGCATCGATTTCGCGCGGCGCGAGCCGATCCTGTAGGTCGGACAGGACCGCATCCCGGCACGCCTCCTCAGGTTTCGGACCGGTGGGGCGGTTGTAGCGATCCACGTTCCAGTACTGGCGCCAGTCCGACGTGGAACCTCTACGTATCTTCTGCGACAGTGACGTCAGCTCGTCGGAGACTAGTGCCGCCAGGTCCCCGACGTTGGCCGGTCTCTGGTTGTTGAGCGTTTCCAGTACCTGCTGGATGGTGCAGTGACGGAACTCGTGCTCTCTGCGTCGCTGGACGTGACGCAGCCGCGTTACTCCGATGCTCCCCAGCCAGGGTTGTGCATTGGAAGAGTCCGCAAGCTCCTGAAGTACGTCCGTTGCGGCAGCGTTTGTCTCGGCTTCGAGGCTCGAAATCGCATGAGACACCGCCCGATATGCATACTCGGGCATCCCGCGCGGCCTCATGGTTCCTGCGAACTCGACCAGCGCCCTTACGTCGGAGGGTTCCAAGTCGCGAGCAATGTCCTCTCGGGGAACCCGGGCGGATGCCAGGAACATTCCGGCGCTCATGGAACACACCTCGTCGTCGGGCAACGCACCGAAGTCCTCCCGCCAATGCTGCGGGTCCGCCAGAAATCCTGCGAGTGTCCAGCAAGTCCTCTCATTCAGCTCAGGGCTGCCCTGATCGAGCCGATTGCGCGCAAGACGGCTGACCTCAGTGCGGTCGCCGTGGACTAGCGCAGAGTGAAGAGTCCAGCACAGCGCCTGCAATTCCGAGTCCGACTTCACCGGTGGAAAGCGCTGGAGCAGCGGGACCGCTGCCACCTTGGCCACCTTCTCATGGTCGTCCGCGTACCGCAGCTCGTGGAGCTCAATGGGCGTCTGCACGCCGGTTTCGAGCTTCGTCACCGCGACATCGCACAGGATGCCGGCCACAAGCCCCGGCTGCCTCTCCAGCAGCGTCTGGAACCACTGCGGTCGGTGGATGGCGGCCGAACTCGTGCTGTCGGGGGCGACCGCTCGGGCCGACAGCGTGTAGACAATGGTCACTGCCAGACGGACCCGGTCTCGCGTCAGATCGCCGATCATGAGGCGGCCCGATCGCTCCAGGCTGTGCAGTCCCGCGGTGAACGGGAGCACGAACAGATTGATCTTCTGCCTGTCGAGCGACCGGACCACCTCCTCGCACTTGGGCAGATGCGTCTCCTGAACCGTCGCTTCCATTGCCATGAGGAGTGCATCGGCTATCTCCGGTGAACCGTCGGCGAACGCTCGAAGGCGTTCCCGCGGCGTTTCGCCGGCAAACCGGTCATCGATGCCGAGGTACGCACTGGCAGCCCAATGCAATTGTTCTCTGTCAACCTGTTCGACAATCGCCGCCGGTGGTGGACTGTCTTTGGGTGCTGGTTGGCTGGAGCGGTGCTCGCTCTCGTCCGGCGGATCCGCTGGCATCTGTTCTTCGGGGCGTGATGCCGGCCCGACTGGAAGTTCCAACATCTGATTGAAACGGTTGAGCAGCGATTTGTCGGACGACAACGCGGCGCGCGCCTTCTCGACGGTGAGGCCGTGCGCTTCCTGACCTTCCATCAGGCATCCGACAAGCTCGCCGAGGTAGAACGATTCTGCATCCGGTTGCCCGCCGGCCGCGAGCGCCTGATCCACACACCAGGGACCGTAATCGAAGGGGCGTGCCCCAAACAGGTAGCAGTCTACTAGTCCGGTGCACTCCTCGGCACGGGCGATACACTCATTGACGCCATGGGCAATCAACGCCTTCAGTGTTTCCTCGTTCCACCGCAAACCGAACTGCAGGCTGGAGATGTCCCGGTCATAAGTTTCAAATCCGCTGTCCGAAAACACGCGGAGCCACTTGTAGAGGCGGTGAGCGGCCACGTCCCCTCGGGAATCCCTCAGGAACCGCTCCAAGGCCTCCACCGGCAGCCGCGCCATTCCCGTGTTCCTGGCTATCTCGCCGTGCATGAACGACTTGAAGCGATCACCATTGGCGATAATGGCGTCCAGGAGCTCAGCGAGTTGCTCGGGTACCGACTGCCTGACGACATGCTCTGTCCAGAACATTGAGTATTCACCGACATGCGCCGTAAGGCGCGGTGCTCGCAGGTAAGGCAACACGTCCTGCAAGGTCAGAATTCGAGGAAACAGATGCTTCAGCAGGATTCCGAGGAGTTCGTCGCCTGGGTCTTCGACCGAGCCGCCGCCGATGTCGTGCATCAACGTGGTCAACGCGGCAGAGCTTAAGGAGTCTCGCTCCGCATAGCCGGTCAATACATCGAGGGCTCCGCATCTGATGCTCGGATACCACGTGCTGTCGCGCACGATCGCCTCCAGCACGTCTGCTAGATCCAGAAGTGGCTCGCCGTCCGCCAGCATCTGCATGAGGAGGAGGATGTAGCATTGGTGTACTTGATCTCGTTGGTCGGCCGAGAAAATTTCTCGCAGGGTTTCCTCAAGTTCGGGCGATACGATCCTGCCGATACCTGTCACTCTTCCCACTGAGCGCGAAGCGTGTGCATTGTGGTCCCACTCCCGGCAGAGGTTCAGAACGATCTCTCGCTTTTCCTCCGGGGAGTAGGTGTCCCGATCGGCGGCGTGTATCAGGCCGCTTGGGTCCAAGCGGCTAAGGCATCTTCTGGATCCTCTGTTGTGGACGGCCAGCCAAGACGCGAAGTTCCTCAGTCCCTGCAAGAGCTCACCGTCGAACCCCGTAATCAACGAGAGAACTCGGGGCAGCGGTAGTCCATCGTCCAGGCACCTGGAGATATGCCGCGCGGCAAGGTACTCAGCGATCTGCCGGTGGACCGGCGCCAGTTGTCCTTCGGATGCCCCCGAAAAGAGCCGCGTGCCGAGTACCTGTCTGCTCCTGCCATCGGTGTCGGCGGCGAGTTCTGTGACGGATGGGTATTCCTGGTCAGGTTCTGCGATGTCCGGCAGCGTGTAGCCAGCGATTCCGGCCAGAATCTGGACCGCGCAAAGCCGTCCCGCCTCCTCCAGAAGGGCGTTGGCGTCCGTTGTTGAAGGGTCCGCCGCGCGGTGCTCGCTATTCGGCTCGCGCACGAGAATTCCGCAAGCCTGCTCAAAAGTGTCCCGTCGGGACTCGGGCCATTTGCCTTGAGCGACCGCCTCGGCCAGCAGCTCCAGGTTCTGCGGGTTCGACAGCAGGTTGTCGATTCTACGCTGGCGCGCTGCTTCGACGAAGTCTTCGGGGTCCGTGACGTTGTGGTTTCTTGCGAGAATCTGCGTGATGTCGTTTTTCGACAGGGGATCCAGTCGGATCACGGTTATGGCGCGATCGGGGGAGACCTCCCTCAGACCTTCCTTGTCATTAGCGGCCAGCCAGTCGCGCCATCGGCAGGAGAGTCGAAACGGCGGGCCTCCGAGGCCGTCGAGCTTCATGACGACGTCGTCGAGCGGAGTCCGTGCATCCCCCGGCCCCGCCCGAGACTCGTCAAGACCGTCGAGGAACAGCGTCTTGCCGCGCCACTCCGACTTGTTGACCCGGAGGAAGTTTCGAACCGTTTCGTAGATGGCGCCCTGCCTCGCCGCCTCGGTTTTGAACGCTACGGTCTTGCCGGCCCCCGGCTCGGCGATGAGCACATACGCTGCCGTGTCGGAGTAGGCGCCGAGAGGCGCGTGGCGGCCGCCGCTGACAAGTCCTGCCGCGTCATCGACCACCGTGCATGTTCGAGGTGCAAAGTACTTCGTTGAGTCGCTCATGACCCAATCATCTCTTGCCTACGGAAACGAAGATATCCATGAGAAGATGACGGCACCATCGAACTCCGGTGCATCACCAAGAATTGCTGTTCCGACCATTCCTTCCGGAGCCATGTCCAACGACCGCCTCACTCATGCCGCTCCAAACCGTTCGTTCGTTGCGTAATCAGCATGAGGATGACCATGCCATCGCCGCATTCCGCCGAGCCACGGCCGCCGTCGCACCGTATCGTCATCTTCCAATTACCGCGTGGCCGAACGACCACAGTGATCGATACGGCTCCACCGAACAATTCGCGGTCGGGAGAGGACTGGAATGCCCCCGCATTCCTGTATTTTCCGTTCCGAATACATTCCGAAACTCATTTCGGACCAGCTATGCAGAAAATGAAACCGCCTCTAACCAATTGTATTAGAGGCGTTTTCTTTGGTTTCGGGGGTAGGATTTGAACCTACGACCTTCAGGATTTGAGACAGATCGCCCGCCCCTGGTCGATCCCGGTTATCCGGGGCCCCCTGGCCTTGGCCTCCTCGAATTGGGTCGGTGGCCCAGATATGGGTGCGTCGAGTCAGTCGGGTGAGCCGGCCTCGCCACCGTCCAGCGCTCGAGCGATGGCCACACCGATGCGTTCCGCCGCCGCCTCGGTCTCCCTATCGCTGACGTGCGCATAGCGCAGCGTCATGCTCGGCCGCTTGTGGCCCAGCAGGCGCGAGACGACCGGTAACGGGATGCCTCGCAGCACGGCGTGGCTGGCATAGGTGTGACGCAGGTCGTGCAGGCGAGCATCCTCGATCGCGGCTTCCTTGCGAACCAGGTACCAGAGCGGCAGGTGAGGCGAAAGCGGCCTCCCCGGATCGAGCGGCGAGGGAAAGACCCAGGCGCTTCCGGTTCGCGGCTGCCGCTCCAGAATGGCGCGGGCAGGCGCATTCAGAAAGACCCGTCTCGGTCCGGTTTTGGCGTCGCCGAGATTGAGCGTGTCTCCGTCCACGTCCTGCCAGCGCAGGGTTACGATCTCGCCCCTTCGGCAGCCGGTCAGCAACAGAAGGCGGATGATGTCCGCTTGATGCGCGAGCGACGGCCGTGCGGAGGCGTACTGGTCCAGCGCGCGATGAAGTCGGCGAGTCTCCCCGCGCGACAGGAAGCGAGTAAGCTCTGGACGGGGGTTCCGCTTGATGCCGCGTGCCGGGTTCGTGTCGACGTACCCGCAAACCACAGCGTGGTTCAGTATTCGGAGAAGTACGTTCAATGCGTGATTGACCCCGCCCGGCGCGGTCTGGCTGTACTCGTCGAACCAGCGTGTCACGTCGGCATGGGTGATCCGGTTCAGGGGTATCGAGCCGAAGGCCGGAAGCAGGCGCGCCCTCAACAACCAGCGTACGGCCTTTTGCGTCGAGGGCTTGCATCGGTCGATGCACGCTCGCCCCGGACCCGAGACGAAGTTTGCGAACGTGACGGCAACACGGCGCTCCGCTGAGAGAGATCGCTCTCCGGTCTCGATGGCAAGACACTTGCGCCTGGCCTCCTCGACGCCGGTCAGCGCCGCGGGCCCGATTGTGATCCTGCGCGCGCCGTCCTCGCCCTTTCGCAAGTACACGAAGCTCCGATGCCCTGAGGTCCGAACCCGAACGCCGAGACCCGCATGGCGCGTGTCCCATATGGTGTACTCGCGGGCCGCCGGTGCCAGCCGGGCCACGTTGGCGTCGGTCAGGCGCTGCTTCTTCGCGGCCATCCGTCAGCCCTCAAGGATGGCGCCGACGACATCGGCGGCTTTACGCACCGTGAGATCGGACATGTGCGTGTATTTCAGCGTCGTAGCCGGGTTGCGGTGACCGAGAAGACGGCCGATGGTCAGCACCGTCTCGCCCTGCGCGAGCGCCATGCTGGCGTATGTGTGACGCAGGTCGTGAAGGCGGACGTCGCTCAGGCTCGCTTGCTCCCTCAGGAATTGCCAGAAGCAAGCAATTGTCGCTGCATTCAAACAGCCGCCCGTTCGCGGCGAGGGGAAGACCCAGACCACGCTGCGAGGCAATCTGTCGAGGACTTCGCGCGCGGCAGACGAGAGCCAGACTGTGCGCGGCCCAGTCTTGCTTCACGTTAGACGAACCTTGGCCTGCCCTACTGGTCAGAGACAGCCTAATTCATTGTAATAAAATGCCTTTTTTCTACTGCCCAATCCCTGCTGGCCTCATATTCCCAAAGCAGTAATCAAACCGTATGCGGATGGATGCAACCCAGCGACCCCTCACGTCCCCGTACGGCCTCATGGGAGGAGCTTGACCAGAGCGACGATCAGGCCGCCCTGGGCGATCAGTGCCCCGAACAGCCACTTCAGCAAGTCGACCTTGACCGTTTCGATGGCGGCCTTGGTTTCCTGCCGGAGCGTTTCAATGCCGGCCTCGACCCTGGCGATGTCGGCCCTTGCGACTTCGACATCGGCCTTGGTCGCGAGGTTGGCGTTGAGCAGGTCGACATGCTCTTCGGCCAGGGTCTCGGCCTGCTTCTCGGTGAAGCCGCTCTCGGTCAGGCGCTTCACGAAGCGATGGGTGTCGAACGCGATGGCCTCGGACA
>JAJDVM010000247.1 GCA_022826125.1 Defluviicoccus sp.
TGGACGAACCCGGTCGGGCTGGGAAGGGTCCGGATCACGGGCGGCGTCTTCAACCTGACCGACGCCGGGTACACGATCGACACCGCGAACCCGGCGAGCGTGGACGGTCCCACCGTAGCGGGATGGGGGCGGACGTTCTTCCTGGCGCTTAGCGTGGGGTTCTGAGCGCGGGAAGGACGCCGAAAGCGCTAATACGCGCTCAGCACGCGGAGCAGCTCCGCCGCCCCCGGGTTGGAATGCTGCCGTTTCAGCAGGATCGATTGTGCGGTGGCGCCCGGGCCGTAATAGGCCCTGTTGCGGGCCTTGTCCTCGACGGCGACCGAGCCCTCGAACGAGGCGCCGAGGAACGCGCCCCGCGAGAGCGCGTAGGAATAGATGTCGGCGCGCAGGTTGATCGCCGTCGACCCCTCGAACCCGATACCGACCGGGCCGGCGGAGACCGAGGCATCGGCGCCCAGCTTGACCTTCGCTTCCAGCATCGATTCAAGCGTCCTGCGCGACATGACCAGGAGGATAACCTCCGAATCCTGGAAACCGATCTGGAGTCCGAAACTGCCCGCGCCGATGCCGAAGAACGCCGGACTGCTCCAGTCTCCGCCCTGGCCGCGCGCCAGCAACACCCCGCTGCCGCCCTCGCCGCCGATCAGAAACCCTGCCTTGAGCAGGCTCGGGACGATCAGCACCGCCTGGGCCTTCCTGAGGAGACTCGGAAGCGGCTTGAAATCCGGGTGGCCGACCATTTTCTCAAGCGTGTAGCGCGCGTTGTCTACCACGGCCTGGGGGGGTGAATCCGCCCGGGCCGAAACCGTCCCGGCGATCAGCAGCACCGCCGCCATCGTCGCCGCGGCGGCGTTTCTGGGCGTCATTCGTCGTGGCATCGAAGTCTCCGAGCGAAGCGCGTTCGCGGGTGCGGAACCCTGTTCGGATAAGATGGAGGATATTCGCCGGTTTGCAAGAATCGCGCGCCGCCCGCCTCGGGCGGCCGGGGAGGGCGGAATGAACGAGAAAGCGAACGAGGTCGATCTGGCGGCCCTGTCCAACCGCGGGCGTCCGCGGCTCGCCACCCTGACCCTGATGCGCTGGGGCGCGATCGGCGGCCAGGCGGCCGCGCTGCTGGTGGTGCATTTCGGGTTCGGCTATCCGGTCCCGCTCCTGGAGGCGTTCGCCGCGGTGGGCGCGTCGGTCCTCCTCAACATCGTGCTGACGACGGTTCGCCCCGCCCAGGAACGTCTGCGGCAGGGCGCGGTCCCCTGGCTCCTCGCCTTCGACCTCGTCCAGCTCGCCCTGCTCCTCTACCTTACCGGCGGACTCGGCAATCCCTTCGCGTTCCTGCTTCTGGCTCCGGTGACGGTATCGGCGATGATGCTGAACCTGCGCCGCATCGCCGTCCTGTGCGGGGTCGCGCTGGCCGCTGTCACCCTGCTCGGTTTCTGGCATTTGCCGCTCCCGTGGGGCGACGACGGGTTGAGCCTGCCGCCGGTCTATATCCTCGGCAGCTGGGTCGCGCTCGCCGTCGGCATCCCGTTCTTCGCCGGCCTGACATGGCGGGTCGCCGTGGAAGCGCGGCGAATGTCACACGCGCTTTCCGCCTCGCAGCTCGCGCTGGCGCGCGAACAGCAGCTCACGGCGCTTGGCGGGCTTGCCGCCGCCGCCGCGCACGAGCTCGGCACGCCGCTCGGCACCATCGCGGTGGTCAGCCGGGAGCTTGCCCGCGAAGTCCCGGACGACAGCCCCCTGGGGGAAGACATAGAGCTCCTGATCGAACAGGCCGAGCGTTGCCGGCGTATTCTCGCCGATCTCGGACGCGGCCCGGCCGAGGCCGCCTCCTCGCAGTCGCCGGTCGAGCTCGGGCTCGACGCCCTGATCGAGACCGCCGCGCTGCGCCACGCCGCTTCGCGCGTCCGGCTGCGCTTCGATGCCGCGCCCGACCAATCCTGCCCGGACATGCCGCCGCCTCTTGTGCTGAACCTTCCCGAGGTGGTTCACGGGATCGGCAATCTGGTCGAAAACGCGATCCAGTTCGCGCGCGGGGAAGTGGTCGTGGTCACAAGGTGGAGCGGCGATTCATGGCGCGTTACAGTAACCGACGACGGTCCGGGGATCGCGCCGCGCCTGCTCGAACGGCTGGGCGAGCCCTATGTCTCGTCGCGCGACGCGGAGGGCGGCCACATGGGGCTTGGCGTATTCATCGCGCGCACCCTGCTGGAGTTGACGGGAGCGCAGCTCACGTTTTCGAACCGGCAGCCGCACGGCGCGGTGGCGACGGTGACCTGGCCGCCGGTTCCGTGGACGGTCCAGACGGCGATCGCCACCGGCCGGGAAGCGATCGCATGAGCGAGGGACACGACAGAACGCTGTTGATCGTCGACGACGACGAGCCGTTCCGGAACCGTCTCGCGAGAGCCATGGAGGCGCGCGGCTTTCGCTGCGAGCTCGCCGGGTCGGTGGCGGAAGGGGTGGTCGCGGCCAACGAACGCGCGCCCTCCCATGCGGTGCTCGACCTCAGGCTGGAGGACGGAAGCGGGCTGGAGATCGTGGAGGCGCTGCGCGACGTGCGCGCCGACGCGAGGGTGGTGATGCTGACGGGCTACGGCAACATCGCGACGGCGGTCGCCGCGGTGAAGGCGGGCGCGGTCGACTACCTGGCCAAGCCGACCGATGCCGATGCGATCGAGGCCGCCCTGCTTGCCCAGGAAGGCGGTCTGCCGCCGCCGCCGGAGCGTCCGATGTCCGCCGACCGGGTCCGCTGGGAACACATCCAGCGGGTCTACGAGCAATGCGACCGGAACGTGTCCGAAACCGCGCGGCGCCTCAACATGCATCGGCGGACGTTGCAGCGCATTCTCGCCAAGCGGGCGCCGAGAGAGACGACCGGCTGAGCCTCCGGCCGCGGACCCCGGGGCCGCCGGCCGGCCCGGGTTTTCAGACGCCGGGATCGATCCGGCGCTGAAGCCGCCCGGCGGCAGCCAGCGCGAAACGGACGATCTGGTGCCGCTTTCGGGTACCGTTGACCGGCACCGGCGCCGCTTCCCGGCGGATCGCCCCGCCATAGGCATCGGCGACGATGACCCCGCAATCGCCGGGAAGCAGACGGTCCGGGAACCTCTCGGACACCCCGAAATAAAAGCGGTCGCAGAACGGCAGGTATTCGCGCCATTTGCGGTCGCCGCGGAAATCCGCGACCGACGACTTGACCTCGACGACGACGAACTCCGCCTCGTCGTTGAGCCCGATCACGTCGACCCTGCGGCCGTTGGTCAGGCGGAACTCGTATAGGACGGCGTAGCCGAGGTCGGTCAGCAGCCGGGCGACGCCGCGCCGGATGCGGGCTTCCTCGGCGTCGCCTCCCCGGACATTCGGCGCGATTGCGGTGTCTGGCATCGGTCCCGTCGGTTCCGGAACAAAGCATGATCATAGCAGCTTGGCACATATCGTGAACATTGCCGCGTTCCCGGGCCGGAAACGCGATGGCGGTAGCGGGCTGTGGCGGGCTATGGCAGTTTCGCGGCCGATGACCGGCCCGAACCCGACTGGCGAGCCCGGCCCCGCGCCGGCCATCCTCCAGGTGCTGCCGGCGCTGAACCTGGGCGGTGTCGAGCGCGGGACCGTCGAGATCGCCGAAGCCATCGTCGGAGCCGGCTGGCGCGCGGTCGTCGCGTCGTCCGGCGGCCCTCTGGCCTCCGGCGTCGAGCGGGCCGGCGGCGAGCATGTCGCCCTCCCCCTCGACAGCAAGAACCCGCTCACCATGTGGAGGAACGTCGATCGCCTCCGCCGGCTGATCCGCGATCGGGACATCTCGATCGTTCATGCGCGCAGCCGCGCGCCGGCGTGGAGCGCATGGTATGCGGCCCGGCAGACCGGTGCGCGTTTCGTCACCACGTTTCACGGCTTCTACTCGGCCCGCACGGGTCTCAAACGCCGCTACAACGCCGTCATGACGCGGGGCGAGCGGGTGATCGCGGTATCCGCCTTCATCGCCGACCACGTCGCCGGGGTCTACGGGATTCCCGGATCTCGCCTCAGGACCATTCCCCGCGGCATCGACCCGGAGGTCTTCGATCCGGCGCGCGTGTCGGCCGGGCGCGTGGAGCGGCTGCGCGAGACGTGGCTCAAGGACCATGACGGGCCGATGGTCATGCTTCCCGGGCGCCTTTCCCGCTGGAAGGGGCACGAAACGGCGGTGGAGGCGATGGCGCGGCTGGACCGCCCCGAGGTCCGGTGCCTGTTCGTCGGCGCGGACGGGATAGAGGGCGGTTATGGCGCGGACGTCCGGAAGGCGATCGACGAGGCCGGGCTCGCCGGGCGCGTGCGGTTCGCGGGCGTCTGCGACGACATGCCGGCCGCCTATCTCCTCGCCGACGTCGTCCTGGTGGCCTCCACCGAGCCCGAGTCCTTCGGCCGCGTCGCCGTCGAGGCCCAGGCGATGGGCCGGCCCCTGGTGGCGGCGGAGCACGGCAGTACGCGCGAGACCGTCGTCGACGGCGAAACCGGCTGGCTGGTGCCGCCCGGCGATGCCGGCGCGCTGGCCGATGCCATCGCCGGGGCCCTCGATCTCGCCCCCGACCGCCGCCGCGCCATGGCGGAAGCCGCGAGGCGCCACGTGCGTGCCCGGTTCACCTTGGAAACCATGCGCCGCGACACGCTCGCGGTCTACGCGGAGCTGCTGGACGAAGCGCCCGCCCCTCGTTGACGCGGTCTTTCGCTCACCTATCATCGCGCAAGCGGGAACGGTCCGGAGGCGCGCGAACGGCATGGCCAAGGCGGAACGGAGAATGCTGCGCCTCGGCGCCTTCATGCGGCCGGTGACCATCCACACCGGGTCGTGGCGCTACCCGGGCGCCTACGCCGACGCCAATTTCAACTTCAAGCACATCAAGCGCTTCGCGCAAACGCTCGAACGCGGGCGGTTCGATGCCTTCTTCATGGCCGACCACCTCTCCGTCCTCAACATGCCGATGGATGCGCTCAAGCGGAGCGCCACCGTCACCTCGTTCGAGCCGATGACGCTCCTGCCGGCGCTCGCCATGGTGACCGAGCGTCTCGGTCTGATCGCCACCGGCTCGACCACCTATGACGAGCCCTATCACGTCGCCCGGCGCTTCGCCTCGCTCGACCATATCAGCGGCGGCCGCGCGGGCTGGAACGTGGTCACGACCTCGAATCCGGACGCCTCGCGCAATTTCGGCCGCGAGGAGCATCTCGAGCACGCGCTGCGCTACAGGCGGGCGAGCGAGTTCTTCGACGTGGTCACGGGGCTGTGGGACAGCTGGGAGGACGACGCCTTCCTGCGCGACCAGGAGACGGGCATCTTCTTCGACCCGGCCAAGCTCCACGTGCTCGGCCACAGGGGCGAGTATTTCGACGTTCGGGGCCCGCTCAACATCGCCCGGCCGGTGCAGGGCTGGCCGGTCATCGTGCAGGCCGGCGCTTCGGATGCCGGGCGCCAGCTCGCCGCCGAGACCGCCGAGGCGGTGTTCGCCCCGGCGGCCAACCTCGAGGCCGGCCGGGAGTACTATGCCGACGTCAAGGGCCGGATGGAGAAGGCCGGGCGCGAGCCGGACCAGATGAAGATCCTGCCGGGCTGCATGGTCGTGGTGGGCGACTCGCTCGACGAGGCGAAGGAGAAACGCGCCCTGCTCGACAGCAAGGTGCATTTCGACAGCGCGATCGCCTCGCTGTCGATCTCGCTCGGCCACGACGCTTCGAAATTCGACCCCGACGGTCCGCTGCCCGAGATCCCGGAGAGCAACGCGTCCAAGTCGGGGCGCGAGCGCGCCATTGCGCTGGCGAAGCGCGAGAACCTGACGGTGCGCCAGCTCGCCCAGCGCCTCGGTGGCTATTCCGGACTCTGCATCCTCGGCACGCCCGAGCAGATCGCGGACGAGATGGAGGAATGGCTCGAGACGCGGGGGAGCGACGGGTTCAACCTGATGTTCCCCTATCTGCCCGAGGGGCTCGACGACTTCGTCGACCGCGTGGTGCCGGTGCTGCAGCGGCGCGGCCTGTTCCGCACCGAGTACGAAGGGGCTACGCTGCGGGAAAACCTGGGGCTGAAGCGGCCCGAGAGCCGTTACGCCCGCGCGGAGGACCGATCCGATGGCCAGGGTTCTCGACGAATCCCAGCTTGAGCAATGGCGCAGCACCGGCGCGGTCTGGCCGGTGGACCTGTTGACGTCCGGGGAGGCGGCGGGGCTCCGGGCGCGCTACGAAGCGCTCGACGAAAGCACCGAGGGCGGCGCGCAATCGCGCTACCGGATCAAGGCGCATCTTCCCTTCCCCTGGCTCTGGGACGTGATCCGGCGGCCGCGCCTGATCGACGCGATCGGGGACCTGCTGGGGCCTGACTTCGTCTGCTGGGGCTCGTCCTTCTTCGCCAAGAAGGCGCACGACCCGAGCTTCATCTCATGGCACCAGGATTCGACCTATTACGGGCTCGACCCCCCGGAATCGGTGACCGCTTGGATCGCCTTCACCGACGCGACCAGCGAGGCGGGCTGCATGAAGATCGTCGCGGGCTCGCATCTGGGTCCCGAGATCCTCGTCCATGACGAGATCCCCGATCCCGATAACATGCTGGTGCGCGGCCAGACGGTGCGCGACGTGGACGAGAGCCTGGCGGTCGAGATGCCGCTCGCCGCCGGACAGATGTCGATCCACCACAACAAGACCATCCATTCCTCGGAGCCCAACCGGGCCGACTGGCCCAGGATCGGCTTCGCGGTCCATTTCGCGGCGAGCTATGTGCGCCAGGTGCAGTTCGACGGCGCCACCGCGATCCTGCTGAGGGGCGACGATCCCGAGGGAAACTGGCTGCCCGACCCCGAGCCCGAGGCCGATTTCGACCCGGACTGCCTTGCCGCCCTCGACGTGGCCTGGACCCGCTATCAGACCGCGATGCGGGCGCAGCGCTAGCGGCTATCGAAGGGCCGGCTACCCCGCCAAGTGGCGGTTGAAGAACCGGGCCAGCGGCTCGAAGGAGGTCGGCGAGGACCGCGTCGCCTGGTCAATATAGAGCACCTCGATCTCGCCGCCCGCGGCGCGGTAGTTGCGCGCGAAGCGCTCGGGCTCGTCGACGTCGCTGTCGAGATCGCGGTAATCGTGCACCTCGTCGGGTCTGCCCTGCACCCAGAGCGCGGGCGGGGTCTCGACCGCCTCGCCGCGTTCGAGCGCGAGTGTCGGGTTGCCCTCCGCCATCGCCTCCTCGGTGACCCAGTAGCGGTCGTGGCATTCGGGGATCTCCGCCACCCAGCCGGGCGGCTCCGCGCGCGCCTGCACCCGCTTGGCGTGGCGGTACCGAGACAGCGGGTTGATCACCGGCCAGGACATGCCGACGCAGCGCACCCGGGCGTCGTACTCTCCCGAAACGCCGTCGAGCGGGATCGCGGCGTAGCGCGGATCGTCCGGCCGCATCGCCGCCAGCATCGCGAGATGGCCGCCGCTCGACTGGCCGGACAGACCGACGCGGTCCGCGTCCACGCGGTACTCGCCGGCATGGGCCTTGAGCCAGCGGATCGCGTAGTTGATGTCGGCCAGCGAAGTCGGATAGCCGTCGCCGGCATGGCGGAAATCGATCGCCGCGGCGACCAGCCCGGCCTTCGCCAGCGCCTCGTCGCGGTCCCGGCAGGTGGTGAGGTCGCCCCGGTTCCAGGCGCCGCCGTGGAGGTCGATCACCGCCGGGAACGGTCCGTCCCCGTCCGGAAAGAACAGCCGCATCGCGAGCGGCCTGCCGCCGTGATCGAGATATGCGACATCGGCGGTCTCGATGGTGCGAACGTCGCTCGCCATGGCCGGTCTCCTGCTCAGGGGTGTTGCAACTATGGTACGCGGGTCGCCCGCCTTCGCGAAAGCCCTGGCGGTTTCGCCGGGCCGCGATTCGCTCTACCCTGCGCCCGCCGCGCGGGGCGGCGCGACAAGGAGCGGGGAAGGATATGAGCCTGATCGAAGCCGGCGCGCCCGCGCCCGCCTTCTCGATGACCAACCAGGACGGGATGACGGTAAGCCTCGACGATTTCGCGGGCCGCTACGTGCTTCTCTGGTGGTACCCGAAGGCGTCCACGCCCGGGTGAACCGTCGAAGGCCAGGGGTTCCGTGATCGAATCCAGGACTTCGCCGACAGGAATACCGTCATTCTCGGCGTGAGCTACGACAGCACCCAGGCGAACGGGAATTTCAAGGAGAAGCAGGCGTTTCCTTACGACCTGCTGAGCGATTTGGACAAATCGGCCAGCATCGCCTACGGCGTGACGACGGCAGAGGATGCCAGGACCCCGCGCAGGTCGGTCCTCATCGGGCCCGACGGGAAAGTCGCCCGATCCTACGCGACGGTGAAGCCGGCGGATCACCCCGAACAGGTGCTGGCCGACCTCGACGCGCTCAGCGGGTGACGAGCGCCTCCTGGGTGACGTTGGGATCGGCGTAGCCGTCGATCCAGAAGCGGATCGCCTCCCAGCACACCGGGTCGCGGTCGCATTCCGGTATCGGATCGCGCTGCCAGTAATCGTACTCGTCGACGCCGCGGCACAGCACCGCCGTCCGGTTGGGCAGGTTGCAGCGCACATAGGTCGGCAGGTAGGTGAACGACATGCCGAGCCGGCGGTCGTTCGACAGGTTGGGCGCCGAGCCGTGCACCAGCCGCTCGTGGTGGAGCGAGAACTGCCCCGCCTTGAGCTC
>JAJDVM010000309.1 GCA_022826125.1 Defluviicoccus sp.
CACCACGTAGCCGCGAGACGACGCCGAACCGGATGACCGCGACGCCCTCGGCCGATAGATTGCCGCATTCGACGGACACCGCCCCCGGGAGACCTGGATGACCGAAATACCGCGGCTCAACGGCGTCGTCGCGGCGCTGGAGGCCGGCCGACCGACCTTCACGACCTTCACGACCGCCGATATCCAAGCGGCGATCTCGCTGTCGGCGACGCGCTACGACGGCATCGTGTTCGAGATGGAGCACAACCCGTGGGACATCCGGGCGCTCCGCGATTCGCTGCAATACATGCTGAGCCGCGGCCAGATCGCCTCCTCGGGCTCCGTCGCGCCGGCGGTGACGCCGATGGTGCGCATCCCGCCCAACGGCGGCGAGATGGCGCAATGGCACGCCAAGCAGGCGCTCGATCTCGGCGTCTACGGCGTGGTCTGGCCGCATGTGAGCTCGGTGGACCAGGCCTACAACGCGGTCGCCGCGTGCCGCTATCCGAGGCTGGATTCCGCACCGCTCTACGAGCCGGCGGGCATACGCGGCGACGGCCCGCGCCACGCTGTTCGGTACTGGGGCCTGTCCCAGCAGGACTATTACAGGAAGGCGGATGTCTGGCCGCTCGCGCCGGACGGCGAGATCTTCGTCATCCTGATGATCGAGGACACGGCGGGCATCGAGAGCCTCGCCGACATGCTCGACAACGTGCCCGGGATCGGCGCCGTGCTGATCGGCGAGGGGGACCTCAGCCAGGAGCTCGGCTTCCCCCGGCAATACGACCATCCCGAGGTGCGCGACGCGATGGCGAAGATCGTCGACACCTGCAGGTCGCGCGACGTCGTCGTCGGCCACCCCCATGTCGACGCGGGGAACGTCGAGCGGGTGCTCGAGGAGGGCTACCGGTTCCTGATGGCCGCCCCGGCGACGAGCTACGCCGGGCTGGACAAGGGGCTCGAGCTCAGCGGCCGGAGTTAGAAGGAAAGATCATGATCATCGATTGCCACGGGCATTACACCACCGCGCCGACCGCGCTCCGGGACTACCGGGCCGCCCAGGTCGAGGGGCTCAAGGAACCGGGTTACGAGCCGCTTCCCGCGGACCTTGGCATCTCCGACGACGAGATCCGCGAAAGCCTCGAAGGCGCGCAGCTCAAGCTGCAACGGGAACGGGGGACCGACCTTACCGTCTTCTCGCCCCGAGCAGCGGGGATGGCGCACCAAGACGGCAACGAGCCGGCCAACCGGTACTGGTCCGAGATCTGCAACGACATGATCCACCGGGCGGTGACGCTCTATCCCGACAACTTCGTCGGCGTCTGCCAGTTGCCGCAGGTGCCGGGCGTCAAGCCGGACAACTGCATCCCGGAACTCGTCCGCTGCGTCGAGGAGCTCGGCTTCATCGGCTGCAACCTGAACCCCGACCCGACGGGCGGCTACTGGACCGACCCGCCCTTGTTCGACCGCTGGTGGTATCCGCTCTACGAGAAGATGTGCGAGCTCGACGTGCCGGCGATGATCCACGTGTCGTCGTCCTGCAACCCGCATTTCCACTTCACCGGCGCGCATTACATCAACGGCGACACTGCGGCCTTCATGCAGCTGCTGACCTCGGACCTGTTCGCGGACTTCCCGACGCTCAAATTCATCATCCCGCACGGCGGCGGGGCGGCGCCGTTCCACTGGGGGCGCTATCGCGGGCTGGCTCAGGACATGGGCCGCCCGCCGCTCGACGAGCTGCTGCTAGACAACGTCTATTTCGATACCTGCGTCTACCACCAGCCGGGCATCGATCTGCTGACCAAGGTGATCCCGGCGAAGAACATCCTGTTCGCGTCGGAGATGGTGGGCGCGGTGCGCGGCATCGATCCCGAGACCGGTTTCCCGTTCGACGACACCAAGCGCTATATCGACGCGGCCGAAGGACTCGGCGCGGAAGAGCGGAAGATGATCTTCGAGGACAACGTCCGGCGCGTCTTTCCGCGGCTCGAGCACTGAACCGCCGTTCGACTCGCTCGATTCAGGCGATTAGTGTTCGGGTAGACCAACCGAAAGAATGCTTCTCGGAGAAAGGGAGGGTTTTTCCGTGTTCCATCGTTCGCTCGCCGTTATGGCCGCCATCGGCCTCGTCCCCGCCGCGCTGGCGCCCGCCTCGGCGCAGACCCTGGACATCACCGTCGTCGGGGCCCCGCCGCCCGCCGTCACCTTCGTCGGCACCTTCAAGGACAAGGTCGTGCCGGCCATCGACAAGCGCCTCGCCGAGAGCGGCAAGGGGTTCAACATCAAGTGGACCCACGCCTATGCCTTCACCCTCGCCAAGTTCAACGAGGTTTTCGAGACGGTCGAGGAAGGAATCGCCGGCGCCGGGCTGATCCTCAAGAACTTCGAGCCGTCGAACCTGCCGCTCGAGGCCTACGCCGTTCACATGCCCTTCTCCGGCATCACGCGCGAGCAGATCGCGTCCATCGACGCCAAGCTGCGCGAGACGGTTCCCGAGCTCAACCAGGCCTACGAGAAGCACAACCAGCTGTTCATCACCAGCGGCGTGAACGATTCGATGCACCTGTTCACCAAGTTCCCGGTGACCAGGGTCGAGGATCTCAAGAACCGCAAGCTGGGGTCGAGCGGGACCTTCGCGCAGTGGCTCCGCGGCACCGGCGCGGTCACCGTCGATTCCTCGATGAACCAGTCCTACACCAACATCAAGAACGGGGTGTACGAGGGGTATCCGATCGGGGTCATCCTGAGCTTCGTCTACAAGACCTATTCCGCCGCGCCCTACTTCACCCGGGTCGATTTCGGCCCCACGATCACCTCGGGCATCACCTTCAACACCGATGTCTGGAAGAAGATCCCGGCGCACGCCCGGCAGATCATCCGCGAGGAATCCGCCAAATGGGTGAGCTACCAGAACGCGCTCGACGCCAAGAAGCGGACGAAGTTCCTCGCCATCATGAAGAAGAAGGGCGTCAAGTTCTCCGAACTGTCGGCGGCGGAGCGCAAGAAGTGGGCCTCCACCATGCCCAACATCGCCCAGGAGTGGGCCCGGAGGCTCGACAAGCGCGGCCACCCGGGCACCCGGCTGATGAAAGCCTATATGGATGAGTTGCGCGCCCGGAAGATCGAGGTCGCGCGTCACTGGGACCGCAACTAGCCCGGCCGTTCCCGCCCGGACCCCGGCGCGGGGACGCGCCCGATGGCGAGCAGCGGCGGCCCGGCCGAAAGCGGCGAGCCGCGCCCCCCGTGGGTGCGCGGCCTGGACGGGCTGATATCTGTCCTCAACGCGGGCGGCAGCGTCTGGATCTTCTGCATCATGATGCTGCTCTGCGCCGACGTCTTCGGCAGGGCGGCGTTCAACGCGCCGATCGACGGCGTGCCGCTGCTGGTGGCGCTGTCGATCGTGGTGATCGTCTTCCTCCAGCTGCCCGCCGCGATCCGGGCGGACCGGCTGACGCGGTCGGACGCTCTGCTGTCGCGCCTGCTCGACCGTCGGCCGTCGGTCGGGCTCAGCCTTCGCGCGCTCTATGACGGGCTCGGCGTCCTCGTCATGGGCGCGGTGGTGCTCTACACCATGCCCACCTTCGTGAAGGTGTGGGAACGCGGCACATACGAAGGGCTGGAGGGCGACTTCGCGTTGCCGTCCTGGCCGTTCAAGCTGCTGATCCTGGTGGGCGCGACGCTTTGCGGGGTGGAATTCCTGCGCGCGATGGCTCGCGGCGGGCGGTCCCTCGCGGGACTGGCCCGGGACGGGAGTCTGGACGTCCGCCGTATCGTCACGCTGAGCGCGGCGATCGCGGTCGCGGTGGCGGCGATCTACGCCGTCGCGGCGGGCGAGGTGTTGAGCAAGCCCGCGATCGGCGTCTTCTCCATCCTGTTCGTGCTCGTCTTCGTCTATGTCGGGGTGCATGTCGGCGTCGCCCTCTCGCTGATCTCCTTCGTCTGCGTCTGGGGCGTGCGCGGGGACATCGGCATCGCGGGCAAGCTGCTGGCGCTCTCGCTCGGCGAAAGCATGCAGGCCTACGAGTTCGGGGTGATTCCGCTCTTCGTGCTGATGGGCCTGCTGGTCAGCATCTCGGGTATCGGGCGCGATACCTACGATGTCGCCAACCACCTGTTCCGCAAGGTGAAAGGCGGGCTGGGAACCGCGACCGTCGGCGCCAACGCCGTGTTCGCCGCCGTGACGGGCACGACCATCGCGTCGGCCTCGGTCTTTACCCGCGTCGCGGTGCCGGAGATGCTGCGGCTCGGCTATCGCCCGCGTTTTTCGGTCGGCGTCGTGGCGGGATCCTCGGTGCTCGGCATGCTGATCCCGCCGAGCCTGCTGCTGATCATCTTCGGCATCCTGTCCGAGACCTCGATCGGCGACCTGTTCATCGCGGGCATCATTCCGGGGATCGTGCTCTCGGTAGCCTATTGCGTGCTGATTTGGATCATGGCGCGGCGCTTCCCGGAAAAGGTCGGGACGGAGGAAGCGCTCAACACCGTTCGCCCGGCGCAGATGACGAGCCTCCAGGCGGCGGTCAAGAGCGCGCCCATCGTGCTGCTGATCGCGCTCGTCCTGGGCGGCATCTACGGCGGGCTGTTCACCGCCACCGAAGCCGGCGGGGTCGGCGCGCTGGGCGCGCTGGTGCTGACCTACTTCAAGCGCGAGCTCACCCGGGCCAATCTCTGGCAGGCCCTGACCGAGACCGGGCACGTCACCGCCTCGATCTGTTTCCTGCTGGTCTCCGCGCACATCTATTCGCGGATGATCACGCTGACCGGCATCCCCAACATCATGGAGCATTACGTCGAGGCGTCCGGTCTGGGGCTCCCCGGGCTGCTGGCGATCTATATCGTCGCGATCGTCCTGATGGGGACGATCCTGGATGCCGGCTCGATCATGCTGATCACCGTGCCGCTCGCGATCCCGGCGCTGGCGCCGTTCGGGGTCGACCTGATCTGGTTCGGGATCGTCACCATCATCGCGGTCGAGATCGGGCTGCTCACCCCGCCTCTCGGCCTCGCTTGCTTCGTGATCCACAACAACCTCGCGGATGAGCGAATACGGATCGACGACGTGTTCTGGGGCGCCGCGCCGTTCGCGCTCACGATGCTGGTGGTGCTGCTTCTGGTGGTCGCGTTTCCGGAACTCGCGACCGTCCTGGTCTGACCGCCGGGTTCAGGCGGTTACGGCGGATTCGAACTCGACGCAGATCTTGACGGTTTCGCCGGCCGGGATCGGCTCGTCGGTCAGCGCGCAGTGGCAGGATTCGGCGTCCTCGTTCCTCGGGCAGAAATGGACGCAGTCGAGGCACGGCCCGAATTCCGGCATCCCCTTTTCCGTCTGCACCGCGCGGACGAGGCCGTCGAGACCGTCGGCAAGCCGGGACTGCGCCTCGCAATCGAGCGCGTCCGCCGCCCGCAGCACCAGACACAGCGGATCGTTCTCGATCAGCGCCTGTCCGGTTTCGGTGAGATCGACGGTCAGCGCCCGGCGGTCGGCGTCGCATCTCTGCCGGCGGACATAGCCCTTGGCCTCGAGTGCGATGAGCGTCTGGGAGACGGTCCCGCGCGTCGTGCCGAGATAGCGCGCGATCGCGCCCGGCGAGCGGGAGTAGCGGTTGGCGCGGGCGATGAAGCGGAGCGCCTCCCACTGGGCGGGGTTCAGGCCGGAGGCGTATTGCAGCCCATGGGCCATTCTTCCCAGCCGGTCGACGAGCTCGGCTATGCGGGCGCATTCCGACATCCCGACTTACTTAGAACCCTAACGACCGTTCGGCCACCCCGCGGCAACAAAATTTCTTCCGGTCGCGGCCGGTCATAATATTGTTTCGACTCGATATTGTTGTTGAATCACTCGACAGGACCCGCTATCTTATCGACTCGATACCAAATTACCGCGCCCGTCGGCCCGCCGACGGCGCAGGACCTGGGAAGAGCGCAATGGCACAGGGGTCGACTTCCTATCCCGATCGCGGCGACCGCCGGTACATCTCGACGGTCATGGACGCGCCTATTCTGGAGCGCGAGTACGAGGCCGATCTCGCCCGGCGCTGGCGCGAAAAGGGCGACGAGGGCGCGCTCGGCGAGCTGATTACCGCGCATATCCGCCTCGTGGTCCGGATCGCATCGAAGTTCCGCGGCTACGGCCTGCCGGTCGGCGACCTGATCCAGGAAGGCAATGTGGGCCTGCTGGAGGCGGCCAACCGCTTTGACGTCGAGCGCCAGGTGCGGTTCTCGACCTACGCGACGTGGTGGATCCTGGCGGCCATCCAGGAATATGTCGTCCGCAACGCCTCGATCGTCCGGATCGGCACGACGCCGGCGCAGAAGAGCCTCTTCTTCAACCTCAGGCGGCTGCGCGCCCAGCTTACCGACAACTCCCGCCCGACCATGTCGGACGAGGAGCGCGAGCGGATCGCGCGCGAGCTCGGCGTATCCTCGGCCGCCGTCGAGCGGATGGAGGCGCATCTCTCCCACCCCGACCGGTCGCTCAACGCCAGCATTTCGGGCGAGGACGGCGACGAGATGCAGGACTTCCTGGCCGACGACAGTCCGACGCCGGAGGACATCGTCCGCGAACGGCACGACTTCGCCGCCCGCGCGGCCTGGCTGCGCGAGGCGATGGAGGACCTGACGCCGCGCGAGCAGCAGGTGATTTCCCGCCGGTTCCTAGGCGAGGGCAAGAGCACGCTCGCCGAGATCGGCGAGACTTTCGGCGTCACCAAGGAGCGCATCCGCCAGATCGAGGGCAAGGCGCTCGCCAAGCTGCGGACGATCCTTTCCGACCGCAACGACCTCCAGGACCTGAAGCTCAACTGACCGGCGGGGGGCCTGCCGTCCCTGGAACCGCGTTGTTGATCCGCCCGCCCGCAGGCGCATAGTGTGGCCCGTTCCACGGAGCGGGGGACGCTTTGCCTCAAGGACGATTTCCGACCACGCGGTTGCGCCGCAACCGCCAGACCGGCTGGAACCGCCGTCTGGTGGCCGAGACCCGGCTCGGGGTCGACGACCTGATCTGGCCGACCTTCGTACACGAGGGACCGGAGGACCGCGCGGCGGTAGGCTCGTTCCCCGGGGTCTACCGGCTGAGCATTCCGCGCCTCGTCGACGAGGTGGGGCAAGCGGCGGCGCTCGGCATCCCCCTGGTGGCGGTCTTTCCGGTCACCGACCCGGCGCTCAAGACGCCCGACGGCGAGGAAGCGCTCAACCCGGAGAACCTCGTCTGCCGCGCGGTCGCCGCGATCAAGGAGGCGGTGCCCGATATCGGGGTCATGTGCGACGTGGCGCTCGACCCGTTCACCAGCCACGGTCATGACGGGTTGCTGCGCGACGGCGAAATCGTCAACGACGAGACGGTCGAGGTGCTGCGCCGCCAGGCGGTGATCCAGGCGGACGCGGGATGCGATGTGATCGCGCCGAGCGACATGATGGACGGCCGGGTGGGCGCGATCCGCCGCGCGCTCGACGAGGCCGGTTACCAGGACAGGCGGATCCTGTCATACGCCGCCAAATACGCGTCCGCGCTCTACGGGCCGTTCCGCGACGCGGTGGGCTCGGCTCCCAACCTCGCGGGCGGCGACAAGAAGACCTACCAGATGGACCCGGCCAATTCGGACGAGGCGCTGCGCGAAGTCGCGCTCGATATCGAGGAAGGCGCCGACATGGTGATGGTCAAGCCCGGCCTGTTCTACCTCGACATCGTACGACGGGTTAAGGATGCGTTCGGTATGCCGACCTATGCCTACCAGGTGAGCGGCGAATACGCGATGCTCCGCGCCGCGGCCGATGCGGGATGGGTCGACGACGAACGGATCTTCCTCGAGTCTTTGACCGCGTTCAAACGCGCCGGAGCCGACGGAATCCTGACCTACGCGGCGGTGGAGGTGGCGCGCCGGCTGAAGGCGGGATGATCCGGCGTCGGGCAAAGGGGCGACGCGGTTTCCGTTCCTGGCTGCGCCGCATCGCGGCCGGGCTTGTCGTTCTCCTTCTCATCGTTATGGGCGGCGCCTGGCTCGCGATCGAGACGGCCCTGCCGCGGACCAAGGGCACCGTCGCGCTTGCCGGGATCGACGCGCCGGTTTCGATTGTCCGCGACCGGCACGGGATCCCGCGCATCGGCGCGAAGACGGAACGGGACGCCTATTTCGCCCTGGGCTACGTGCACGCCCAGGATCGGTTCTTTCAGATGGAATTCATGCGGCGCATGGGCGCCGGGCGACTGTCCGAGATCGTCGGAGAGCCGACGCTCCCGCTCGACCGGTGGATGCGCGTGCTGGGCCTTTACCGGCTTGCCGAGGCCTCGCTGGAGCGGCTCTCGGCGCCCGTGGTCGACGGCCTCGAAGCCTATGCCGCGGGGGTCAACGCCTATCTCGAGACGCATTCGGGCCTGGTTTCCGTCGAGCTCGCGCTGACGTTCGCCACGCCGGAGAAGTGGCGCCCCGCGGATTCCCTGGTCTGGGCGCGGCTCATGGGGATGCGGCTGTCGGGTAATTCCCGGGCGGAAGCGCTGCGCGCCCGCCTGCTGGAGGTCTTGCCGGCCGGGCGGATCGACGAACTCTGGCCGGGCGTCGCCGGCGAAACGCCGCCCACGATCGCGGCGCTCGGCGACGCATCGTTGTTCTCGGCGATTCTCGGGAACTGGCCGGCGGCCATCGCTCCGGTCACCGCATCCAATGTCTGGGCGGTGGCGGGATCCCGGACCGACACCGGGAGCCCGATCCTCGCCAACGACCCCCATCTCGGATTTCGCGCCCCTGGGCTCTGGTACCTGGCCCGCATAGAGACCCCGGAGCTCACCCTGGCGGGAGCCACCGTTCCCGGCGTTCCGATGACCATTCTCGGTCACAACGGGTCGATCGCCTGGGGCCTGACGACCACGGACGGCGATACGGAGGATCTGTACCTGGAGCGGCTGGACCCCGACGACCCCACCCGATACCTGACCCCCGACGGGACACGCGCGTTCGAGGTGCGCGTGGAACGGATCGGGGTCCGGGGCGGGGACGAGGCGACGCTCACCGTGCGGTCGACCCGCCACGGCCCGGTGATCTCGGATGTCGACCCGAAGACCGCGAGTGTCGCGAAACCGGGCCATGCGGTGGCGCTCGCCGCGGCGGCGTTGCGCGAGGACGACACGACCGCCGAGGCGATGTGGAGACTCAACCGGGCGCGGACCTGGGAACAGTTCGAAGCAGCGCTCGCCTTTTTCCATTCGCCGCAGCAGAACGTCGTCTACGCGGACACGGCGGGCAATATCGGGATCGTCGTCCCGGGACGCGTGCCGATCAGGCGCGCGGGCGACGGACGCTACCCGGTGCCGGGATGGACGGGGGATCACGACTGGACCGGCTTCATTCCGTTCGAGGCGTTGCCGCGCCTGTTCAACCCGGCGAACGGGCGCATCGTCAACGCCAACCATCCCGTCGTCGGCCCGGACTACCCGTATCGCCTCGGCCGCGGAGATACCCCGCCCTATCGGGCGAAACGCATTCATGCCCTGCTGGACGCCGAGAACTCGCGAACCCCGGCGGCCGCCGGTGCGATGCAGAACGACTCGGTCTCGCTGGCCGCCCGGGACCTGCTGCCGCTGATGCTGCGGACGGTGGAGGAGACGGAAACGCGATCCGCCGTGCTCGCGCGGCTTCGCGGATGGGACGGAACGATGGACCGCCGCCGCCCGGAACCCCTGGTCTTCGTCGCCTGGCTGCGCGCGCTGAACCGCCTGCTCTACCGCGACGAAACGGGCGCGCTGTTTCCGCAAGTCTGGCGCCTGCGTCCGTTGTTCGTGCGGGAGACGCTGAAACGGGACGGCAGCTGGTGCGACGACACCGCCACGCCGTCCCGCGAAACCTGCCGGGAAATCGTCGGCCGGGCGCTCGATGCCGCGCTCGCGGAGCTTGGCGAACGCTTCGGCGACGAACCGGACGATTGGCGCTGGGGCGATGCCCATTACGCCCATTTCCGGCATTCCCTCTTCGGCTGGATCCCGTTGCTCAACCGGCTGGCCGACATCCGTATCGCGGTCGACGGCGGTTCCTTCACCGTAAATCGCGGCCAGCACCGCTCCGGGCGCATGAACCAACCGTACGCGAGCGTCCACGGCGCGGGCTACCGGGCGGTCTACGACCTCTCCGATCTCGACCGGTCGCTGTTCATCCAGGCGACCGGCCAGTCGGGCCATCTGACCTCGCCGCACTACAGCGACCTGACGCCGCTGTGGCGGGACGGGGTGTTCCTCACCATAGGTCCCATCGCCGCCGGCTCGGCGGACGCCGCGAGGCGCCTCATTCTGGAGCCGCGCCGATGATGGTCATCTTCGACGATGTGGAGGCGGCCGCCGCGACAATCGCGGACAGGGTGATCGAAACGCCGACGGTCTACTCTCCGAAGCTGTCGGAGATGCTGGGAACGCATATCCGCCTCAAGCTGGAGAACCTGCATTACACCGCCTCCTTCAAGGAGCGCGGGGCCCTCAATTGCCTGCTGGGCTTGACGGAGTCGGAGCGGCTTGCCGGGGTGATCGCGATGTCCGCGGGCAACCACGCGCAGGCGGTCGCCCGCCACGCGCAGGCGCTCGGCATCGCGGCGACGATCGTGATGCCGAGGAACACCCCGTTCCAGAAGGTCGCCAACACCGAGGCGCTGGGCGCCGCGGTCGCGCTGGAGGGAAACGACCTCGCGGAAGCCGCGGTCTTCGCCGATGCGGAGGCGCGGACCCGGGGACTCGCCCTGATCCACCCCTATGAGGATGCCCGGGTGATCGCGGGTCAGGGCACCGTCGCGCTGGAAATGCTGAAGGCCGCACCCGACCTCGACACGCTCATCGTTCCGGTCGGCGGCGGGGGGCTCATCGCCGGGTGCATCGTCGCGGCGAGGGAGCTCTATCCCGGGATCGAGATCGTCGGAGTCCAGGCGGCCCGCTGCCCGGCGATGCTGGCGGCGCTGGGCGGAACCGCGGTCGAGCCCCGCGCCGACACCCTGGCCGAGGGGATCGCGGTCAAGCGTCCCGGACAAACGACCCGAGCCATCATCGCCGCCTCGGGCACGGAGATCGTGCTGGCCGGGGAAGGCGAGATCGAAAGCGCGATCATGCTTATGGCGGAGGTCGAGAAGCTGGTCGTGGAGGGCGCGGGGGCCGCCGCGCTGGCCGCGATCCTGGCCCATCCGGAACGGTTCCGCGGGCGCCGCGTGGGAGCCATCGTCTCGGGCGGCAACATCGACCCGCGCCTCCTGGCGGGCGTGCTGATGCGCGGGCTGGTCCGGCTCGGCCGGCTGGTCCGCCTCAGGGCGGCGATCGACGACTTGCCGGGCAGGCTGGCCCAGCTCACCCGGACGGTCGGCCGCCTCGGCGGCGACATCGTCGAGGTCGAGCACCGGCGATGGTTTCACGACGTGCCCGCGCGCAAGACGCTGATCGATCTGCTGGTGGAGGTGCGCAGCCCGGAAGAAGCGGGGGCGCTGGTCGACGGGCTGACGGCGGAAGGCTACGAAGTCAGTCGGCTGGGGACGACGTCGCGGACGCGTTGACCGCGGAGGCCCCGGACAGCGCGTTGTAGCGGCCCTTGTAGTAAAGCAGCGGCCGGCAATCGTCTTCCCGGTAGACCATCTCCCGGATGCGGCCGACGACGATGACGTGGTCTCCCCCCTCGTGGATCGCATCGGTGTCGCATTCGAGGTTGGCGAGACAGCCGGGCAGAATCGGGCTTCCCGTCTCCCAGGTGACGTATTCGATCCCGTTCCACTTGTCGGGCTGCGACCGGGCGAAATTGGTCGAGATCCCCTCCTGGTCCTCGCCGAGGACGTTCACGGCGAAGTGCCGGGAATTCCGGAACGCCTCGAAGCTCATCGCGTTGTAATCGAGGCAGAACAGGCAGAGCGGCGGGTCGAGAGAAAGCGAGGTGAAGGAATTGGCGGTCACGCCGTAGAGGGTTCCGTCGGAGTCGGCGGTGGTGATCACGGTGATGCCTGTGGCGAAACAGCCGAACGCATCGCGCAACGCCCTGGGATCCAAAGTCATCTTGTCTTTCGCCGTTCTGCCCCGTCGCGCCGCATCGGAAGGGATCGGCCCGTTCCCGTGGGTACGCTCCGGCAAGTCTACTTGAGCAGGGCTCGCCCTTCAAAGAGCCCGGGTCTGTCAGGACTTCGCGGCGGCGGAAAAATAGACCCCGCGTCCGCTGGCGATCAGCCTGTCCCGCGCATCGTGGACGGATGCCTCGGCGACCGCGTTGGTGCCGCCCAGACGGACCACCCTGCCCTTCGCCACGAGATCGCCGGGTTCGGCGGCACGGTGATAGTCGACACGAAGGTCTACCGTCGGCACCGGCATTCCGAGCTTGGCGGCGATCGCGAAATCGGCCGCCGTGTCTATCAGCGCGCCGATGATGCCGCCATGCGTGATCCTGAGCCTGGGGTTCGAGATCATCTCTTCCCGCCACTTCATGCCGATCTCGATACCGTCCTCGGTATAGGAGACGATATGGAGGCCCATCCAGGCGTTGAAATGGTTGGCGACGAGGCGCGCTTCGAGCTTGTCGGCCGCGATCACGTTCTCGGCCATTGCGGCCTCCCCTGACGGCTTGGCGGAAGCGCCGCGTTCGGCGCCTGGAAAAAGCGTCGCGCGACGGGCTCCCTTTGGTGCGCAGGATACAAATTAAGTAGTTGAATTTCAACAATTATTTTTGACAATCGGGTTCCGTGACAGAACCGGGCGAAGCCGTCTTCGGACGACGTCCGGCAGTACCGCTCGACCGTTGGCAGGCTGCCGCCGCAGGCCCTATGATCCCGGCGATGGAACGCGCAAAGATCGTGAAGTCGAGGCGGCGATGACCGAGCAGCCGCTCCGCGGGCCGGATCGGTTTTTCTTCGGCACGCGCATCCTGCCCTGCCCCTACCTTCCGGGCCGGCGGGAACGCAAGGTCGTCACGGATCTCGGCGGATCGGGCGCCGCCGAGCTTTACGAGCGCATGTCGCGTGCCGGCTTCCGCCGCAGCCACGGCCTCGCCTACCGGCCGGCCTGCCCCGACTGCTCGGCCTGCATTCCGATCCGGATCCGTACGGACGGTTTCGAGATGACGCGATCCATCCGGCGGCTCGTTCGGACCAACGCGGATCTCGCGGTGGAGGATCTGTCGGCGACCGCCACGGCCGAACAGTACCGCCTCTTCGCGCGCTACCAGCGCGCACGCCACGGCGACGGCGACATGTCGTCGATGACGTACCGCGACTTCCGATCGATGGTCGAGGACACGCCGATCGACACGCGGTCGATCGAGTTCCGCACCGCCGACGGCACCCTGGTCGGCGTGATGCTCGCCGACCGCCTGCGCGACTCGCTTTCCGCGGTTTACAGTTTCTTCGGGCCAGAAGAGTCGCGCCGCGGCCTCGGCACCTACATGGTCTACTGGCTGGTGAAAGAGGCGGCGGAGACCGATCTCCCCCACGTCTATCTCGGCTACTGGATCGAGGAATGCGCCAAGATGTCCTACAAGGTGCGGTTCCGCCCGGTGGAAATCCTCGGTTCCGGGGGTTGGCGGGAGTACCGGCCGAACGGCGCGGAGTAGAAGCGGACCGAGCCCTCAGAAATTGAGCGAGATATCCCGGTGAACGGCGAGGCAACCGGAGAGCGCGCTCGCCTGTTCGGCGGTCAGGCGGTCCTGCTGGCGCACGCCGATGGTGTCCCGGATGGCGAGCTCGTAGGCGGCGAGCCCGGGCGCCAGATCCACCGCGGCGCGTGACCGCCAGGCAAGCTCGGCGCGGAGCCTCTCGACCGCCTGATCGAAGTTCCTCATCGCCTTCTCGCGGTCCGGGGTCTTCCGCCTCAGCTCCCGGCGGGCGCGCGAAAGCTTGCTCCGGATCTGGCCCGCGCCGGCGACCTTGCCGATGCTGCGCTCGACCGTGCGGATCTCCTCCATCGCCTTCTTGGGCGTTTCGTTGACGATGAGGGTGCGCAGCCCGAGGACCGCGCCCTCGAGCGCGGCCAGCTTGCCGGTATCGCCCACGACCGTGCGCAGGGTCGAAACCGCCTCATAGGCTTCGTCGACATTCCGGCGATAGGCGAGTCGGGCGCGGCGTTCGGCGGTGTTGGCGGTCCGGAACCGTTTCTCGGTCTCCTTCCAGTCCGACGGTATCCGCGCTTCGAGCGCCTGGCGCTCGCCGATCAGGGAATCGATCTCCGCGCGGAGCGCGGGGGTGGTGCCGGTGCGCCGCGCCGCCGACTCGAGCGCCTTCTGCTCGTCGGCCAGCCGGCGGATGTTCGCCTGCAAGCCGCGCACCTCGCGATGAACCGGCTTGTAGGACGGGCGCATCGCGGCGACCTCGGCCTCCGTCTCACGCACCTTGGCCACGCGCGCGAAGGTCGCGTCGGCGGCGTCGAGGCCCTCGGCGAAAGCGCGTCGCCGCGAGTCGGGCAGATAGCTCAGGTCGAGGCGCCGCGCGGTCCCGATACTGCGGTGGAGCGCATCTTGCCGGGCGTCGTATTGAGCGAAGAGATGATCCTCCAGGCACAGCTGGAGGCGTGGGTTCTTGGGCGGCGGCGCGGTCTCCGAACCGAGATAGACCCGGTTGGGCAAATAGTTCACCAGCGCCGGGAACAGGCCGACGATGCCGAGCGCGACGAGCTGGAGCAGGATGAACGGCACCACGCCGAGATAGATCTGCGTGGTCCGGACCTCGGGCGGCGCAACGCCGCGCAAATAGAAGAGAGCGAACCCGAAGGGCGGCGTCAGAAACGACGTCTGCATGTTGACGCCGATCATCACACCGAGCCAGACGGCGGTGACGTTGGCCGAGGTGTCGGCGAGCAGGATCGGCGCAATGATCGGCACCACGACGACCGCGATCTCGATGAAGTCGAGGAAGAAGCCGAGGATGAAGATCACCGCCATGACGACGGCGAACTTGGTGTAGAACCCGCCCGGCAGTCCGGTCAGGAACTCGCGCACTCCCTCCTCGCCGCCGAAGGCCCGGAACGCGGCGGTGAGCATCGCCGCGCCGAGCAGGATGATGAAGACCAGCGACGTCGTCTTCGCGGTCTCGATCATCACGCCACTCAGCGTGTCGTCGATCTTGTACGCCCGCCACGCGCTCCACAGCACGGCCGCCAGGAAGACCACGGTCGCGATCCCCGCGAGCACGATGGCGAACGCCTCGGTGTCGGTCTTGATGCTCTTGATGTTGATGTCGACGAAATAGAGCAGGCCCGCCATCGTCAGCACCGCGGCGATGGCCAGCAGCCCGGGAACGAACGCGCCCCTTTCGCCCGCCTTGAGGCGGTAGCCCGCCATGAGCAGCGCGCCGACGGCGCCGATCGCGCCGGCCTGGTTGACCGTCGCGATGCCCATGATGATCGAGCCCAGCACCAGCAGGATCAGCGCGAGCGGCGGGACCAGCGCGACCAGCACGCGGCGCACGAACCGCCAGTCGTAGTCCCCGCGGAACGGGACCGGCGGCGCCGTCCCCGGCCTGAGCAACGACAGGACGAGGATGTAGATCATGTAGAGCCCGACCAGGACGAGTCCCGGCAGCAGCGCTCCCACGAACATGTCCCCCGCGCTGGTCGAGGTCAGGTCGAACTCGGTCGGCATGCTGAACTGGCCGGTCGCCTGCTTGTACTCGGTCGAGCGGAGCGTGCTCGCCTGATCGGTCGCGTTGGAGAGCTGGTCGGCGAGGATGATCAGCACGATCGAGGGCGGGATGATCTGGCCGAGCGTGCCCGAGGCGCTGATCGTGCCGGTGGCGAGCGGGCGCGAATAGTTGTTGCGCAGCATCACCGGCAGCGAGATCAGCCCCATCGCGATCACCGTGGCGCCGACGATGCCGGTGGTCGCCGCGAGCAGCGCGCCGACGAAGACGACCGCGATACCCAGCCCGCCCGGGATCGGCCCGAACAGTTGCGCCATGGTGACCAGCAGATCCTCGGCCACCTTGGAGCGCTCCAGCATGATTCCCATGAAGACGAACAGCGGGATCGCGATCAGGGTGTCGCGCTCGACCTCCCAGTAGATGCCGCGGAAGTTGGTGACGCCTGCGTTGAGCCACTGGGTCGGCCCGCCGTGGCTGAAATAGGCGTCGGTGTCGCCCGCGAACAGCCAGCCGGTCAGCGCCGCCAGCCCGATGCTCAGGATCGCCGAGCCCGGCAGCGCGAAGGCGACCGGATATCCGGACGCCAGCGCGAAGGCCATCGACAGGATCAGAACGGCGAGAAAGACCGTTTCCATCAGCCGCTCTCGCCCGGCTCGGGCTCGTTGAGCAGAGTGGCCGCGCTGGAGAGAAACTGGCTGAGGAACTGGGCGAGCATGGACAGCGCATAGATCAGCAGGAACCCGGCCATCAGGTACTTCACGTACATGCCGTAGCCGCTCTGCGAGACCTCGAAGCTGAGCAGGGGGGCGTTTATCAGGTTGGACTTGCCGCCCAGGCCGCGGACCAGGATCACCCAGCAGAGCGGCACGCCGAGCAGTGCCGCGCCCAGCGCATTCGTCCACGCCTTTCCGCGCGCGCTGAACCCGGTATAGAGCACGTCGACGCGGACATGGCCCTCATGGAGCAGGGTATAGGCGCTCGCGAACAGGAACAGGGCGGCGTACCAGAACCGGACCAGATCGCCCATGAAGGCCTGTTCGTAGGAGAACACGAACCGCGCGATGACGATCTGGAGCTCGGCCAGGACGATCAGGAAGGCGAGCCAGGTGAATCCGATGGATCGGGTCAGGGCGGCAATGACCAGCGCAACGCCGATCAACGGAAAGTGCACGAATTCGCCGCGGAACCGCGACTTGCCGAGCGACTCCGCGAGCTCCGCGCCGACCGCGCCGACCAGCAGGCCCTCGACCCGGAGGAAGGAGATCGCCATGTCGACGAGGCCGACCAGGAGCACGCCCCAGAAGGCGGCGCGCGCGATATAGGCGGCGATGGCGGACAATATCTCGGCGTCCCCGTGCATCGGACGCCCGCGCCACCAGGCATAGACGAAGGGCGCCAGGACCGCCGCCGCGTAGGCCGCGAACTGGAGCCAGCCGAGCGCCGCGCCGGTGGCGTCGAGGCCGCCCCCTCTGGAGTCGAAGCCCAGCACGCCGAGATGGCCGAACAGCCCTTCGAGCCCGGGCCAGCCGCGCCAGAAGATCAGATAGTTGCAAACCGCGAATACGAAGGCGACGGCGGCCGTCGCGAGGGCGAGGCCGCGCAACGCGGTCGCCGGCCAGCCACCGGCGGTCACCCGCGCGCCCCGGCGGGGGAAGATACGAAACGATACATGCCCCGACGCCGAGCCGGCGGCCGGGCGAACGCTTCGTCCGCCCGGCCGCCAAACGACTTAAGCGTCAGACGTCGAGCACGCGGTTGCGCTGGGCGAGGTACGCCTGATCGGAAATCTTCGTCCAGCCCCCGACGTTCTTCCGCGCCTTGAGGAAGCTCTGGTGGATCTCGTCGGCGAGCGGGCTGTGCGCCCTCGCGGCCTCGAAGACCTCCGCGGCGGCCTCTCCGAAGCTGTCATAGACGTCGTCGTTGAACTTGCGCAGCTTGACGCCGTGATCGCTGAGCAGGCGTGCGAGCGCGGCGCCGTTCTTGGCGTTGTACTCCGCCATCATGACGTCGTTTTCCATCGCGGTCGCGGCCTCGATGGCGGCCTGGTCGGACTTGGTGAGCTTGCCCCACCAGGACGCGTTCATGCCGAAGGACAGCATCGAGCCGGGCTCGTGCATGCCGGGGTAGTAGTAGAACTTGGCTGCTTCGTAGAACTTCATGAAGCTGTCGTTCCACGGACCCACCCACTCGGTGGCGTCGATGGCGCCCGACACGAGGTTCTCGTAGATCTGACCGCCCGGCAGCGACACCGGCGACGCGCCGAGCTTGGCCATCACGTCGCCGCCGAGGCCCGGAATACGCATCTTGAGGCCCTTGAGATCGTCGGAGGAGTTGATCTCCTTGTTGAACCAGCCGCCCATCTGGACGCCGGTATTGCCCGCCATGACACATTTGAGGCCGTAATTGCCGGCGAGCTTGTCCCACAGCTGCTGCCCGCCGCCGAAGCGGATCCAGGCATTCATCTCGGTATAGGTGAGGCCGAACGGCACCGAGGTGAAATAGGCCCAGCCGGGATGCTTGCCTTTCCAGTAATAGTCGGCTGCGTGATACGCCTGGGCGTTGCCGGACGCGACCTCATCGAAGGAATCGAACGCACCGACCCGCTCCCCGGCGGCGAAATACTGGACCTGGATGCGACCGTCCGTCATGTCGGACAGGTGCTTGGCGAGGCGCTGCGCGCCGGTTCCCAATCCCGGGAAGTCGCGGGGCCAGGTGGTGACCATGACCATTTCGACGCGCTGCTGCGCGACGGCGGGCGCCGCGAGCGTGGTTGCAGCGGCCGCGCCGGCGACGCCTGCACCGGCCTTGGTAAGGAATTTGCGTCTCTTCATCGGGAAGATCCCCCTAGGACAGATTTCGTCCCGGCTTTCCTAGCAGATACGCTGCGCAGGCTCAATTTCTCCGGCGGACCACTCGCTTCAGATTTCGCGGGGGAAGAAGCGGTTCGAGCGCGGGAAGCCCTTGGGCACGACGCGGCCCGCGTGTCCGCGCTTTCCGATCCACCGATCGAGCGCCGGCTCCCGCCTCGTCCGCTGGCCGGAGCGCCAGGTCAGGCCCTCGCCGCGATCGAAGACGGCGACATCCGATAGCCCGCCCTCGGCGTAACGCTGCAAGATCACGCCCCGGCCGCGCGTCATCTCGGGCAGTTCCGAAAACGGGAACACCAGCATCTTCCGGTTGCCGCCGACGACGGCGATGCTGTCCCCTTCGGCCGGCGCGCAGGCCTGCGCCTCGACTCCCGGGGAAAGGTTGAGGACCTGCTTGCCGGCGCGGGTCTGCGCCACGACCGAGTCCTCGGGCACCGCGAAGCCGCGCCCGTCGCCAGCCGCGACGACGAGCCTGCGGCCGGACTCGTGGACGAAGAGCTGGACGATGTCCTGGTCGTTGCCGAGGTCGATCATCAGCCGGACCGGCTCGCCGTGCCCGCGCCCGTTGGGCAGCCGGTCGCAGGGGATGGTGTAGAAGCGGCCGTTGGTGCCGAAGGCGAGGAGCCTGTCGGTGGTATGGGCGCGGAGCACGAACCGCCCGCGGTCGCCGTCCTTGAATTTCAGTGCGGCGAGGTCCTCCTGATGGCCGCGAATTGCACGGATCCAGCCCTTTTCGGAACAGATTACCGTGATGGGTTCGCGCTCGATCGCCGGGTCGAGGGAAATATCGGGATCGACCGGGACATCGCCGATCTCGGTCCGGCGGGCGCCGCCTTCGCCCTCGGCACCGAAGCGGTCTCGGACATCGCGGATTTCCTCCGCGATACGCTGCCAGCGCAGCGATTCCGTCTTCAGCAGCTTCCTGAGCTCCCTCTGCTCGGACTTGAGCGTCTTGTGCTCCTTCCCGATCTCGACTTCCTCGAGCCTCCGGAGTGCGCGCAGGCGCATGTTGAGGATCGCCTCCGCCTGGACCTCGCTCATCTCCCAGCGGGCCATCATCGCCGCCTTCGGGTCGTCGGCCTCGCGGATGAGGCGGATGATCTCGTCCAGGTTCGCGAACGCGATCAGGTAGCCGGCCAGGACTTCGAGGCGGCCGGCGATCTTCTCCAGGCGGTGCCGGGTCCGCCGCAGGAGGATGTCGTGGCGGTGGTCGAGAAACGCCCGCAGCATCTCCCGAAGGTTCATCACCTTCGGCACCCTGCCGCCGTCGAGCACGTTCATGTTGATCGAGACACGGGTCTCGAGCTCGGTATGGCGGAAAAGCTGCGCCATCAGCATTTCGGGCTCGACGGAACGCGAGCTGGGCTCCAGCACGAGGCGCAGGTCCTCGGCCGACTCGTCCCGCACATCGGCCAGTATCGGAACCTTGCGCTCGGCAATCAGGGCGGCGATCCGCTCGATCAGGCGCGCCTTCTGGGTCTGGTAGGGAATCTCCGTCACCACGACCTGGTAGCGGCCGTGGCTGAGCCGCTCGACTTCCCACCGCGCGCGGACGCGCAGCGCGCCGCGTCCGGTGGCGTAGGCTTCCTCGATCACCGAGCGCGGCTCGGCGAGAACGCCGCCGGTCGGAAAGTCGGGTCCGGGCACCAGCTCGACCAGCTGCGCGTTGCCGGCATCGGGATGCTCGATCAGGTGGAGCGCCGCGTCGCAGACCTCGCCCAGATTGTGCGGCGGGATGCTGGTCGCCATGCCCACGGCGATCCCGCTCGCCCCGTTGCAGAGCAGGTTGGGAACGCTCGCGGGCAGCACCGCCGGCTCGTCGTCGGTACCGTCGTAGTTGGGCCGGAAATCGACCGCGTCCTCGTCGATCCCTTCGAGCAGGGCGAGCGCGTAGCGCGTCAGCCGGGCCTCGGTGTAGCGCATGGCCGCCGCGCCGTCGCCGTCGATATTGCCGAAATTCCCCTGCCCCTCGACCAGCGGGTAGCGCACGGCGAAGTCCTGGGCCATCCGCACCATCGCGTCGTAGATCGCCTGGTCGCCGTGCGGGTGGAACTTGCCCATGACGTCGCCGACGACCCGGGCGCATTTCTTGAACCCCGCGTCCGGATCGAGCCGCAGCTGGCGCATCGCGAAGAGGAGCCGCCGATGGACCGGCTTGAGCCCGTCGCGTACGTCGGGCAGCGACCGGGAGGTTATGGTCGAGAGGGCATAGGCCAGATACCGCTCGCCCAGCGCCTCGGTCAGAGGGATCTCGCGGGTCGCGGATTCGAACAGGTCGGCTTGGTCGGTCATAGGTTCCCGGCGGGCAATCGCACCATGGCTTCGTAAAGCCGCGTCCGTGCGGACGGCATCCTGCGCTCGGCGGGCGCGAGGGCCTGGCGGGCGAGGAAATGGCCGGTCAGTCGAAGCGCGGCGGCGACGTCGGAAGGATCGGCCGACTCACCGCCATCGATCAAGAACGGCGGCAGCGCGAACAGGCGGTTTTCGTACTCGCCCGCCGCTCCGCGGGAGACCGCGCGTCCAGTGCGGGGGGAAACGAACGCGAGGTCTCCGGTTTCTCCGGTCACCGCGCAGCAGGTCAGGTCGAGGCCGAACCCCAGCGCGGCGATGAGCGCGACCTCGAATCTCGCATAGGCGGGCGACCACCGGGGCGTCGTCAGGCGGTCCAGCAGCACGACGAACGCGTCGAACACAGCCCGGTTGGGTTCGCGCTCGGGCAGCGTCGCCTCGACCAGCGCCGCGCCGGCGCCGAGAGCGGCAAGCGGCCAACGGAGTTCGAGGAGTTCCGCCGCATGGGCCCGCACGAGCTCGGCCCGATAGTTTCCCAGGTGATCCGGCAGCCTCGCCTGCCAGGTCGCGGACACCCGGTTGCCGATCTGATAGACGGCGCGGACGGCGCGCCCCGTGCCGCCCCGGACGAGACCCGCGTGCAGCCCGTGCGTTTCGGTCAGCAGCTTCGTTACGAGCGAAGACTCGCCGTGCTTGAAACGCGCGATGACGATGCCGTGGTCCTGCCAATCCATCGGGGCTTACACGGATAAGTCGACGGGCGAGCGAACGGCGCGGATCGGCGACGGGACCGCCGCCCGCCCTCGCGCCAGTCCGGGTCGAAGTGTCCCCACCCGTGCCTTACCTCGTCATGGTCGGCGAAGGCCGACCATGACGGTAGAGGCAAGACGAGAAGCGGTCCCGACGAAAGCGGACAGGCCCTGAACCGGACAGCAATCGACTTGTTCCGGACATGACGCAAGACACGTCGCGCGCGTCCCGCCCGTCAACCGTTGTTTGCAATTCCCAATCCATCGCCGGTCCCATCAGGCGTTGTAATCGAGCCCCCATGGCGCGAACCGCTCGGGGTCGTCGCCCCACTTCTGGCGCACCTTGACGAAGATGAACAGGTGTACCTTTCGCTCGAGGATGGATTCGAGCTCCGCCACGGCCTGTTCGCGCACCGACTTGATGCGCGTGCCCTGGCGGCCGAGAACGATTCCCTTCTGGCTGTCGCGCTCGACGAAGACCGTCTGCGCGATGCGAACGCTGCCGTCGTCGAACCCCTGCCAGTCCTCGGTCTCGACGGTCAGCGCGTAAGGCAGCTCCTGGTGAAGCTTCTCGAACAGCTTTTCGCGGGTGATCTCGGCCGCGAAGAGCCGGTCGTTCATGTCCGAAAGCTGATCCTCCGGATACAGCCAGGGCCCGGGCGGCACCATCGCGGCGAGACGGGCGGAGAGATCGGAAACCCCGTCCCCCGTCGCGGCGGAGATCATGAACGTGGCTTCGAAGGCGCAGACCTCGTTGGCGTCGCGCGACAGGGCGAGAGTCCGGTCCCGCCGAACCAGGTCGATCTTGTTGAGCGCCAGAACGCAATGAGCCGGGGTCGCGGCGAGCGCGGTGAGAATCCGCCCGGCCTCCTCGTCGATCCCTTTCCTAGCGTCGATCAGCAGCAGGCGGATGTCGGCGTCCGCCGCGCCGGTCCAGGCGGCGGCGACCATCGCCCGGTCGAGGCGGCGGCGCGGCTCGAAGATCCCTGGCGTGTCGACATAGACGAGCTGGGCGGGGCCGTCGACCGCGACGCCGCTCACGCGGTAGCGCGTGGTCTGCGCCTTCGCGGTGACGATGGACACCTTGGCGCCGACCAGACGGTTGGTAAGCGTCGACTTCCCCGCGTTGGGCGCGCCGATGACGGCGACGAAGCCGCAGCGCCGGCCGCCGTCCGGTTCGGCGTCAGTCACCCGATGCCGCCGCGATGTCGAGCAGGCCCCGCGCGGCGGCCTGCTCCGCGGCGCGTTTGGACCCCGCGCTCGCCTGTACGGGCTCAAACCCTTCCACGCGGACCTCGACCGTCAGCGTGGGCGCGTGCGGCGGGCCGTCGGTGACGACGAGCGCATAGGACGGAAGCGGCAGCGCGCGGGCCAGCGCCCACTCCTGCAGCACCGTCTTGGGGTCTCGCGGAGGCCGGCCGCCGATCAGCTTCTCCCAGAACCTTTCGACGAGCGCCATCGCCGCGTCATGGCCGCCGTCCAGATAGACCGCCCCGATTATCGCCTCGCAACTGTCCTCGATCATGGACGGCGGCAAGGCTTCGCGGTCGTGCCCCTTCTCGACCCGCAGATGCCGCTGCAAACCGATCCGCCGTCCGATGGAGGTCAGCGTTTCGCCGCTGGCGAGTCGGGCATGGCGGCGCGAGAGGTCTCCCGGCGCCTCGTCGGGATGCGCTTCGCACAGCATGGCCGCGAGCGCGAGCCCGAGAACCCGGTCGCCGAGGAATTCCAGCCTCTCGAGCGACGGGCGGCGAACGCCGCGCGCGGCGCTCGCGTGGGTCAGCGCTTCCTCGAGCAGCGCGCGGTCGGCGAAGCCGTAGCCCAGCGCGGCCTCGATCTCGTCCAGGGCGACCGGTCCGGCCAAGGCTATTCCACGGGGTCGAAGAACCGCGTGAAGCGGATCGTCTTCGGCCAGCGCCAGAATTCCCAAACGCTCGCCGAGCCGTCGATGGAGAAGAAGAGGATTTCCGCGCGCCCCACCAGGTTCTCCGCCGGCACGAACCCGACGCCGCTCAACACCCGGCTGTCGAGCGAATTGTCCCGGTTGTCGCCCATCGCGAAATAGTGCCCCCCGGGCACGACATAGACCGGCGTGTTGTCGAGCTGGCCCCGGTCGGTGTGCTCGAGGATGCGGTAAGTCCGGCCGTTGGGCAGGGTTTCGTCGAATTGCGCGGTCCGGTGCACTCTCCCGAACCGATCGACCTCGACGAAGTCCGCGACCCGGCGACGGACCACCTGCTCGCCGTTGAGATAAAGACGGCCCTCGCGCACCTGTACGCGGTCGCCCGGCAATCCGACGATGCGCTTGATGTAGTCGGTCTCGTTGTCGGTCGGCAGCTTGAAGACCGCGATATCGCCGCGCTCGGGCTCCGACATCAGAATACGCCCGGGAATCAGCGGCAGGCTGAGCGGCAGGGAGTGGCGGCTGTAGCCGTAGGAATATTTCGCCACGAAGAGATAGTCGCCGACCAGGAGCGTCGGCTTCATGGAGCCCGACGGGATGTTGAAGGGCTCGAACGCGACGGTGCGAATGGCGAGCGCGATCAATACCGCGTAGACGACGGTCTTGATCGTATCCCAGAGCTTTCCCGACTTTCGGCTCGCCGTCGTCACCGGTCCGGCCTCTCCTCGACGACGGAAATTATCACCATCGCGTGAGCCAGCGGCGGCTCGTCGGTCATCGTGAGCTCGACCGTCGGGGTCATGCCCGGGGGCGTGAGGGACTTCAGCCGCTCGGCGGCACCGCCGGTCAGCGCCATCGTGGGCTTGCCGCCCGGCATGTTGACGACCCCGAGGTCGCGCCAGTAGACGCCCTGGCGGAACCCGGTTCCGAGCGCCTTCGCGCAAGCCTCCTTCGCCGCGAAGCGCTTGGCGTAGCTCTCCGCCCTTCCCGCTCTGCCTTCCGAGCGCCGGCGCTCGGTCTCGGTGAAGACCCGATCGAGAAAGCGGTCGCCGAAACGCTTGAGCGTCCGCTCGATGCGGCGAATGTCGATCAGATCGGTGCCGGTACCGACGATCACGCCCGCGCGCTCACGCGATATCCGCGTCGCCGGGCCGCCGCGCCGCATCCATCAGGGTCCGCATGCGCGCTATCGCCTTGTCCAGCCCGCCGAAAATGGCCTCTCCGATCAGAAAGTGGCCGATATTGAGCTCGGCGAGGGTGGGGATGCGGGCGATGGGTCCGACGGTATCGAAGGCGATTCCGTGCCCGGCATGGCATTCGAGACCGAGGGCGTCCGCCGCCGCCGCGGCCTCCTCGATCCGCGCGAGCTGCGCCGGCGCGGTATCGGCGCCGGCCTCGCAAAAGGCGCCGGTGTGCAGCTCGACCACGGGCGCGCCGAGCGCCGCGGCCGCTTCGATCTGCCGCGGATCGGGCTCTATGAACAGGGAGGTCCTGATCCCCGCCGCGTTGAGGGCATCGACGAAGCGGGCCAGATGACCGCGCCCTCCATCCGCATCCAGCCCGCCCTCGGTGGTCCGTTCGGCGCGCCTCTCGGGGACGATGCAGGCCGCGTGAGGGCAATGACGAAGCGCGATACCGAGCATTTCGTCGGTCGCCGCCATCTCCAGGTTGAGAGGCAGCTCGATGTCGACGATCAGCCGTTCGATGTCCGCGTCGGTCATGTGCCGGCGGTCCTCGCGGAGATGGGCGGTGATGCCGTCCGCGCCGGCCGATGCCGCGAGGCGGGCGGCGCGGACGGGATCCGGATGCGGGCCGCCACGAGCGTTCCGGATGGTCGCCACGTGGTCGATATTTACTCCCAGTCGAAGATGTCGGGGCATCGACGCGTCCGATGAATGAGCCGGTTTCAGTAAAGGCTTCTCGCGCGCTCGACTGAGGTGACGGAAGGCGTCGACCGGAGAGCGGCGATGATATCGGTCAGATGGCCGGCGTCGGTGACCTCGATGTCGAGGACCATCTCGAAGAAATCGGGAGTCCTGTTGGTGAACCTCAGATTGTTGATGTTTCCCAGATGGTTGCCGATCATCGTGGTCAGGTTGCCGAGCGTTCCGGGTTCGTTGGATACGACGATGGTTATCCGTCCGATGTGGGAATCGGCGCCCACCGCATCCACGTCCCAGGCGACATCCAGCCATCGTTCCGGCGTCGCCTGAAAGCTCTCCAGGCTCTCGCAGTCCCGGGTGTGGATCGACACCCCCTTGCCCGCCGTGACGATGCCGACGATCCGGTCGCCGGGCAGCGGATGGCAGCAATTGCCGTAATGCACGGCCATGCCGGGGATGAGCCCGCGGATGGGCACCGGGACGGTGTCGCCCGCGCCGGGGCGTTCGAACGGCACGACGTTGTCGGCCGCCTGCGCCTCGTCCTCGCCCTTCGCCACCCGCCGGCCGCGGCGCGTTCTGGGAGCGATCGCCGCGATGACGTCGGCGCCGGTGATCAGCCCCTCGCCGATCGCGACATAGAGATCGTCCTCGGTCTTGACGTCGAACTTGCCGAGAACGCGCTTCACCACGGCGGCGGACGGCTTGTAGCCGACATCGCGATAGCCCTTTTGCAGGATCGCCTTGCCGAGCCTGAGGAACTCCTCGCGGCGTTCGCTTCGAACGAAACGCCGGATGCGGGCGCGCGCCTTGCCGGTGACCACGATATCCTCCCAGGCGGGGGCGGGCGTCCCGGTCCTGGAGGTCACGATTTCGACCTGATCGCCGTTGCCGAGCACGGTGCGCAGCGGCATCACCCGGCCGTTGATCCTGGCTCCCACGCACCGGTCGCCGACCTCGGAGTGGACGGCGTAGGCGAAGTCGACCGGGGTCGCGCCGCGCGGCAGCGCGATCAGCTCGCCCGCCGGGGTGAAGCAGAAGACCTGGTCCTGGTACATTTCGAGCTTGGTGTGCTCGAGAAACTCCTCGGGCCCGGACGCCTGCTCCAGGATGTCCAGCAGGTGACGCAGCCATCGATACTGCCGCCCCTCGGTGCTCGTCTCGTCCTGCTTGTAGCGCCAATGCGCGGCAACGCCGTACTCGGCGACCCGATGCATGTCGGTGGTGCGGATCTGTATTTCGATGCGACGGCCCTCGGGGCCCATCACGCAGGTATGGAGCGATCGGTAGCCGTTCATCTTGGGCGTCGAGATGTAGTCGTTGAACTGGTCGGGCACCACCGCGTAGGCGGTGTGGATGGTACCGAGCGCCCGGTAGCAATCCCCGACCGTGGGCACGACCACGCGGAACGCCATGACGTCGGAAAGCTGGTCGAAATCTATGTTCTTGCGCTGCATCTTGCGCCAGACCGAATAGGCGCGCTTGATCCGGCCCGAAACCTCGGCGTCGAGCCCGCCCTCCGACAGATCCCGCTTTAGCCGGTCGACGATCTTGGGGATCGATTCCCCCGCCGTCTCGTGCAGGTAACCGAGACGTTTCTCGATCGACGCCGCGGCATCGGGGTAGAGATGTCCGAAGGACAGCTCGTCCAGCTCGTCCTTGATTTCCTGCATGCCGATGCGCTCGGCGAGCGGAGCGTAAATCTCCATGGTTTCGGCCGCGACGCGCCGGCGTTTCTCCTCCGAAGGCAGGTGATGGAGGGTGCGCATGTTGTGCAGCCGGTCGGCGAGCTTGATCAGCAGGACACGGATATCTTCCGAGGTCGCGAGCAGCAGCTTGCGGAAATTCTCGGCCTGGCGCGTGTCGTCGGACTGGAGTTCGAGCAGGGAGAGCTTGGTGACCCCGTCGACCAGCCGCGCGACCTCGCCGCCGAAGCTGGCCTCGATCTCGGGCAGGGTGGCGACCGTGTCCTCCACGGTGTCATGAAGGAGGCCGGTTACGATCGAGGCGCAGTCGAGCTTCAGCTCGGAGAGAATGCCCGCGACCTCGACCGGGTGGGAGAAATACGGATCGCCGGAGGCGCGGGTCTGGCTGCCATGCGCCTTCATCGAGAACACGTAGGCGCGGTTCAGCGCGTCCTCGTCGGCCGACGGGTCGTACGCCCTGACTCTTTCGACGAGTTCATATTGCCGGATCATCGCGCCGATCCATCGCCGCCCGCCGCCATTCCGGCATCCTCGCCCGCGCCGCTCCCGGCCGGCATCCAGGGGGCCGGCCGGCGGCGCGGCTGTCGGCCGGATTTACTCTTCCGGCGTTTCGTCCGACTCGCTCCTGGCCTCCGCTTCCGAGATATCCTGGAACGCGACCATGGCGGGCCCGCTGTCGCCGTCCTCCGGCGCCGAGGCCACCGGAGAGATCGCGTCGGCCCGCCGGAATCCCATCTGGGCGAAGTCGCCGAACGCATCGTCTTCCACGAGGAAGCCGTCGCCCTCTTCCGAGGGCTCGTCGATATCGACGTATTTCTGCAGCCCGCGAACCACGGACGCCTCGATCTCCTCGGTGTCCACCGTCTCGTCGGCGATCTCGCGGAGCGCCACCACGGGGTTCTTGTCGTTGTCGCGGTCGACGGTCAGTTCGGCCCCGATGGACAACTCGCGCGAACGCTGGGCCGCCACCATGACCAGCTGGAAGCGATTGGGAATCTTGAGAATGCAATCTTCTACGGTAACCCGCGCCATGGCTGCTTCGCTCTCTGTTATTCGCCGTCGCGGGAGATATATGACAGCGCGGCCCGATCATCAAGCGAGATCAATGACATCGGGCCTCACCGCAACGCGGTGCAGCGCTGCCCGGCGGGCAGGCGGGCGATGAGCTGGGACAGCGTCCTCCCGCTCCGGGGATGCCTCCACCCGGCCGCGATATCGCGCAGCGGCAGGAGCACGAACGCGCGTCGGTCCAGCCTGGGATGAGGCAGGACGGGTCCGCCGCCGCGCGCGTCGGGCTCACGGCACAGGGTGCCGTAGGCGATCAGGTCGAGGTCGATCGGACGCGCTTCGTTTCTGGTCTGCCGGATCCGCCCGAGCCGATTCTCGACGTCGTGGAGCGTCGCCAGCAGATCGTCGGGCGAAAGCGCCGTCCCGACACGTACGACGCCGTTGACGAAATCGGGCTGTTCGGAAGCCGGCACGGGTGCCGAACGATACCAGCGCGACCGGGCCAGAACGTCCACCGGCCCGTCGGACAGGCACTCCAGGGCGCGTTCGCAACTCTCGAGCGGCGACCCTCCGGGCGCCAACGGCAGGTTGGACCCGACCGCAACGAAGATGCCGCTGTCGGAGCCGTGTAACAAACTTTTGAACTTTCTTGCGAGGCCGTTCCTCGTATCATTATACATGATGCTTGCCGCAGCAAGGTTTGCCTACCATATAGAAACACGCTTGAAGAGAAATTCTGGACAGATTTACGAGCGGTGGTAAAGGGGCTAGACTGCAATTGGACCGATAATCGCCGCTGCGGAACCGAATCGGAAAGGCTCAGGTAAACTCATGAATTTTTATCCGCAGGAGCGCATCGCCATATTCATCGACGGGTCGAACCTGTATTCGGCGGCGCGTGCGCTCGGCTTCGACATCGACTACAAGAGCCTGCTGGACCTTTTCTCGGCCCAGGGACGGCTGGTGCGGGCGTTCTACTACACCGCGCTGGTGGAAGATCAGGAATATTCGCCGATCCGCCCGCTGGTCGACTGGCTCGACTACAACGGCTACACGCTGGTCACCAAGCCCACCAAGGAATTCACCGACGCGATGGGTCGGCGGAAGATCAAGGGCAACATGGACATCGAGCTCGCCATCGACGTGATGGAGATGGCCAAGAAGGTCGATCACATCGTCCTGTTTTCGGGGGACGGCGACTTTCGCCGGCTGATCGAGGCGGTCCAGCGCGAGGCGGTTCGCGTCAGCGTGGTGTCCACGCTCAGGTCCTCGCCCCCGATGGTCGCGGACGAGCTGCGGCGCCAGGCCGATACCTTCATCGAATTGCAGGACCTCGCGCCGCAGATCGCGCGCGCGCCCCGCCAGACCGAGAGCCGTATCCCGACCCCGGCGCGGCCCGACCTCGACACCGTGGACATCGACTGACCCGCCGCCGCCCCGGGAAAGCACATGACCCCGAAGCAACCGCCGCGGGATTGCGGCCTTTGCCCCCGGCTGGCCGGGTTTCGCGAGCGTCACCGGGCGGCGGAGCCGGGATGGCATAACGCGCCGGTTCCTTCGTTCGGCCCGCTCGATGCGCATCTCCTGATCGTCGGCCTCGCGCCGGGACTGCGCGGCGCGAACCGGACCGGACGCCCATTCACCGGCGACTATGCGGGGGACCTGCTCTACGCCACGCTGCTCGAATTCGGGTTCGCCGCCGGCCGTTACGACAGGCGTCCGGACGACGGCCTCGCGCTGGTCGATTGCCGGGTGACCAACGCGGTGCGCTGCGTGCCGCCCGAGAACCGTCCGGTGGGCGCCGAGATAAACGCCTGCCGCCGGTTCCTGGACGGCGAACTGGCGGCCATGCCGAGGCTCGCCGTCGTGCTCGCGCTCGGCACGGTCGCCCACGCCTCGGTCCTGAGGACGCTCGGTCATCGCGTCTCCGGCTTCAAGTTCGTTCACGGAGCGATGCACGTGCTGGAAGGCGGGCCGATCCTCGCCGACAGCTACCACTGCTCGCGCTACAACCTCAACACGGGCCGGCTGACCGAATCCATGTTCCGCTCGGTGTTCGAGGGCATCAGGGCGACGATCGAACGGGAATAGACGCCCCGGATCGTCCTCCGCCGCGTCATTCCTTTCCGCGCAGCAGACGCGCCTGCTCGCGCTGCCAGTCGCGCTTCTTCTCGACCTGGCGCTTGTCGTACTGGCGCTTTCCGTAGGCGAGGCCGAGTTCGAGTTTGGCGATCCCGCGGTCGTTGAAATAGAGCCTGAGCGGCACCATGGTCGCGCCCTCGCGCTGCACCGCGCCGAGAAGCCGGTCGATCTGGCGGCGTTGCAGGAGCAGCTTGCGCGGGCGCCTCGCGTCGTGCCCCGCCGGGCCCGCCTGCTCGTACTCGTCGATATGCGCGTTGACGAGAAAGATCTCGCGCTCGACCGGCCGCGCATAGGCTTCGGAGATGTTCGCGCGTCCGGCGCGCAGGGACTTCACCTCGCTGCCGGTCAGCTGGATCCCGGCTTCGAGCGAGGATTCGATCGAATAGTTGCGTCGTGCCTTGCGGTTGTCCGCCGCGACCCGGGTCGTCCCCCGCGCCATGCCGTCAATTGAGGAGACCGGCGGACCGCATCGCGTCTTCGACCGTGCGCTTGGAACTCTCGGCGATCTCGCAGAGCGGCAGCCTGGTGTCGGGCAGGCACTTGCCGAGCAGGCTCGCGCCGTACTTCGCCGGGCCCGGGCTGGTCTCGCAGAACAGGCCGGAATGGAGCGGCATCAGGCGCTCGTTGATCCGCTGGGCGGTATCGACCTCGCGGTCCTGCCAGGCGCGGTGCATCTCCGACATGTCCTTCGGCGCCACGTTGGCGGTCACCGAAATGCAGCCGTCGCCCCCTTGGGCGAGGAAGCCGAGCTGGGTCACGTCCTCGCCGGAGAGCTGGCAGAAATCGGCGCCTGCGGCGAGACGCTGCTGCGTCGCGCGCGAGACGTCGGCGGTAGCGTCCTTCACCCCGACGATGTTCGGGAGCTCGGCGAGCTTCGCCATGGTGTCGACCTTCATGTCGACGATGGAGCGCCCGGGGATGTTGTAGATGATGATCGGAATGTCGACCTCGTCGTTGAGCGCCTTGTAGTGCCGGTAGAGCCCCTCCTGGGTCGGCTTGTTGTAATAGGGCGTGACCACGAGCGCGGCGTCGGCGCCGGCCTCCTTGGCATGGCGGGTGAGCTCGATCGCCTCTTCGGTACAGTTCGACCCGGTGCCCGCGATGACCGGCACCCGCCCCTTCGCGACGCCGATGCAGATTTCGGTGACCCGCCGGTGCTCCTCGTGGCTGAGTGTCGGCGACTCACCGGTCGTCCCGCACGGAACGACGGCGTTGGTGCCCTCCCCGATCTGCCAGTCGACGAAGGCCTCGTAGGCCTCCTCGTCGACGGCGCCCTCGCGGAACGGGGTGATCAACGCGCAGATGGAGCCGTTGAACATGGCTATCTCCGGCCAGTTGTGTGCCGCCGCGCAAACCGGCGGATCGCTGCCGCACAACCTACCCCCGACCCCGGAGACGGGCAAGCAGGGCCGCAGGGCGGGGCACCTTAGTCGCCGCCCGGCCGGTTCGGCTCGTGCCCGCGCTCGAGCTCGGCGATCCGCTCTTCCAGGTCCCTGATCTTGCGTTCGAGCGGCTCCGTGCCCTCTTCCTCGGCCGCGTGCGTCATCGGCTGACCCGAAAAGGCCGCCACGGAGCGCTGGAAGTCCTCGAGGTTGCGCCGCGATATGTCGGCCATCCGGTCGAACGCGGTGCCGGGGTCGAGCATCTCGCCCATCTGTCGGGCGACGCTTTGCTGATGGCTCGCGAAAGCCTCCATGCCGCGTTCCAGATATTCGGCGAGCTGCGGGCCTACCCCTTCGCTGTACGCCTTGAGCGCCTGGCGCAGATACTCGTGCGGCAGCACGCTGTGCCCCCTGGTCTCCTCCTCGGCGATGATCTGGGCGAGGACCGACGCGGTGATGTCGCGCCCGGTCTTTTCGTCCCGCACAACGAACAGCTCGCCGTCCTTCACCATCCGGTGCAGATCGTCGAGCCTCACGAAGGACGCGGTCGCCGTGTTGTACAGCCGGCGGTTGGCGTATTTCTTGATGACGATCGGCTCGTCTTTCGGGTTTCCGTCGGCCACGGCGCGTTCGCTCCCCTGTCGGGCCATTGTGACACAGCGCGCGGCTTTGCCGTGCCGCAAAATGACGCTCTTTTTGTAGCGCAAAATATTTTGTTGAAATCCCTCGATAACAGCCTATATTGTATTTTGCATCGCAAAATGCCTTCCATCCGAGATTGAGGAGACCACCGATGACCACCGAGAAGCCCGCCGGCAAGACCGCCCGGAAAGCCGCCGCCGACACCGCCGAACAGGTCCACGCGCAGGTCGAGATGGCCAAGACCGTGGGCACCGCCAACCTGGACGCGCTGGCCGAGGCCTCCGCGCACGCTATCGAGGGCGCCCAGGCGTGCATCGCCGAGATGGCGGATTACGCCCGTACCTCCGTCGCCCGCAACTTCGACCTGATGGAACGGCTGTCCGCGGTCAAGACGCCGCAGGAGTTCATGGCGATCCAGATCGAAGAGGGCAAGGAGTCGGTCAACCGCGCCGTCGCCCAGACCACCAGGATCAACCGCATCGTCAGCGATTCGATGATCAAGGCCTCGGCCCCGCTCAACGCGCGCGCGAACGAGACGGTGGAGACCTTCCTCAAGCCCAACACCGCGTAAGCGACGATCCCCGGCAATGGGCATGGCGATCCCGTCATGCCCACTTTTTCCCGGCGCGGAAGCGACATAGACTCGCTTTCCGCGCAAGGATCGGTTCCGACACGGCGTAAATCGGATGACGGGTAAAGACGACAGCGGAAACGCCGGCCAAGACGACCCCGTCGCCGCGCTCGGGGAGGCGTTGGGAGCCGCCGCCCAGCAGTGGAACGAGGGTTGGTCGGACTGGATGGCGGCGCTCACCCCGCCGGGCGGCACGGATGCGCCGGGCGAGGCCCCGGCCGCACCCGAAATCAATGTCGATCCCGCCAGGATGCTCGAAGCCCAGATGGAGCTCTGGCACGACTTCCAGACGCTGTGGGCCGCGACCACCGCCCGCATGATGGGGAGGGAAGCGGCGCCGGTGATCCAACCCGAAGCGGGCGACAACCGGTTCCGGGACGCCGAGTGGTCGGACAACCCGATCTTCGACTTCCTCAAGCAGTCCTACCTGCTCAACGCCCGGTGGCTGCGGCGCGGCCTCGCGGGGATCGAAGGTCTCGACCGGGCCGGCGCGGAAAAGCTCGATTTCATCGGACGCCAGATCGTCGACGCGTTCTCGCCCGCCAATTTCGCGCTCACCAACCCGGTGGTCCTGCGCGAAATGCGCGAGACCAAGGGCGAAAGTCTCATGCGGGGGCTGCGGCAACTCGCGGAGGACCTGAAGGACTCCGAGCACGGGCTGCGCCCCAGGCAGACCGACATGGACGCCTTCGAGGTGGGCGGCAACATCGCCACCAGCACTGGCTCGGTCGTGCATCAGACGCAGGTGATGCAGCTCATCCAGTACGAGCCGAGCACCGAGACGGTATTCCGGAAGCCGCTGCTGATCGTGCCGCCCTGGATCAACAAGTTTTATATCCTCGATCTTCGGCCCGACAACTCGTTCATCCGCTGGGCGGTCGATCGCGGATACACGGTCTTCGTCGTCTCGTGGGTCAACCCGGACGAGAGCCACGCGGGCCTCTCCTTCGACGATTATCTCCGCGACGGACTCCTCGCGGCGCTCGACGCCATCGGGCAGGCGACGGGAGAACGCCAGACCACGGCAATCGGCTATTGCATCGGCGGCACGCTGCTCGCCGCCGCGCTCGCCTACATGAACGCCGTTGGCGACGATCGGATCGGCGCCGCCACTTTCTTCGCCTCCCAGGTCGACTTCGAGGATGCCGGCGAGCTCCGCATCTTCACCGACGAAGCCCACATGGACGCGCTGGAAACGCAGGTCCGGGAGAAGGGCTATCTCGACGCGGCGGACATGGCGGGAACCTTCAACGCGCTCCGCGCCAACGACCTGATCTGGTACTTCGTGATCAACAACTACCTGCTCGGCAAGGAGCCCCCGGCGTTCGACCTGCTTTACTGGAACGCGGATTCGACCCACTTCCCGGCCCAGCTCTTCGTCGACTACCTGCGCAACATGTACCAGCGGAACAACCTTGCCCGTCCGGGCGGGTTCGAACTGCTGGGCGAGAAGATCGACCTCGGCCGGATCGGGATCCCGACCTATATCCAGGCCTCCAGGGAGGACCACATCGCGCCGGCGGGATCGGTGTTCAAGCTGACCCGGCTGTTCGGCGGGAAGAAGCGGTTCGTCCTCGCCGGGTCCGGCCACATCGCCGGCGTGATAAACCCGCCGGAGAAGAAGAAGTACCAGCACTGGCTGGTCGAGGGCGACGCGGTCTACGACGATTTCGAGTCCTGGTTCGCCGACGCGGTGGAGCATCCCGGCTCCTGGTGGCCGGATTGGCATCGCTGGCTGTCCCGGCGGTCGGGCAAGAAGGTTCCCGCCCGCAGGCCGGGCGGAGGCGAGCTCGGCGTTATCGAGCCCGCGCCGGGCTCCTATGTTAAAAGGCGCAGCTGACGCGGTTACGGGAGAGCGAACGATGAAGCTGTCCATCGATATCGACTGCACCCCCCAGGAAGCGCGCGCCTTTCTCGGCCTGCCCGATGTCGAGGCGTTCCAGACGGAGATGATGGCCGAGATCCAGAACCAGCTGCGCAATCACGTCGCGGCGATGGATCCCGAGGCGCTGATGAAGACCTGGATGCCGATGGGCACCAAAGCTTTCGAGACCTTCAGGGACGCCTTCGTGCAGGGCTTCCAGAAGCGTTCGTCCGACTAGCCCGACAGGAGCAGAGATGGATTCGCAGACCCCGCCGAACGCCGACGATCCGCTGCACGGGTATTACATGGAGGATCTGGAGGTCGGCATGACCGCCGTCTACGGACGGACGATCGCCGAGGGCGACGTCAGCCTGTTCGCCGGCCTTTGCGGAGACGACAACCCGCTGCACGTCCACGAGGAGTTCGCGTCCCGGAGCCGTTTCGAAGGCCGCATCGTGCACGGCGCGCATACCGCGAGCCTGATCTCGGCCGTGCTCGGCACCCGAATGCCCGGCCCGGGGGCGATCTATCTCAGCCAGAATACGCGCTTCAAGGCGCCGGTCCGGATCGGCGACACCGTGAACGTCTGCGCGACCGTCACCGAGATCGACCGCGGCAGGAACCGGGCGACCATCTCGACCGTGTGCAATGTCGGCGAGACGGTCGTGATCGACGGCGAGGCCACGGTATGGGTACCCTCGCGCGACCGTGGCGAGTCCGGCAACGGGTCCGGCCGATGACCGCGCCGGACTTCGACGACATCGGCGCCTGCGTCTTCGACGCCTACGGCACGCTGTTCGATTTCAATTCGGCGGTCGATCGCTGCCGCGACAGGATCGGCGATCGCGCCGACGAGCTCTCGGCGCTGTGGCGGCAGAAACAGCTGCAATACACGTGGCTCCGCAGCCTGATGGGGCGGTTCGTGGATTTCTGGCATGTGACGGGAGAAGCGCTCGACCACTCCATGAAGGTCGTCGGCCTCGACGATCGGGCGCTCCGGGCCGAACTGATGCAACTCTATCTCAGCCTCGAAGCCTATCCGGATGCGCGCGACTGCCTGATGCGCCTCAAGGAAGCCGGGACCAAGACCGCGATCCTGTCCAACGGCTCGATGACCATGCTGGTCTCGGCGGTGAAGAACGCCGGGCTCGACGACGCGATCGACGCGATCTACTCCGTCGACCGGGCGGAGATCTTCAAGCCTCACCATTCGGTCTACCAGATCGCCGTCGACGAACTGAAGGTTCCGGCCCAGCGGATCAGCTTCCAGTCGGCCAACGGCTGGGACGCGCACGGCGCGGCCGCGTTCGGCTTCCGGGTGGCGTGGATCAATCGCTTCGGGCAGCCCGCGGAGGCGCTGCCGGGCGACATCCACGCGGAACTCTCCTCGCTTGCCGACCTGCCCGCCCTCGTCGGTGCCTGAGCCGGCGTACCGCGAGCGCCGCTTCACCGCCCCGGACGGGCTCGGCCTTTATTTCCGCGATTACGGCGACCCGGGTTCCGCCGCGACGCCGGTGCTCTGCCTCGGCGGGCTCACCCGCAATGCCAAGGACTTCGACGCGTTGGCCCGACGGGTGGCGCGGGAGCGCCGGGTGCTCTGCCCCGACCTCAGGGGCCGCGGACGCTCGGACTACGATCCGAACTGGCGCAACTACCATCCCGCGACCTATCTGAACGACATCGCCCATCTGCTCACGGTCGCGGACGTCCATCGCGTCGTGGTGGTCGGAACCTCGCTCGGCGGGGTACTGGCGATGGCGATGGGCGCGTCGATGCCGTCGGCGCTGGCGGGGGCGGTGCTGAACGATATCGGCCCGGAAATCGAGCGCGGCGGCCTAGAACCCATCCTCTCCTATATCCGCGTCGACCGCCCGCAGCCGAACTGGGAAAGCGCGGTGCGGACGATCAGGACGCTCCTGCCCGACCTGGTCTACCAGGACGAGGCGATGTTCGAGGCCATGGCCCGCAACACATACAGGGAGGGCGACGACGGGCTGCTCCACTTCGACTGGGACGTGAACATCGTCAAGCCGGCCCTCGCCGACCGCGGCGCGACACCGGATCTGTGGCCCCTTTTCCGCGGGCTGCGCCCGATTCCCCTGCTCGCCTTCCGCGGCGAGGCCTCGAAGCTGCTGACGGCGGACTGTTTCTCCCGGATGGCGCGCGAACGGCCGGACGCCAGTACGATCACCGTGCCTCGCACCGGCCACGCACCAACGCTCGACGAGCCCGAATGCGTGGCCGCGCTCGACGCTTTCCTGCGGGAACTGTGAAACCGCCGTCTGGCGCGGCGGCGCCTCCGCCTCTATAACTCGGTCCGGTCGAGAGCCCATGCGAGGGAGGATCCGGAGTGGCGGAAATTTACGTCGGCAAGGAAGACGAGTTCGGCGAGCGCGATCGGAAGATCATCGCCCAGGGCGATCTCGAGATCGGCATCTTCTTCGTGGGCGGGGAGTTCTACGCCTACGAGAACAACTGCGTCCACCAGGGCGGGCCGGTCTGCCAGGGCAAGATCCTCGGCAAGGTGGAGGAGGTGCTGGGCGAGGACAAGACCTCGAAGGGTTTGCGCTTCTCGGAAAGCGACATCCACATCGTCTGCCCCTGGCACGGCTACGAATACAACATCAAGACCGGCCGCCACCCCGGCGACAGGAACGTCCGGCTCAGGCCCTACGACGTGAAGGTCGCGGACGGAGAGGTGTATGTCGTCGTCTGACGACGACCGCGCGCCCGACCTGGACGCGCTGGGAGAAGCGACGGCAAAGGCGCTCGCGATCGCCGAGAAGGCGCTCGACGACGGGACCACGGACGCGGTCCCGGACGAGATGGTGCAGCGGCTGCTGACCGCGGGCACGAGGCTGTTCGCCAACAAGGTGGAGATGGAAGACCGGGTGTTCCGGCCCTTCGTGTCCGCCGAATCGGCGACGGCGACCGATGTCGTGGTGACGGTGACGGAAATGCTTCACGCGGCGAACCTGAACACGTTCGACCTCGCGATGTGGTTCCGCAGGCCGCGCCCCGGCACGGACGACTGAAGGAGCGGAGACGATGGACAGCGGACTCGAACCCCTGCGCGAGAACCCGGTCAGGCAGATCGACGTATCGACCGACACCAGGGAGATCCTCGCGCGCGCCAGGCGCCAGGCCGATGAGCGGAACTTCGACGACGTTTTCATCGTCGACATGGATTCCCACCATACCGAGAGCGAGTCCTGGGCCGACATCATCTCCTATCTCGACGACGAGGTGATCCGCTCCCAGGCGCTCGACTACCTGCAGAACCGGACCGGCACGCCGCCCTACGGGCTCAACGGCGACCTGGCGCTGCGCTACCAGGATTGCGGCGGACGCATTCCGCATCAGGCGGCGCGCCGCGAGGATGCACGCGAGAACGGACTCCACCGCGACGTGGTGCTGGCCAAGCGGGCGTACGAGTCGATGTCGATCGACAAGCAGATCGTCTTTCCGACGCCGATGCTGTTCCTCGGCATGCACCCGCAGTTCGACATGGAGCCGCTGCTCGGCAACGCCTACAACCGCTGGACCGTCGACACGCTGCTCGCGCAGGACGACAGGCTCAAGTCGATGGCGTTCCTGCCGTTCAACGACGCCGACGAGGCGCTGAAGACGGTCGAGGAGTTCGGCGACGCGCCGGGCGTGGTGGGATTCATGGTCACCTCGGTGCGCAACAAGCCGGTCCACCACAACCACTACATGAAGGTCTACCGCGCGCTCGAGCAGCGCGGCCTACCGCTGGGATTCCATGCCGGCTATTACTGGCAGGACCCCTCGATGATGCAGATCAACCGCTTCGGCTCGATGCACGCGCTCTCCTTCGTCTGGTGCAACGTGGTCCACTGCACCAACTGGGTGATGAACGGCCTGCCCGAGCGCTTCCCGGGCCTCCCGGTGGTGTGGATCGAAAGCGGGCTCTCCTGGGTGCCGTGGCTGATGCAGCGCCTCGATCACACCTACATGATGCGCACCTCGGAGGCGCCGCTCCTGAAGCGGAAGCCGAGCGAGTACATGGCGGAGATGTATTACACCTCGCAGCCGCTGGAGACCGACAACCTGAAGGCGCTCGAGCTCACCTTCGAGATGACCGCCGCCAGGACCCAGCTGCTCTACGCGTCCGACTGGCCGCACTGGGACTTCGACCCGCCGGCGGTGATCTGGGACATCCCGTTCCTCGACGACGAGGCCCGCAAGAACATCCTCGGCCTCAACGCGAAGCGCATCTTCGACCTGGAGAAGTAGGGCCCCTACCGCCAGTCGTCGATCGCGTAGATGCCGGGAACCCCGTAGCCCTCGCCCGCCGGGCGGAGCATGGCGACGGCGTTCATGAAGCTCGCATAGCCGCGCTCGCGGAGGATGCGGTAGGCCTCGCGGCGGCCGGTGTTGGTGCCGGCGGCGATGGCCTCGGCGCCGCGACGGGCCGCGAGCGCTTCGCAAGCCGCGAGCAGCGCGTGCATATCCTCCGCCGCGTTCGGACCGGACCTTACCGCCGCGGCCTTCACGAACAGGAGCGCCGAATTGCCCTCGCTGCCGGCGCCGTGGTGGCACACGGCATAACCCGTGAGCCCCTCCCCGCCGTCCGAGCGCGCGAGCAATACCGTTTCGCCGAGCCCGTGGTGGAGCACCGAGGCGATCTCGCGCGTGTGGTCGAGCCCGGTCCGGACCGTGTCGGCGACCTCGCGACAGGCGGCGCACTCGCCGATGTCGGTCAGCAGCCCCGCGCGGTCGGGCATCGCGGCCGGCCGCGCCTCGCGCCGCAGGACCGCGATCGGGCGTTGAAGCTCGAAACCATAGGATTCGTAGAGCCTGACATGGCGCGTACTCTGGGGGTGGGTCAACAATCCGACGAAATCGTGGCCCCGCGAATCGAGAAGGTCGAGCATCGCTTCGGTAAGGCGCCGCCCGATCCCCGAGCTCCAGCGATCCGGATGGACGGTGAGCGGCCCGAACAGGCCGACGCGGCCCCAGTTCGTTACCACGCCGGAGCCGACGACGCCGTCTTCGGTCCTGGCGACCAGCACGCCGGACGGGTCGGTGAGGTAGCGCGGCCGGACGAGCGCTCCGTCGCCGCGGAAGGAGACGGGGTCGGGGAGGCCGAAAAACGTCCCGAAAGCGAGCCGGCAGACATGTTCGGCCGCCTCGACGTCGGACTCGGCGAGAGGCCTGATCTCGATCGTCATTCTGCCGCCCGGACGGAGACCTCCATCGCGCCGATGCCCTCGATCTCGCAGCGCATGACGTCGCCGGGTTGAACCGGTCCGACTCCCTCGGGCGTGCCGGTCATGATCACGTCGCCGGGATAGAGGGTGTAATGCCGCGACGCGTAGGCGATCAGCCTGCGGCAGTCGAATATCTGCTTCGCGGTGGTCGAATCCTGGCGCAGCTCGCCGTTCACCCAGAGCCGGAGCGCGAGCGCGTCGGGGTCGTCGATCTCGTCGGCGGTGACCAGCCAGGGGCCGAGCACCGAGTACGAGTCGATGGCCTTGCGGAGACTGCGGTCCTCGCGGCCCCGCACCGTCATGTCCAGGCCGATCGCATAGCCCGCGACGCAGTCGAGCGCCTCCGCCTCGGCAACGTCCTTAACCGTCCGGCCGATCACCATCGCAAGCTCGACCTCGTGGTCGTTGCGCCGGTCGGTGTAGCGGAGCGCGACGCCCTCGGAAGGCCCGACCGGGACCGGGTTCTTGAGGAACAGCCCGTATTCGTCGATGGCGCTCGTCGTCGCACCGAAGGTGATCCCGGGATCGGCATTGGCTTCGTCGATATGGGCGCGATAGTTGGCCGGAGCGCCGATCACCTTGGTCGGGTTGGCGACCGGACTCAGCAGCGACACGCTCTCGTGGAGCTGGACGAAGCCCCATTTGCGCCGTTCTTCCACGTCGGCCCGGACGGCGTCGAGCGCGGCGATCAACCTGTCCCCCGACGGCAGCGGCCAGCGCCATTCCCCGGCCGCTTCGATGGCCTCGGTGACGTCGATCAGCTGCTCGCCCACCACGAGGCCGAGCTTCTGGTCGTTATAGCGGCAGAGCTTCATCGGAACGCCTCAATCCCGGACGCGGTACTCTTCGCGGACGCCGGTGGCCCACGCGAGCCCGTGGCCCGGCGCGTCGCCGGGCGTCATCGATCCATTTTCGTCCATCGCGAGGGGGGTGTCGAACAGGGGCTCGAGCAGTGGAAAGTCCTCGAGCCAGCGAACGTTGGGCGACGCACAGGCGAGGTGGACGAACAGCGCCGGCAGGAAATGGGGCGAGACGGAGACGTCGTGATACTCGGCGATCCGCGCCGCCCGCAAACATTCGCTTATCCCGCCCATCATCGCGAGGTCGGGCTGGAGTACCGCGCACGCATCGTTCGAGAAATAGGGTTTGAGCTCGACCGCGCCCTGCAGGTGTTCGCCGGTCGCGATCGGCACAGGCGATCGCGAGGAGAGCGTCGCATAGCCGTGCAGCGCGTCTGCCGGCAGGGGCTCCTCCAGCCAGAGCGCATTGACGGCGGCGCATTCGTTAGCGAGCCAGAGCGCGCGGGCGAGATCGCATCGCTCGTTCGCGTCGACCATCAGTTCGACGCCGTCGGGCAACGCATCGGCAACCGCGCGCATCCGCGCGACGTCGGCCCGGTTCCCCGCGACCCGAAGCTTGACCGCCCTGCACCCCCGCCCGGCATAGGCGAGCGCCCGGGCGACCGCGGCGTCGGGGTCCTGGTGGGGCCGGAACCCGCCGGAGCCGTACACCGGAACGGTCCGCGCGACGCCGCCGAGCGCGGCATAAAGCGGCATCCCGGACGCGCGCGCGTGCAGGTCCCAGGCGGCGAGGTCGATGGCAGCGATCGCGACATAGCCGATCCCTCGTCCGACACGATTGAGCGAAGCGGCGAGCCGCCGCCACAGAGCTTCGGGCGGCACGCAACCCTCACCGGCGACGAAGCGCGACAGGAGGTCGTCGGCCGCCGCCTTCACCACCGCGCCCCCTCCGCCAAGCACGTAGCTGAAACCGAGCCCCGTCTCCCCTCCGGAATCCTCCAGCGAGACGACGATGACATCGACGGCGGTGATGCCCGAGCCGCCGGTCGGCCCCGCGAGCGGGTAACGCCAGAGCTCCGCCTCGGCCCTCACGTAGCGTCTCGCGCCCGGCACCGCCTCAGCCCTCCACCCGCTCGATCGTCAGGGTCACTGGATCGCCGTCCTCGACGTCCAGCGCCTCGCGCAGATCGACTTCGGCGACGATCTCGACCTGGGCGGGCGGATAGCCGTCGACTTCGGGGTAGACGATGGCCCCGTCGATCCGCCCGTCCACCTTCACGGGGTAGCAGCGCGCGTCGCAATCGTGCGGACCGTCATTGGGGTTTTCCATCCGAATGCCGGGTGTCCGCCTGAGCCGCACCCACACGGGCATCGCGTCGGGATCGTCGACGACGATGTTGAAGGTGCCGGGCCAGGGATCGATTCCCAGCCGTCCGACGAACTGTTCGAGCGCCCAGGGAAGCCGGGTGAAATGCCTGCCCTGCCCGATGCCGCTGGCGACCCGGCCCCTGATTTCCCCGGTCATGCCGTTCCTCTCGTTCAAGCCGCGTCCGTGAGGGTAATGGCAGCGGCGGGACCGCGGGTCCAGCGAAATTGGTTGCGCTTACCGATGGCGCGCGGCGCAGGCGGCAAGCCCGGCTGCGAGGGCGCCGAGCACCGCCCAGCCCTGCCAAACGCCCATCGTGAAAAGCGTAACCCCGGATACCGCGAGCCACAGCGCGGGGACGACACACAGGAGAGCCGTCCATCGGCTGCGTGCCGCGAGTGCGATCAGGGCAAGCGTGGCGGCGGCGGTCGGGTCGGGCGCGACGCCGAAGACCTCTGCCTCGCGCCACGACCGCCCGTCGAGCGGCGCCAGGAGCGGCCAGGCGAGGAACGCCGCCGCCAATAACCCGATCCGCGCGCGCGCCGCGCGCACCTGCCTTTCGAAGACCAGCCTGCCCGAGAGGCCGAGCGTCACTAGGAGCGCCCCCTGGGCATACAACCCCCAGGCGAGAGTCGGCGCGGCCCAGTTGAGCGTTCCGTAACGCAACGCCACGAACTGCCAACCGGCCCAGAGCCACGCCGCGCCGAGCGCGGGACCCAACCACCGCCCCGACGGCCGCCAGCCCCGCGACAGCAGCAGAACGAGCAGCGCTCCCGCCGCCAGCAGCAGCGGCTGGACCGGCCAGACCGCCTCGTTCTCCAGCGCGAAGAGCCGCCAATAGGCGCGCGGCGAGAACAGTAGGAAATCCTCCAGAGCCCAAGACCCCGCCATCGGGAGCCTCTACGCCGTCCGCGCGAACCGGGCGGTCCTACAGATCGCGCACATGATCCGCCATGCGGCGCCGCATGGCCGCGTCGGGCATCGGCTCGAAGGCGGCGGACTTGTTTTCGCGCAGATGGTCGACGCGGCGAGTCGCGGGGATGGCCGACGTTACCGCGGGGTGGGACAGGATGAACTTGAGCAGAAATTGCGGCCAGGTGGACACCCCGATCTCCTTCGACCAGCCGGGCATCGGGCGGCCTGCGAGCCGGTCCGGCAGCCGGCCGCGCCGGAACGGCCGGTTGCAGATGACCGCGATCCCCCGCTCCAGGGCGATCGGCAGCAGGCGCCGTTCGACCTCCCGGTCGACGATGTTGTATGTGAACTGGACGAAATCGGGCGGGCGGCGCCGCATGATCTCTTCCAGCTCGCGATGCCGGCGACCGTGCGAGGTGGTGACGCCGGTATAGCGCAGCCTGCCGGCTTCCTTCATGGCGGCGAGGGTGTCGAGATTCCGTTCCCAGTCGATCAGGTTGTGAACCTGCAACAGATCGAAGCGGTCGACGCCCCAGCGCCGCGTCGTTTCCGCGATCTGCGCGGGCCCGTCGTCGGCGCCGGTCCATACCTTGTCGGCGGAGAACAGTCCGCGAGGACGGCCCAGCTTCGCCAGGGCGTGGCCGATCACCTCCTGCGAGGAGCCGTACATGGGCGAGGAGTCGACGATGCCGCCGCCGGTCTCGAAGAAGGCCGACATGACGGCGCGGCATTCGGCGCGCAGCGCCGGATCGTCGCCGACGTTGAAGGTGATCCAGCTTCCGATCCCGACCGCGGGAACCGGTTCCCCGGTCGCCGGAATTCGTTTGGAAAGCGCCTTTCCTGCCAGCGCGCCGAGCGCCGGCGCGGCAAGCGCGGCGCCCGCTCCGGCCAGCACCGCCCGGCGTGTCGCGCGCATCGGACTTCCTGTTCCTGCCTCCCGCAAAACTAGGGCTTATCCAATTCGATTGAAACCACAGCGAAGCCGGCGCGCCGGTCGTCACACACCCGCGGGCCGTGCGGCGAGGATGCCGGTGCGCGGCAGCAACAGAACGGCGGCCAGGATGCCGCCCGCCGCGACCGCCATCACCACGAACAGCGCCGAGAACCCCCAGCTCGCATGGATCCCCGCGATGACCGGCAGGGTCGAGGCCATCACCGAGAAGGTGACGATGTAGCGGATGGCGTAAAGGCGGCTGCGCCACGCGTTCGACGCGATCCGGCCGACCAGCACGTCGTTGATCGGTATCTGCCCGAACACGACCAGCATGAAGGCGAGAGCGACGATGAGCGCGGCAAGCCCGGTGAGCTGGTACATGACCGCAAAGAACACGGCCTGCAACCCGGCGACGAACGCGAACACGGTGCGCACCGGGTGCCGGTCGACGAGGTAGCCCACGACGATCTGCGCCAGCGCGGCCACCGCGAACACGAGAAACGCGTAACCGCCAATCTCGGTGGCGGACCCGGCGAGCCCGGCGAGCCGTTCCTCGAAAACCTTGGGCAGGGCGAAGGTAGTGCTCTGGAAGATCAGCCCGCCGATCGCGGTGCTGAACACGACGATCGCGAGCACCCGCGCGAAGGTCGCGCGATCGAGAGAGGTGGCGCCGGCGGCCGCCGTCCGCGCCGGTGCTTCTCCCGGACCGGAAACGGGGTCTTCCCCGCGTTCGGTGCGGATGAAGACGGCATAGGCGATGCCGAACCCGATCGAGACGACGCCGGGCAGAACGAACGCGTTGCGCCAGCCGCCGGTGTCGATAAGGAAGCCGGTCAGCAGCGCCGCCACGGCCACCCCCAGATTGCCGAACACGCCGTTGACGGCGAGCGGAATGCCGGTCTTCTCGCGCCCCTCGACGACGAGCGCGAGCCCCACCGGGTGGTAGATCGCGGCGAACGCACCGATGGCGAACAGCCCGAGCGCGATGCCGAGCGGCGAGTCCGCGAGCGCCGTCGCGATCGAGCTCGCCCCGATACCGACGAAGAAGACGACCATCATGGCTTCGCGGCTCCACTTGTCGGCGATCCAGCCGGCCGGGATGGCGCAAATGCCGAACGCGATGAAGCCGGGCGTGGCGTAGGGGATGAGCGCCGCGTAGCTCATGTCCCACTCCACGGCGAGCCGCAGCGCGGCCACCGTGGCGAAGATCAGCATGAACAGGTGATCGAAGAAGTGCCCGACATTGAGGAAGAGGAAGTTGAGCCTGCCGCGCGACACGGTTTGGCTATCCCGGGCGCGGCGCCGCTGCCAGCGCCTGCACGGCTTCGTCCACGATCCGCCGGACCAGGTCGGCCGCGCCGGGCCGGTCGGCGATCAGGTCCAGCCCTTCGCCGGCGAAGGTGACCGCCGTGTCGGTGTCGCCTTCGCGCTGGGCAGCGAAGAAGCGTTCGCGCATCGCCGGCCCCCCCGCGCGCAGCGCGTCGTCGCGGCCATGCCATGTCCCGGAGAAGGCGTTGCGTATGGCGCGCCCGGTCCAGGGTTCGGGCCAGACGATGCCGCGCGCGGTGTCGAAGACCCTGGTGCGGAGCGTGTCGTCGCCCCCGGACCGCTCGATCAGCGCCTTCTGGTTCGCATGGCCCAGCGCCTCCGGCGTCGCCCAGAACCGGGTGCCGATCAGCGCCGCCCCGGCGCCCAGCGTCAGCGCGGCGGCGAGACCCCTGCCGTCGGCGATGCCCCCGGCCGCAGCGACGGGAACCGGCGAGACGGCGTCGACGACCGCGGGAACGAGCGGCAGGGTCGCACGGTCGGCACCGTGCCCGCCGGCCTCGGTGCCCTGGGCAACGACGATCTGGGCGCCCTTTGCCGCCGCCTCGCGCGCGTCCTTCAGCGTCTGGACCTGACAGATCAGGACCGCGCCGGCATCGCGGATCTTCGTCGCGAATGGCGCGATGTCGCCGAACGAGAGCATGACCGCCCTGGGCCGCATCTCCAGCGCGACGTCGAGCGCGGCCGGCCGCTTATCCAGCGCCCAGGTGATGAAGCCGACACCGACCGCGCGGTCGCCCGCCTTGTCGAACTCGTCCCGGATCCAATCGTCGGAGCCCCAGCCGACCGCGGGATCGGCATAGCCGGCGCCGATCAGCCCCAGCCCGCCGCCTGCCGTGACCGCGCCGGCCAGCGCACCGCCTGCCACCCCGCCCATCGGGGCGAGCAATACGGGGTGGTCGATGCCCAGCAGGCGGGTGACGGCGGTCGAGAGTCTTTCGGGATCGGGCATTACGGCCATACCGGTGAGTACGGTTCGGGTTGTCGGGCCGAAATCCGACTCCGCCCTTCGCTAAACCGCCGGGGATGCCCAGGCGAGACGCGCGGCGGAACCCACCGGCCTGATCTCGGCGTCTTCCAGTTGGCCATTCTCGCGCAGCGCCCGATGGGCCCTGGGCAGGTTGTAATGGGGCACCGACGGGTAGAGATGGTGCTCCAGATGGTAGTGGACGTGATGGGGAAAGATCAGCCACATCAGCCATCCGGGACCGAGATTGGTGCGCGCGTCGTGCCAGACGTCGCCGGTCTCGGTGGTCATGCCGTGTTCGAGGATCGAGCGGAAGCGCAACAGCGGCTGCAGCAGGAACCAGAGCGGGATCGCCCAGAGCAGCAGATATTCCGCGAAGAAGCCGAAGGCGAGCGCGGCGGCGGGCAGGGTGAGGTGGAATCCCGCCACCGCCCAGCGGTCGTTGAGCGCGTCGCGGCGCAGCTTCGGCGAAGTATCGCCCAGCGGATCGCTCTTCGCCCCGTCGATCCGGGCGGCGGACGGCGCTCCCCAGAAATAGGCATAGGTCTTCCACGCCGTGAGCCCTGCCACGTCCCGCAGCAGCTTGCCCGCGAGATAGGCACGGCCGCGCGGATAACCGCCATGGATCGGCGTATCCGGGTCCCGCCTGCCGAACAGGTGGTTGTGGTGCAGCCGGTGGATCACCCGGTAGGAGAACATCGAGATGCCGCCCGGCGTCGCGCACAAACGCCCGACCAGATCGTTCAGCCAGCGAGTCTCGTAGAGCCGGTAATGCACCGCCTCATGGGCCAGTATGAACAGCGCCTGCGCCCGGGTCGCCAGCAGGATCATGCAGGGCGCGACGACCCACCATTCCGGAAACCGCACCGCGAGCGCCATCAACAGGGCGACTTCGAGCCACGTCCGGACCACGGACACGGTCGAACGTACGGGGTCGAGCCGCGTCAGCTCCTTGATCAGCACGGGGTCGAGCCCGCGACGATCACCGAGATCGTCGTGGAACTCGTCTCTCTCGAGCCTAGCCGGATCCGGTGAAATTGCGGTCATGACTCAAGAATATCGCAGGGGCGCGGGAAATCGAATAGCGATCCGAGGTCGCGGCGCCTCCGGACGAGATGCGTTCGGACCGACAGCCAGCGGCGCGACGGCCAACGAGCAGGGGTCTGCGGACCCGCTCAATACGCGGCATCGCGGCCATCCATCCTCGCGATCTCCCGCGCGTTCGGGTTGACCGAGGGCCGGAAGGGCATCTCCACGACCGTCCCATCATCCGGCTGCCCGGGTGTCGTCGCGTACTCCTCGGGCAACCACACCTTCACCCGGGTTCCCAATGCGGCCATCGCGCAGGGGACGTAACCCATCGCGATATTGGTTTCCAGCTCGGGGGAATACCAGGGCGAGGTGACATAGCCGACGGGTTCGCCGCCGTCCGCCCCGGAAATGAGCCAGAAATCCGGTGCGTAATCCTCGATCGGCCTGCCGCCGAGGACGAGCCCCGCCAGCGTCAGCCTGAAGGGGGGCGTGCCGGCCTCGACCAGGGCGCGGACCTCTTCCAGCCGCGCCTTGCCGATATAGTCGGCCTCCTTCGCGCGCGGCACCTGGTAGCCGAGATTGCACTGAAAGGGCAGGGTCTCGGCATCCATGTCCTGACCCCATGACAGGATACCTGCCGCGATCCGGCGGTGATGCGCCGGGGCGATCACCATGAGATCGTGCGCCTCGCCGGCCTCCAGGATGGCGTTCCACAGCTTCTCGGCATGGAGCGTCGCATCGCGCAGATAGAACTCGTAGCCCTTTTCGCCGGTGAACCCGGTCTGCGACACGACAACGTCGCAATCCGCCACGCGGGCTTCCATGAGGCCGTAGGAGGGCAAGTCGCGAACCTCGTCGCCGATCAGGTCGGCCATCAGGTCGGCGGATTTCGGGCCCTGGATCTGCAACGGGCAGACATCGATCTCGTCGATTTCCACGTCGGCCTTCATGCCCACGTTCACACCCTGCAGCCAGAACATGACGTCGGAATCGGACAGGCTGAACCAGAACTCGTTCTCCGACAGCCGGAGCAGCACTGGATCGTTGAGGATTCCCCCTTTTTCGTTGCACAGGATCACATACTTGCCGTTCATCGGCCGAATGCGCGTCGCGTCGCGCGTGATGACGCGGTTTACGAACGCCTCGGCGTCGGGTCCAGCGACGCGAATCTGGCGCTCGACCGCCACGTTCCAGAGCGTCACGCGCTCGACCAGCGCGCGGTATTCGACCATCGCGCCGCCGTCTTCGGGCCGGACGTAACCGCGCGGGTGATAGATGCGGTTGTATACCGTGGCGCGCCAACATCCCGCCTCATGCGACAGATGCCAGTAAGGCGATTTGCGCACCCGCGTCGATATGAGCAATTGCGTGGGCGTGGATCCCGACTGTCTGAGATTGATCGGAACCTTGCGATCGGACTGGTCCACCGAATGCTGATGGTTCACCGTCATCGGAGCCCCTCCCGGTGAAATGCCAATGCCGCGCGCCTGCCTCGGACCGGCCAATCCGGAGATGGTTTGCCGGGACCATCTATGCAAGGGTGATTGTCGACCCGTGAGCACGCGAGGGAGCCTGCGGTGAGGACACATGCAAGGGCGGTGGTCATCGGCGGCGGCGTGGTCGGCGTCTCGACCCTTTATCACCTCGCCAGGAAGGGCTGGTCCGACGTCGTGCTCTGCGAGCGCACCGAGCTGACCGCCGGATCGACCTGGCACGCCGCCGGCCTGCTGCCGCTGTTCAACATGAGCTACGGCGTCGGCCAGCTGCACAAGTATTCGGTCGATCTCTACAAGTCCCTGCCCGCGGAAACCGGCCAGGACGTCGGCTTCCACGTGACGGGCAATCTCCGGCTTGCCACCAACGACGAGCGCATGGACGAGTACCGCAAGTATTGCGGTACGGCCAACACCATCGGCGTCCCGTTCGAGATCGTCTCGCCCGCCGAAATCGCGGAGCTCTGGCCGCTCTGCGATACCGAGGGCCTTGTCGGCGCGCTCTACCATCCCGACGACGGCCATATCGCTCCGGCGGACGTCACCCAGGCAATGGCGACCGGGGCGCGCAACATGGGGGCGGAGATTTACCGCGATACCCCGGTCGGCTCGTTGGACCGCAAGTCCAACGGCGAATGGCGGGTCGGGACGAGCCGGGGCGACATCGTTTGCGAGCACGTGGTGTGCGCGACCGGGAATTACAGCTGGCACACCTCGCAAATGCTCGGGATCTACATCCCGGCGATCCCGGTGGAGCACCAGTACATCGTCACCGACGAGGTGCCCGAACTCGTCGAACGGCATCGCCACGGGCTGCCGGAAATGGCGGTGCTGTGCGAATCCGGTGCGTCCTATTACCTTCGGGAAGAGCGTCAGGGTTACATCCTGGGGCCTTACGAAAAAGGCGCGCCGGCCCGGTTCTGGGACGGCGTTCCGGACAGCTTCGAACGCGACCTGTTCCCGGGGGATTTGGACCGGTTGATGCCGCATCTGGAGGCGGCGATCGCCCGGGTTCCCAGCTTCGAGCGCGCGGGCATCAAGGACATCGTCAACGGCCCGATCGCCTATACGCCGGACGGCAGCCCGCTGGTGGGGCCGGCGTGGAACCTGCGCAATGTGTGGCTCAACGAAGGCCACAGTTTCGGCATCACTGCGGCGGGCGGAGCCGGCTGGCAGCTCGCGGAATGGATCGTGGAAGGCGAGCCGTCGATCGACATGATGGACGTCGATCCGCGCAGGTTCGGCGCCTATGCCAACAAGCCCTACGTGAGGGCAAAGAACGAGGAGGCCTACGAGCACGTCTTCATCGTCCACTACCCGGACGAGGAACGGCCCGCGGCGCGCCCGGCGAAGACCAGCCCGATCCACGACCTGCTCGACGGCATGGGCGCGGTCTGGGGCCAGCGCTACGGTTGGGAGCGGCCCAACTGGTTCGCGCCGGCCGGGGTCGAGCGGGCCGATGTGTGGAGCTTCCGGCGAACCAACTACTTCCCGCACGAGGCCCGGGAACACCGGAACGTGCGCGAGAATGTCGGGATCGTCGACATCACCGGCTTCTCCAAGTTCCTCGTCTCGGGACCGGGCGCCGAAGCCTGGCTCGACCGGCTGCTGTGCCGCCGCCTGCCGAAGGCGATCGGGCGCATCAACCTGTCGCACGCGCTGACCTCGCGCGGCGGGGTGCGTTCGGAATTCACCGTGATGCGCGACGGCGAGGAGCGCTTCTATCTCGTGAGCTCCGGCGCGGCGGAGCGCTACGATGGCGACTACCTCGCGAAGAACCTGCCCGACGACGGCAGCGTCCGGTTGGACAACCTGACGACCTCCCACGCAACGCTCGTCGTCGCGGGTCCCAACGCCCGGGCGGTGATGGAGAAGATCGCCGAGGCCGACCTCGACAACGGGTC
>JAJDVM010000119.1 GCA_022826125.1 Defluviicoccus sp.
GGCGGGCTCTGGGTCGGCAAGTTCCTCAAGACGGTCACCTATCAGAGCTGCACCGAGGAGGCGAGCGTCGCGATCGGCGATTACTGCTCGCGGCTCTGCGCCATCGAGAAATTCTGGGGCCACAAGGAACAGGCCGACCTAAGGCTGCGCCGCTACGGCGGCCGCAATATCGGGCTCGGCGCCGAGCGATAGGGCGGCGGTCGAAGGCAGGCCATCCACGAGTTTTGCCGGCAATCGAAACGGAACAGCAACGAAATCCCGTCCGGCGGCGTCTATTGTCGTCATGCCCGGACTCGTTCCATTGCTGTCCGATTTAATTTCTGTGGGCCGGGCGCAAGGCATGGCTACGAGCGGGTTTCCGAAAGATCACGCGCATCGAGGCTCGGATTTCGGCGCGCCGCCCTCGCCCGTCCGCGCTCATACCGCGATGCCGCGAGACGCGGCTGCCCCGATCGAGTCCGGGCTGACGGGCCTGGGGTCGGTCCCGCCGGGCGGATTCGGGTCAGAATTTATGTTATGAATACTATAAAGGCGCAGGTAGATGCGCATTCAGTACACTTAATCTGCTATTAATCTGCTATCCATCCTACCGAACCCGGCGGTGAGCAATATCGCGTGGCTGACGGACTCCCCGGCCCGCTGGAATAAGCGGAAGAGCAACGAAGGAGAGGGGAATGGGTATGAGACGCGACATGAAGGCCGCCGCCGCGGCATCGATCCTGTTTCTCGCGGCGGGGACCGGCGCGGCCCAAGCCCAGAATCCATTGTTTGACCAGGAATCGTACTTGGCTGGGTGGCGTGTGATGGCGGCGATCGGCAGGGTCGACGTCGAAGTCACCGGGGCAACGATTTCAGGCAGGACGACAACGGAGACCCTGACGATCAAGTGGGTCCTGCACAATGTAGACGCGTCCATCGCCGACCTTGGACTAAGCGGATATTGCGCTCGGGTGAGTCTGAACGACTCATCCTGGCAAGAGGAGTGCTTCAGCGGGGCTCCGAACTTCACGCAGACCTACCCCCATGTCACGACCCGTTACTATATGAGCATGACAAACGACGATTGGCCCGATGACGGCGTTCATAAGGTTTCGATGCAAGTCAAGGTGAAATACGACTACGGGGATGGGGTCTACACCTCGTGGTCGCCGGTATACGATATCTGGCAACGATTTTAGGCTTCGTCAGCCGAACCGACCACTCCCACGTCCACATAAAGGGTCGGAAATGAGAATGGCGGTTTTCCGGACGCATTATACAAGCGCGCGGTTCTGAGCCTGCTACGCGCGGTTATCGCGATGGCATCGCGTGTCATCCCGACCTTGCGTACATGCTTGCCTCACAGAGAGACGCCGAGCTTCATCGGGAAACGATTGTTCTCCAACATAAAGCGGTCAGCCAAGGCTTGGGACATGAGTTCCAAATTCCCGCCGGCTTGACGGAGACGGTCATCCGCTGAAGCAGGTGCGGAAAGAAGAAATGCTATCGCGATGAGCGAAACGGCTCTCGACATGCTTGCCCTTTCCGGTCGGCGAGGATGAACGGCGGCAGCTTCTGTCCCGTCCGAATCGAACGCATTCTAAGGATTCTGATCCCAGTCCGGGTCGTCGCTGGGGGATAGCGGGGTGGCGCCGGCCAGGAGGCCCTTGCCGGGGACGTGGTTGATTTCGAGCCTGATCCCGTCCGGGTCCTCGAACACGATGTAGTAATAGCCGGGCGCCCAGTCGCCTTCGATGGGCCCCCGGTCGATCGTCGCGCCCATCTCGCGCAGCTTCGCCGCCGCCTTGTCCACGTCGTCCCGCGACCGCGCGCGCAGGCAGAGATGGTGCAGCCCGACCCGGTTCTGCTCGAAGCGCTCATCCGCGTATTCCGGGGCCGGGCGCTGGATGCCGAGCGCGGTGCGCCCGCCCACGTGGTAGACGAAATTGTTGCCGTCATAGACCTTGTGCATGCCGAGGAAGGGCAGCAGCTCGCAGTAGAATTCGCGCGATTCCTCGAAACGGCTGACGGTCAGGATGACGTGCGCCATCCCGTTGACCTCGATCATCGCGTCTCTCCGGGATTGGCGTGCGCCATCAGGTGCTTGCGCGCCTCCTTGTCCCACTCGCCGGTGGGCCGGCCGAACTCCTTGCCAACGTCGTAGCCGCGCCTGAGGGCGGGCCGCTGTTGCAGCGCCTTGTACCAACGCTTCACGTTGGGGAAGCTGTCCAAATCCACCTCCTGCTGCTTGTAGGTGATGACCCACGGCCAGCAGGCCATATCGGCGATGGAGTAATCGCCGGCGATGAATTCCCTGCCCTCCAGCCGCCGGTCGAGCACCCCGTAGAGCCTCAGCATCTCGTTCGTGTAGCGCTCGACGGCATAGGGGATCTTCTCCGGCGCGTAGAACCGGAAATGACCCGACTGGCCCAGCATCGGCCCGAGGCCGCCCATCTGCCACATCAGCCATTCCGTCACCTCGACGCGGCCGCGCAGGTCCGAGGGGAGGAATTTCCCGGTCTTCTCCGCCAGATAGAGCAGGATCGCGCCCGACTCGAACACCGAGACCGGCTCGCCGCCGCCCGGCGGGTCGCGGTCGACGATCGCCGGCATCCGGTTGTTGGGGCTGATCGCCAGGAAATCCGGCTCGAACTGGCCGCCGCGGCCGATATTGACCGGCACCACGCGGTAGTCGAGCGCCATCTCCTCCAGCGCGATGGAGATCTTCCAGCCGTTGGGCGTGGGCCAGTAATGGGCGTCGATCATCGGGGCAACTCCGCTCGTGGAACCGGCAGCGCCGAAATAAAGCAGCTTCGGTCCGCGCTTGCCAATCTCACCCGGCGCCGAGGTATCCCGCGATGTGGGCGGCGACATGCCGCGCGTCGTCGCCCACGCCGTACAGCAGGCCGGACTTGCGCGTCACCATCCAGTTAAGGCCCATGAAGTAGAGACCGGGTACGGACGTCGCGCCGCGATCCGTCACCGGGTATCCCATCTCGTCGCATACCGAGAAATCGATCCAGGAAAAGTCGTAGGAGAACCCGGTCGCCCACACGACGGTCGTGACGGTCTCGTCCCGGAGATCGATCGATTGGCGATACGGCACGGAGCCATCGCCTTCCCGCGGTTCGCCTTCGAGCTCCTCCGCGGTCGGCGGGGGCGCGCCGATGCCGTTCTTCTCGACGAAGGCGTCCACGCCTTCCCGGAACGCGCGCGAAACCCCGTCGGAACTCGCCACGTTCTCACGGAGGTCGTCGGCGAACCGCATTTTCTCGCCGTCGGCCGCCGTCAGCTTTCCGAACAGTTCGACGCCGTCGCGACGCAGGCGGTGCGGGCCGATCGTGCGTCCCCCGTCGCGCCCGCTAATCTGTATCTCGGCCCTGAAACGGTGAGCGGGAGAGTCCAGCATGTCGGGGGTCCGGTCGAAGAAGCCGAGCTCGTCGAGCCACGCCACGCAATCCCGCCCCCGATAGCGGCGCGGAACGCGCCCCGCCCCGCCGACGCTCAGCAGCACCCGCCGGCCCGCCATCCGCAGGTCGTCGGCGATCTGCCCTCCGGTTTGGCCCGAGCCGACGATCAGAACGGCACCGGGCGCAAGATCCTCGGGGTTGCGGTAGGTCTCCGCGTCGAGTTGCCTGACGCGAGGGGAGACGGAATCGGCAAGCCCCGGTCGGCGCGGCGTCTGCATCGTGCCGGTAGCGACGACGACCGCCCGGGCCTCCAGGGGACCGTCCGCGGTATCGACGCGGAACCGCCCGTTCCCGCTGCGGCGGACGCGGGTCGCCGAGACTCCCGTTCGGATCGGGCAACCGAAGCGCGCCGCCCACTCCGCGAGATAGGCCACGAAATCGTCCCGTGGCATGAATCCGTCCGGGTCGGGCCCGCGATACTCCGCTCCCGGCAGGCGGACGGTCCAGTTCGGCGTGACGAGGGTGAAGCTGTCCCATCGGCGTTTCGCCCAGCTGTCGCCCAACACGCCCCTTTCCAGGACCGCATGGTCGATTCCCCGGTCCGCAAGGTAATAGCTCGTGGAAAGCCCGGCCTGGCCGGCGCCGATAACGATGACATCCGGTTGACGCATGGCTTCCCGCGTCTAGCCGCCGATGCTCTTGCTCAAACTCGTAAGATTTCGGCCGTTTTCGCGCTGGTAGCGCAAATCGTCGACATACGTGCGGACCAGATGCAAACCGACACCGTCCACCACCGACTCCTCCTGAATGGTGTCCGGACCGGGCTGGAACATGAACGATCCGGGTTCCAGCTCCCGCCCGTCATCGACGATCCCGATTGTCAGGCTCCGGCCTTCCTCGCTCATTTCGAGACGGAGTTCGATCCGGTGCTCGCCGGCATCGTCATAGCCGTGCTCCACGATGTACATGAGGATCTCTTCGATACAGAGCTGAACCTGGTATCGGTCCTGCTGCGGGAAGTCGTGCCGGTCGGCGAAATCGTCGACCGCCGCCGCAACCCGTCCCAGATCGCCGCTCTCGTTGCGGACGGACAGGCCGAGACTTCGTCCCGTCCCCGCGGATCCGTCCGGGGGCGGTTCGCCGCCGTCGCCGATGCCGTGCGGCGCGCTCCCGTCGCGAGGTCCGCGCGTTGTCGCTCCCGATCCCTCGGCGCCGAGCACGAGCGCGTTCAACGCCGCGATGTCGATCACCGGTATCAACGAGTGTTTCGGGCTCCTGGGCGGCCAGGTCAGGTCCTCAGCGTCCTTCAGGATGAGGGTCTTGACGGCATCGGCCAGATCGACCACCTGCGGCATCCGCCGCAGGAGATCGAATGTCCGGGCGTGCTCCGGGAGGCGGAGATGCCGGTAGAGGACGGGCCAGGGTACGACATCGTCGCTGACGAGGCCGAACACGTCCATGGGCGATGCCGGGTCTTCCGGCGGAAGCCCCGCGGCGCGAAGCAGGCCGGCCAGCGCCTCGCGGGTTATCGGATCGTCGCCGGTCCCGCCCCCCAATCTGTTCAGGGCGCCCAGCAGAGCGAAGTAATCCGGATCGGGCGGCTGGGTGAAGCTCCAGAGCGGGCGCAGCGCGTCGGCCAGGTATCGCGGTTCGCCGCCGCGGTGCGGCCTCCGATGGACGGTGTTGCGGTGCGGGAAACGGTCGAAGAGGAGAAGCGCCTCGGTGTGCTCGATGATCCCCTTGACAACCGACCAGCCTACGAACTGGTTGATCCTGCGCCGGTTCGGCGGCGCCTCGGCGATCAGGTCGACGCTCCAGCGAGCGAACTTCTCGAGCGAGAGTTCCTGGAGCGTCAGGTCTTCCGCATGGGAAAGCGGAAGATAGATCCAGAAGCGTTCGATGACGTTGTAATGCACGAACTCCCGGTCGTCCTTGCAGGCTTCCCACGCCAACGAGGCCGTCAGGAAATCGTTCTCGTAGGCCAGCGGCGTGCCGCGATAGACGCTTCGCGGGAACTGGTCGAGGACGATCAGCTTCGCCAGAAAACCCGTCGGCGTCTCCCAGGCCGGATCGCGGAAAAAGCGATCCAGGCCCTCGCGGTGCATCTGCTCGCACCATTCCCGCTGGACTCGAAGGGCGCGCGGGTTTTCGGTGCCCCTGGCGAACGGCCCGATCCGCCATATCAGCATCCTCTGCTGCCAATTCTCGCGAGATGCATCGGTCGCCGTTCGCAGGCCACCCAACCAGAAATCCAGTACGGCCTCGGGCGATCGTTCGGCAATGCCGGCTTTTTCTTCAGCCGTCATGCCGGAACCTGCCTCGTCTTCGCGTTTGCCACGACACCAGCGGCCCTCACCGTTTTCGGAGGGAATGGGACGGCACCGGAGGACTAAATCAAATTTTATCGTTAATCAGATAAAATAGAGGAATGTGCGCTGTGGCGTTTTTCGGGTTCAAGGTCGAGGTGCTGCGTGGCGAGAGAGTGTGTATCCCGGCGCATCCGGGCGTTTGGGGCGAGCAGCGCCGATGATTTTCACGCGGGAGTAGAATGGCGCGGGTGCAT
>JAJDVM010000183.1 GCA_022826125.1 Defluviicoccus sp.
GCGCCGGGTGTTGTAAAACGATTCCACGAACGAGAAGATGGCCATGCGCACTTGGGCCTGGTTCTTGAACGAGCGCCGTTGCAAAGACCGCGAGACCATGGCGCATCTGCCGCAGGGCACGCTGGTCGCCATCGCCGGCGGGAAGGACGTGCAGGACCCCGCGGCGGTGATCGCCAAGCTCGACCAGACGCGGGCCAAGTATGCCGACATCGTGCTCGTGCACGGCGGCGGCCCCGGCGTCGAGCGGATCGCGGCGCGCTGGGCCGAGCGGAACGGCGTCGACCAGGTCGTGTGCAAGCCCGACTGGGACCGCCACGGCCGCGCCGCCCCGTTCCGCCGCAACGAGGAGTTGCTGCAACTCCTGCCGAAGGGCGTCATCGCCTTCCCCGGCTCCGGCATCACCGAGAACCTCGTCGACCGTGCGCGCCAGCTCGGCATCCCGGTGATGGCGGCCTGACCGCAACGCATCGCGGGCCGCGTCGTCGCTCCCGCGGCGGCGTGGCCCGTTTTCGCGTTCGCACACCGGTCGCGCGGCACCGCCGACACCTCGCGCGCGCTTCGCGCCGCGCTCGTGCTCCGGCTCGCTGTCGCTCGCCGATCGCTGGTGCGTTCGCTTCGCTCGCACCGCTCCGGACGCCACCGGCATCACGCTGCGCGCTCCTGCCTTCGGCGCCGTCGCCGTGCCGTTCAGCTGTCGCGTCACTCGCCGTTGCACCACCGCCGGCATGACTGCCGACGCTGGTGGCGGCCTGCTCGGCACGGTGCTTCGCACCGCTGCCCTCGCTCGCGTCGGCGAGGCCGTCCACTCAATCGCCGTGGCGGCTCCGATCCGCCGCATTCGACGGCGACGATTCCCCTTGAAAATCGCTGCACGATTTTGGCCTCTGGACCGCAGGGGCGGCCTCGGTTTTCACACCGGAACGCAGCAGGCTGCAAGGGGGCGCATGCGTACGCTAACCGTACGGTTTCGGGGCCAAATGGTGCCAGACGGCGCCAGATGTATGCCGGATCGAGTAGATGCTCCGGGGAACCGCTTCTATCGCATTGTAACCGTTGGCGATTTCCTGATGCGGTTCTCTAGGGAACTATGGGATTTCCTGCGGGATACCTAACCGGTTGCCCGGAGATGCGCCTGAATCGCCCTCCGCCGCCCCTCCAAGATCGCTGCCATGGTGCACGTTTGGACGCTTCCTTCGGCCGCCGGGCAGCACCCAAATGCCTCGACCGACGACAGCTTTCGCCTGTCCCCGAAGGTTCCGAGCGCGTCTCAACCTCTCCGTCCGATCACCGGATCAGCCGACAACGCCGGCATTGAGACGAAGATCCGGTGCTTGAAGAAGCGAAAAGCCCCCGCCCTGGGATTTCTCTGCGAAAAGGGGATTCTCAAAGGGTTTGGGATGTGATTCTTTACGGGCTGCAGCGATCGGAGGTGGGGTCGATGAGCGGCACGGGTCAGTTGGGGTTTGCGGAGGCGTTGGTTTCTCCGCGTCTTGGGTCGAACCGGAAGCTTGAGCGGCTGGACGGTGTGATCGACTGGTCTGCGCTGGAGCGTCTGGCGTCGCGGGTTCGCCCGGGGGGTCGGGGCCGCCCGCCCTATGCGCCCCTGTCGATGTTGAAGGCGCTTTATCTTCAGGCGCTTTACGACCTGTCGGACCCCGGCCTCGAGGAGGCGTTGCTGGACCGTCTGTCGTTCCGGCGCTTCTGCGGCTTCGCGCTCGACGAGGAGACGCCGGACGAGACCACGATCTGCCGCTTCCGCGCCGACGCGGGGGCGGTATTGGAAGCGGCCTTCGAGGAGGTCAATCGCCAGCTCGACGGCGCTGGTCTGATCCTGCGCAAGGGCACGCTGATGGACGCCACGCTGGTGGCCTCGGCCTCGCGTCCGCCGTCCTACAAGGCCGGCGCGGGGGCGCGGGCTCCCAGGGAGCCCGGCGCCGACTGGACCCGGAAGAAGGGCCGCGCCTTCTTCGGCTACAAGGCGCATCTCGGCGTCGACCAGGGCTCGGGCCTGATCCGGCGCGTGGTGCTGAGTTCGGCCAAGACCTACGAGAGCGAGGTCGCCGACCGGCTGATCTGCGGCGACGAGGGAGCGGTCTATGGCGATCGCGCCTACGAGCAGGCGGCCAGACGGGCCAGGCTCAAGGCCGCCGGCATCAAGGACCGCATCATGCACCGGCGCAACAAACACAGGGCCGAGCTGCCGCCCTGGCAAAAGCGCCGCAACGAGCTGATCGCGCGAAGACGCGCCCCGGTCGAGGCCGTCTTCTCGGCGCTGAAGCGCTTCTACGGGCTGCGGCGCGCCAGAAGCCCGTCGCTGGACAGGAACACCGCCCGTCTCTTCGCCGCAGCCACCGTCTACAACTTGCGCCGGGCCAGCCTGCTCGCCGACGCCTGACACCCCATCGGCCACCGATCCCGCCGCTTCGGGCACACAACCGGCCAATCGCCGCGGCACACCCGCCTCCATCGCCACCGCCTGAGTGTGCTCGCGGTATTTGATGGCGGGGTGATCGGGTTGTTCGATGGGTTTCGGTCGTGGGGTCGATCATGACGGCGCGGGTGTCGGACGGCCGTCGGCGCG
>JAJDVM010000189.1 GCA_022826125.1 Defluviicoccus sp.
CCGGGCGATGGCGCTGGAGACCGCGCGCGACGGTATCCGCGTCAACGCGATCTCGCCCGGCGTCACCGATACGCCGCAGCCGCGCGGCCACAGGAGCCAGGCCGATCTCGACGCCGCGGCGGCCGCGAACCCGATGGGGCGGATCGGCGAGCCCGAGGACATGGCGGAAGCCGCGCTGTTCCTGATGGAAGACGATTCGAGCTTCGTCACCGGCCAGGACATCCGGATCAACGGCGGCCGGTTGATGATCTAGGGGCCGGGCGAATGGGCAACGTTCTGATAACCGGCGCCGCGAGCGGGATCGCGCGCGCCGCCGCGAAACGCCTCTCCGCGCGGATGACCGTCTACGCCGCCGACATCGACGCCGCCGGGCTCGCCGAAACCGTCGACGGAATCGTCGCCGCGGGCGGCGATGCGAAAGCCGTCGAGGTGGACGTTTCGAACCGCGAATCGGTCGAGAGCATGGTCGCTTCCGTCGACGGCGGCATCGAGGCGGCCTTCTTCGCCGCCGGCATCCATATCCGGGGCACCGCCGAGACCGTTTCCGAGGAAGACTGGGACCGGATGATCGGCGTCCACGTCAAGGGCACGTTTCTCTGCTGTCAGGCGACGCTGCGCCGGATGCGGGCGCAGGGTACGGGCGGCGCGATCGTCACCATGTCGTCGGATTACGCGGTGATGGCGGTGCCGGGCGGCGCCGCCTATTGCGCCGCGAAGGCGGCGATCCATTCGCTCACCAAGTCGATCGCCCAGGAATTCGCGCCGGACCGGATACGTGTCAACGCGCTCGGCCCGGGGCCGATCGACACCCCGATCCTGCGCTCCGGCCGGACGGACGAAGAATACGATGCAGCCCGCAAGAGGCTTGCCGACAATCTCCCGATCGGCCGGCTGGGCCAACCGGAGGAGGTCGCGGCGGTGGTCGATTTCCTGCTCGGCGAGCGGTCGTCCTACATCACCGGCCAGATCGTCCACCCGAACGGCGGCCAGCTCACCTGGTAACGCGCCCTCAGGCCGGGATCACCCGGTCCTTGCCCTTGATCTGGATGCGATAGCCCGAGCGCGTATGGGGGTGGTAGTCCCAGATCGCGAAGTGATGGGTGCAGCGATTGTCCCAGAACGCGACCGAGTGCGGCTCCCAGCGGAACCGGACATGGAAGTTCGGGTGCTCGCAATGGCGGAAGAGGAAACCGAGGATCGCCTCGCTCTCGGCTTTCGAGACGCCGCAGACGTGCGACGTGAAGCCGGGGTTCACGTAAAGCAGCTTGCGCCCGGTCACCGGGTGCTTCGCGATCATCGGCTGTTCGGTGACCGGCAGTCGGTTGGTCGCCGTATGCGAGAAGGCGCCCGCGCCGTCATGCACCGCCGTCATGCCTTCGAGGTAGCGCTTCATGGCGGGCGAGAGCGCCTCGTAGGCCGCGTACATGCTCGCGAACATGGTGTCCCCGCCGCCCGCCGGGGGCACGGTGTGGATATAGAGGACCGTACCCATCGGTGGCGTTTCCATGCACGACTGGTCAGTGTGCCAGGTCTCGTTGCCGGACACCGATTTCGAGTTCTCATCGAAATGGAGCGACCGCACCTCGGGGTATTCCTGAAGCTGCTTGGAGTTGGTGCCGTCGCCGCCGACGCTGACGTGAAGCTTGCCGAAATGCTCGCCCAGCGCCTTCTGGGTCTCGTGGGTCAGCTCCTGGTCGCGGAAGAACAGGACCTGGTGCTCCATCAGCGCATCATGCAGATCCTCGACCGTCGGCGCGTCCAGTTCACGGGTCAGGTCGATTCCCTCGACCAGCCCGCCGATATTCGGCGTCACCGGCGTCACCGTAATCGTGTTGTGTCCCATGACCGTTCCCTCCAGCCGCGGCGGCGAATTTCGAAGATGGCGGCAAAACCGCCGCGGGGCAAGGCGTCGTTATCGCGGTTCCAGCCGCCAGAGGGAGGCGTCGTTCTCGTCGAGCAGCAGGTAGATCAGCCCGTCCGGCCCGGTGCGCACGTCGCGGATGCGGTTGCCGAAATCGGTGAGCAGGCGTTCTTCCTTGACGACCCTGCCGCCGTCGACTTCGAGGCGGACGAGCAGCTGCGCCCGGAGCGCGCCGACGAAGAGGTTTCCGTCCCAGCGGGGAAACCGGTCGCCGCGATAGACCGTCAGCCCCGACGGCGCGATGGAGGGCACCCAGTAGGTCTTCGGCTGCTCCATGCCGGGACGCGCGGTCTCGTCGGTGATCTCTGTGCCGATATAGTTGCGCCCGTAGGTGATGACCGGCCAGCCGTAGTTCCTGCCGCGCTCGACCAGGTTGACCTCGTCTCCTCCCTTGGGCCCGTGCTCCTGCGACCATAGCCGTCCGGTTTCGCTGTCGAAGGCGAGCCCCTGGGCGTTGCGGTGCCCGTAGGACCAGATTTCCGGCAGCGCGCCGGGCCGCCCGGCGAAGGGGTTGTCGGCGGGCGCGGTTCCATCGCGGTTGAGCCTGAGGACCGTCCCCGCGTGGGTGCCGAGGTCCTGGGCGTTCGGCCGGTGGCCGCGATCGCCGATGGTGACGTAGAGCTTCCCGTCGGGACCGAAGCGGAGACGCGAGCCGAAATGCCGGCCCGAGCCGCTCCCCGGCCGTCCGGCGAAGATCAGCTTGAAGCCGCGCAGCCGGTCGCTCGACAATCGGGCCGTGCCGACGGCGGTCGTCTTGCCGCCTCTGGCGTCCCAGGCGAGGCTCAGATAGATGCGCCGGTTGCGAGGGAAATCGGGGTCGAGCGCGACATCCATCAGCCCGCCCTGGCCGTAGGATTCGATCCGGGGGAGACCGCGAAGCGGTTTCGAGAGCCGCCCTTCGCGGTCGAGGATACGAAGCTGGCCGTCCTTCTCCGTAATCAGGAATCGCCCGTCCGGCAGGAAGGCCATCCCCCACGCCTGGTCGAGCGGACCGCCGACGGGGACCAGGCGGAAGTCGTGCTTTTCCGAACGGTAGTCGCGCGGCTCGGCCGCCTGAACGAAGACCGGCAGGGCCGCGACGACAACGAGCGCGGCCGCGGTTGCGCCGATCCGGATCCGCGCGGGCCGGCTCCCGGTCAGTCCGCCACCTCGATCTCGACGGTGGGGTAATCGGCGGGCATCGTGACCTCGATCACCTCCATGTCCTCGCTGTAGTCGATCACGTTATGGACCTCGCCGGGCGGCGAGTAGACCGAGGCGCCGGCATGCACGGTGATCGGCTCCGCGTGCCCCTGCCAGCGGTAAGTCACCCAGCCCTTCAGAATGTAGACCATCTGAAAGGCGAGGTCGTGGCGGTGGAAGCCGAGATCGCGCTTGCACGGCCCCTTGGCGCGCAGGTGGATGGCGCCGACCTTGCCGCCGGTCGCCTCCGCCATGCCGAGATCGCGGTAATCGAAGGAGTCCCAGAGACCGACGGGCTTGAACGCGTCCTCGTCGCTTTCGTGGATGGCGAGCGCGCTCAGCGCCTCGGTCAGCTTGAATACCTCGCCGGACATCTCCCCTCCCCTATGCCGCGAGCCGCCTTTCCCATTCGGCGAGCGCGGGGCCGCGCTCGTTGTCGCCGAGATGGCCGAGCGCCTGGGCGACGAAGTCCATGCCGACCATCTCGTTCCAGGCCCGGATCAGACGCATGGTGACCGGTCCCGGCGTCGTCCCATCGCCGATCGGGGATGCGTTCAGGCTGCGGGCGGGCAGCATGGTGCCGCTGGTCCCGGACAGGAACGCCTCGTCGGCGGTATAGACGTCGTAGGGCGCGAACGCGTCCTCGACCACCTCGATCCCGAGCTCGTGGGCAAGCTCGATCACCGTCTTGCGGGTGATGCCGCCGAGCACGTTGCGCGCCTTCGGCGTGCAGAGCTTGCCGTCGGCGACGAAGAAGAAGTTGGCGGTGTTCGACTCCGCGAGGTTGCCGTCGATGTCGAGCATCAGGGGCAGCGCCTCGGGGTCGGACTGCTGCGCCTCGAACCTGGCCTGGAGCTGGTTCATCCGGTTGGTGAGCTTGGCCTTGGGATCGGCGCATTGCGGCGGGGTCCGGCGCACGCCCGGGGTCACCAGCTTGAGGCCGCCCAGGTAGGCGTGCGCGAAACCGGCGAAGCCGACTTCGAGGCAGTACATGGTGAAGGTCGCGGGCGCCGCGTCGCCGAGCCGCCGGTCGCCGCGGCTGATCACCATCCACAACGCGTAGTCGCTGTTCTCCCCGCGAAGCGGAAGATTGCGCGCGACCGTCTCTTCGCCGATCGCGGTTACTTCCTCCCTGGCCAGCCCGCAATCGATCCGGGTGTAGGCGAGCGACCTGAACAGCCGGTCGAGATGCGTCTCGAGGCGGAACAGCTTTCCGTCGAAGGTGCGGGCGACCTCGTAAACCCCGTCGCCGCCGGAAAACCCCCAGTCGAAGACGGACACTCTGGCCTCGCTCTCCGGCACGAACGCGCCGTTGAGATAGACGACTTTCTCGCTCATCGCGGACTCCCGATCGACTTTTCCCGCGCCAAGATCGCCGAATCCGGGACTTGCGGCAAGGCTCTCAGCCGCCCGAGGCGTCCAGGGCCTTGAGACGGTCGACCGCCCGCTCGTGGAGCAGACGGTCGTAGGCGTCCCTTGCCGGTATATCGATGGCCCGCTTCAGAAGGGCGCGCGCCTTCTCGCGGTATTCGTCCTCGTCCAGGGCCAGCAGGCCCAGCGCGTATTGCAGCGGCACCGCCTTCCGGTCCGGCGCCAGCTCGAAAGCCCGTTCGAAGGCGGCCAGCGCGTCCCGCTCGCGTGCTCCGAAGGTCAGGCGCGCCACGAACGAACCCGCCGCGCCGACGATCCCGGCATGCCACCTTCCCAGGCTGAGATAGGCCGCGGCCAACCGGGGGTCGAGCCGAAGCGCGGTCTCCGTCGACTCGCGCACCTTCTCCGCATAGCCCCGGTTCGCCGCCTCGAAGGCGCCGACCGCCTGCGCGAGCCGGCCGATCGCGCGGGCCAGTTGGAGGTGGGCGTTCGCGTTTCGGGGATCGGCGCCGACCGCCTTCCTCGCTAGCCCGACGGCGCGCTCGAACGACTCCTCCTTCTCGCCGTCTCCGGCGACGTGGCGCGCGTGGACGACCAGCGCGCGCGCCGCCAGCGCATATCCCTCGGAGCCCCCGAGGCGCTCGGCGATTCGGGACGCATCGGCAAACCGTCCCTCCGCATAGGCCGTCCGCGCCGCGTCGATGGATTGCGCGCCCGCCGGAGCCGCCAACGGGGCGGCGACAAGACAGGAAAGCAACGCAAACCGGATAACGGGCTTGTCACGAATCATGAAACGCCCGCCCGTTCGCGAAATCTCGTTCCGCCGGCGAAGCTTTCAGCCGCCAGAGTTGTCCAGGGCCTTGAGCCGCTCGACGGCCCGCTTGTGGAGCAGGCGGTCGTAGGCGTCCGTCGCCGGCAGTTCGATGGCGCGGGCGAGCAGTTCGCGCGCCCTGCCCCGGTTTTCGTCCTCGTCCAGGACCAGCAGCCCGAGCGCATATTCGAGGTTCACGAACTTGGTGTCGGGAGCGTGCTTCAGGGCCGCCTCGAAATGGGCCATCGCCTCGCTTTCGCGGGCGCCGTGGGTGATGCGCGCGATGAACGACCCCGCGGCGGCGACCACCTCGGCGTGCCACGCGCCCAAAGCCGCGTGGGCCGCCGCCGAGTCGGGATCGAGCTCCAGCGCTTTCTCGGCCGCTTCGCGGATTTTTCCGGCATAGCCCCGGTTTATCGCCTCGAACGAGCCGATGGCCTGGGCGTGCCGGCCCATGGCCTGGACCAGCCGCAGATAGGCGTCCGTGTTGGATGGATCGGCCCGGACCGCTTTCCGCGCCAGCGCCGTGGCCTCTTCCAGCAGGGCCTCCGCCTCGTCGTCCGGCGCGAAGTAATAGCCGTGGATCGCCAGCGATCCCGCCGCCAGCGCATAGCCTTCGGAGGTGCCGAGGGCCGCGCCGATCCGGGCCGCGTCGGCGAACCGCCCTTCCGCATAGGCCGACCGCGTCTCTTCGATCGACTGCGCCCCGGCGGTGCCGGTCAACGGCGCCACGGCGAGACAGGCAAGGAACAGGAACCGGACAACGGGGTTGGAGCGAACCATGGAATATCGATCCGTTGGGCAAATCCATTGTCTTCGGGTCGCCGACCCTAGCACTCGTGACCGCGACCGACAAAAGTCGTTGGAACCACGTGGCCACGGTTTCCGAGGTCGAATCGGATGGACCGTCCCCTTGTGGAACGGAGTTGGGGCCTGCGCTAACTTGAAGAGCCTGACTTCGTGAAACCTTAGCCCCTGGCCATGATCGACCGGTTTTTCGAGCGCCCGATTCTGAATTCTCCATACGAATACCCGGCGCGTCATTGGGAACTCGACGAAAGCGGCCAGCCGACTGACCGGGTTCTGGACTCACGCCGCCGCTCCCAACTGATCACGCCGGTTCCCAGGCCGAAGAAGCGCAGGAAATCGAAAGATCAGATCGAAATGGTGCTCGACGCCGGCGCCGGGCTGTCGACAGAGGATCAGGAATACAACCCGACGCCGATCATCAACGAGATCAGATCCTATGTGACGGATTGGCGGAATCTGCCCTCTGCGGACCAATGGCAGGTCACGCCGGAGACCGCCCGCCTGCTGTGGCATTGGCGGCACCACCCGTTCCAGGGCATCCGCCCTTTTTTCTGTCAGGTGGAGGCGGTGGAAACGGCGATCTGGCTGACCGAAGTCGCGCCGAAGCTGGGCAGGCGGGGGGCAAAGTTTCTCGACCACCTCAAGGGCGCGAACGAACAGGCCAACCCCGAACTTCTGCGCATCGCGCTCAAGCTCGCGACCGGGGCCGGCAAGACGACGGTGATGGCCATGCTCATCGCCTGGCAGACGGTCAACGCCGTCCGCCATCCCAACAGCAGGCTGTTCACGCGCGGCTTTCTGGTCGTCACGCCGGGCATAACCATCCGCGACCGCCTTCGCGTGCTTCAGCCCAACGACCCGGACAGCTATTTCCGGGGCCGCGAGATCGTGCCGAACGACATGCTGGGCGATCTGGAACGGGCCAGGATCGTCATCGCCAACTACCACGCCTTCAAGCCGCGCGAGCGCCTGGAGGTCTCCAGAGTCGGACGGTCCCTTCTGAAGGGGCGCGGACCGGATATCGACACCGTCGAATCCGAGGGCCAGATGCTCCAGCGGATCATGCCCAACCTCATGGGCATGAAGAACATCCTCGTGCTGAACGACGAGGCCCATCACTGCTACCGGGAGCGGCCGGACGGCGAAGACCTGGACGATTTGAAGGGCGACGACAGGGAGGAAGCGAAGAAGAACAACGAAGCCGCCCGGCTGTGGATTTCCGGGATCGAGGCGGTGAAGCGCAGGCTCGGGGTCCGGACGGTATACGATCTGTCCGCGACGCCGTTCTTCCTGCGCGGCTCGGGTTACGCCGAGGGCACGCTGTTCCACTGGACGGTGAGCGACTTTTCCCTGATGGACGCCATCGAATGCGGCATCGTCAAGCTGCCCCGCGTGCCGGTCGCGGACAACGCGCTGGGCGGAGATGTCCCGGCGTTCAGGAATTTGTGGGAGCGCATCGGAAAAAGGATGCCGAAGGGCGGCCGCCGCAAATCGGGCCATCTCGATCCGCTCAGCCTGCCGGCGGAGCTCCAGACCGCCCTCGAAGCGCTCTACGGACACTATGAGCAGGTCTACCGACTCTGGCAGGAACAGGATATCGGCGTACCGCCCGTCTTCATCGTGGTCTGCAACAACACGGCGACCTCGAAGCTGGTCTACGACTTCATCGCCGGGTTCCATCGGATCGCGGAGGACGGCGAGACCGCCGCCTACAACGCCGGACGCCTCGACCTGTTCCGGAACTACAACGACAGCGGAAACCGTCTGGCGAGACCGCGCACGCTTCTGATCGATAGCCAACAACTCGAGACCGGGGATGCGCTGGACAAGGGTTTCCGTGCCATGGCGGCCGACGAGATCGAGCGGTTCCGCGGCGAGATCGTCAGGCGCACGGGCGATGTCCGCGCGGCCGAAAAAATTTCCGACCAGGACCTGCTGCGCGAGGTGATGAACACCGTCGGCAAGCCGGAGCGTCTCGGAGAGTCCATCCGCTGCGTCGTCTCCGTTTCCATGCTGACGGAGGGATGGGACGCCAACACGGTGACCCACATCCTCGGCGTGCGGGCCTTCGGCACCCAGCTCCTTTGCGAGCAGGTGGTGGGGCGCGGCCTGCGCCGCCAGTCATACGAACTCAACGAGGAAGGGCTCTTCGACGTCGAGTATGCGGACGTGCTCGGCATTCCCTTCGACTTCACGGCCAAGCCTGCCGTCATGCCGCCCAAGCGGCCAAGGAAGACCGTCCGGATATATGCGGTCAGCCCCGAACGCGACGCGCTGGAAATCCGGTTCCCGCGGGTCGAGGGCTACCGGATGGAGCTGCCGGACGAACGACTAGCGGCGAATTTCACGCCGGATTCCCGTCTGGAGCTGACGCCCCTGCTGGTCGGTCCCTCCCTGACCCATAACCAGGGCATCGTCGGCGAGGGCGTCGATTTGACGATCGAGCATCTCGACGGCATGCGGCCCTCGACCGTCGCGTTCCACCTCGCCAGGCACCTTCTGTACACGAAGTTTCGCGATGCCGGCGAGGAACCGAAGCTTCATCTGTTCGGTCAGTTGAGGCGGATCGCCGGAGAGTGGCTGGACGGCGGCTATCTGCGCTGCACCGGCGGAACCCGGCCGGCCCAGCTGCTCTACCGGGAAATCGCCGACATGGCGTGCGAACGGATCAAGACGGCGATCGCCGAGACGATGGCTGACGAACGCCCGGTCAAGGCGATCCTCGACGCGTTCAACCCGGCCGGCTCGACATCCTATGTGAACTTCACCACGTCGAAGGAGACCCGCTGGCGGACCGACGCGCGCAAGTGCCATGTCAACTGGGTGGTTTGCGACAGCGACTGGGAGGCCGAGTTCTGCCGCGTGGCGGAGGCCCACCCCGCGGTGGCGGCGTACGTCAAGAACCAGAACCTCGGGCTGGAAGTCCCTTACCTCATGGGTTCTGTCGCCCGGAAGTACCTCCCGGACTTCATCGTGCGGGTCGACGACGGCGGCGCCGAGCCGCTCAACCTGATCGTCGAGATCAAGGGCTATCGCGGCGAGGACGCCAGGGAGAAGGCCAACGCCATGCGCGCCTATTGGGTGCCGGGCGTGAACGGCCTGGGACGGTTCGGGCGCTGGGCGTTCGCCGAGTTCACGGAAGTCTTCGAGATCGACGCGGCTTTCAGCGCGCTGGTGGACGAGTTGATCCAGGCGGCCGGAACCGGCGGCACCGCAGAGTTGGCCAAGGCGGACGGCACGACACCTGGTATCGAGCGCATCTCACAGCGACATACGGTATGAACATCAAGCTCTATACCAAGGCGGAACTGGACGCCTTCCAGTCGATGCCCAAACGGATCGCCAACCCCCGCGTGCACTGGCTGGAAAAACCCAAGGGAAGACCTGCCCACCGGCAGCGCAACTTTCAGGTCTCCGGAGGGGACGACGAGGAGGAGGTTCGCTTCCTGATCTACCAGCGGCAAAGCCTGGAGGACGAACAGGATTTCTCTTGCGGAATCGCCTACCTGCCGCGTGGCGCACCGCCGCTCACGCTGGCACGCTATAATGGGCCGAGCCACGAGCATGGTGACATCGCCTACCGCCAGCACATTCATCGTGCGTCGGAGGCAGCGATCGCAGCGGGAAGGAAAGCGGAAGCCGACGCGACCGAGACAGACCGGTTCGAGACCGTGGCCGGAGCGCTGGCCTGTCTGACGGAGGATTTCAACGTAAGCGGCGTCGACGTCCGGCACGACGAACCGAGGCTGGACCTGTGACCCTCGACACGGACGCACTCAGAACGCTCTTGTGCGAACGCCTCTGCGAGGAGGTAAGAGTCGATCAGCGTCCCGACGGTGCGCTTATGCTGCGGACACATTTCGAGTTCCCTGATGGCGACCGCTTCCCGATACATGTCTCGGAGTCGGCATCGGGTGGTCTCCGTCTGTCGGACCGCGGGCACACGCTGATGCATATCAGCTACGAACACGACGTGGATTCCTTCCTGGACGGAACGCGGGGGATGATTCTTGAGCGCATCATGGGCGAGGCCGGGCTTCGCTGGGACGGCGATCGCGGAGCGCTCTGCCTCGACACCGCGCCCGAGCGCCTGCCGGAGACCATCTTCGCCTTCGGACAGGCGCTGACCAGGGTCTACGATCTGACGCTGCTCTCGCGTTCCAACGTCGGCTCCACCTTCTATGACGATCTGGCCGACCTTCTCTTCAGCTACGTGGACGAGGCGCAAATCGAACAAGACTTCCGGCCCGACGTGCCCAATGCCGACGTCTACCCGGTGGACTACCGCATCGAGGGGAAGAACGACGTCCCGCTCTTCCTCTACGGCGTGCCGAACCGCGACAAGGCGCGCCTGACCACGATCATGCTGTCGCACTTCCACCGGTACGATCTCCGCTTCGAGTCCATTCTCGTCTTCGAAGATCAGGCCGCGATCCCAAGGACCGACCTTGCGAGGCTGTCGGATGTCGGTGGCGACATGATCTCGTCGCTGGCATCCCATGAAGACTTCAACCGAAAGCTCTTGCAGCGTGTCGCGGCATGACGTACCGCGACAAATCTGCCGACCGTGGTGGCTTGAGCCGTGACGCCTGAGGTCGGGACGATATTGCCGAGGAGCGGCCAGTGAGCAGAGACGAAATCCTCGTGCTGCTGCGGGCGCACAAGCCGGTGCTCGAACAACGCTTCGGTATCGCCGATCTCGCCCTGTTCGGCTCGTTCGCTCGCGACCGGGCCAGCGATGAGAGCGACGTCGATATCCTGGTTCGTTTCGACGAGCCGCCGGATTGGCGCCGGTACTTCGGCGCCCAGTTCTATCTGGAGGATCTGCTCGGCCGCCCGGTCGATCTGGCGACGGACAAGACGCTCCGGGCCGAGTTGCGCCCCTATGTGGAGCGGGAGGCGGTGAATGTCTGACGCCGGCGAAACGCCGCGGGAATGGCGCTTTTACATAACCGACATGATCGAATTCGGCGAGAAGGTCCAAGCCTACACCGCCGGCCTGGATCGAGCCGGGTTCGTGGCAAGCGGCATGGTCTATGACGCCACGCTGCGCAATCTCGAACTCATCGGCGAGGCAGCAAACCACGTCCCCGAAGCGATCCGCGACGCCCATCCGGAGATTCCCTGGCGCGCGATCATCGGAGCGCGGAACCGTCTGGCTCACAGCTATCTGGAGATCGACGACAGTATCGTCTGGAGCATGGTCGAAGACGCCGTGCCCGCACTCCTGCCGGCGTTGCGGGACCTGCTGGAGAAGACGGGCGGCAAGTAGATGGCGAAACCGAAGAAGCCCAAATCCGTCGAGACCCTGGTCCACGACGAGGCGACGCGGCGCAACATCCCGACGGCGGAATACCACCCTGTCATGACGGAGGAGGACAAGGCGCCGGTCCAGGTGGCCTATGCGCGCCGCAACCGCGACCTCGACCCGCAGCTCGTCTGGCGCGGCAAGGACGAGCAGGACGCCGCCGACCTCGCCGTCCAGGCACCGCCGCTCTACATCCAGGAGAAGGTGCACCCCAAGGTCCTGATCGATGACCTGCTGCGCCAGACCAGGGAACGGCGGGACGAGGAGGCGGACGACACGCCGGACTTGTTCGCCGACTTCAACGGACTGCCCGACGGCGCCGCGACGACCGAGTTCTACCGCCACGACGCCAACTGGTCGAACCGCATGATCCTCGGCGACGCCCTTCAGGTCATGGCCTCGCTGGCGGAGCGCGAGGGCCTGCGCGGCAAGGTGCAGTGCATCTATATCGATCCGCCCTACGGCATCAAGTTCAACTCCAACTTCCAGTGGTCCACCACCAGCCGCGACGTGAAGGACGGCAAGACCGAACACATCACCCGCGAGCCCGAGCAGGTGAAGGCGTTTCGTGACACCTGGCGCGACGGCATCCACTCCTACCTGAGCTACCTGCGCGATCGGCTAACCGTGGCGCGGGACTTGCTGACCGACAGCGGTTCGGTCTGGTTTTCTGGGATGACTGGAATCAGGTGGCCATACCGAACATATGGTCAGACATCCACGGTGAAAAATTCCCTGTCTACGTGGTTCAGACCGCCAACACTGCGGTCCAACGCTGCATCCTAATGACCACCGATCCCGGCGACCTCGTGCTCGACCCCACTTGCGGCTCCGGCACCACGGCCATCGTCGCCGAACAGTGGGGTCGGCGTTGGATCACAATCGACACGTCGCGTGTTGCACTCGCGCTGGCGCGGGCGCGCGTCATGGGCGCGCGCTATCCGTGGTATCTGCTGGCCGACAGCGCGGAGGGGCAGAAAAAGGAAGCCGAGATCACGCGGCGGGCGCCGTCGGAGGCGCCCACCGGCGGCGACATCCGCCAGGGCTTCGTCTACGAGCGCGTGCCGCACATCACCCTGAAGTCCATCGCCAACAATGCCGAGATCGACGTGATCTGGGAGCGCTGGCAGGAGACCCTGGAGCCGCTCCGCGCCCGCCTCAACGCCGCCCTCGGCAAGTCATGGCAGGAGTGGGAAGTCCCGCGCGAGGCGGGCGAGGGTTGGCCCACCGATGCCACGGCCGCGCATGCCGATTGGTGGGAGGCGCGCATCGCCCGTCAGAACGAGATCGACGCCTCCATCGCCGCGAAGGCGGACCACGAATATCTCTACGACAAGCCCTATGTGGACAACGCGCGCATCCGCGTCGCCGGCCCCTTCACGGTCGAGAGCCTTGCGCCGCACCGGATGCTGGCGGTGGACGAGAACGACGAGCTGTTCGACGGGCTCGTGGACCGGAAGCTGGGCTTCGGCGAGACGCACGACTTCGCCGACATCATCCTCGAAAACCTGAAGACCGCGGGCGTGCAGCAGGCGCACAGGGAAGACCGCATCGACTTCTCCTCGCTCACGCCCTGGCCCGGCGATTACGTCTGCGCCGAGGGGCGGTACTCGGAAGGGGGCGGGGACGGCGTCGAGCGCCGCGCGGGCGTCTTCATCGGCCCGGAGTTCGGCACGGTCTCGCGCCCCGACCTCGCGGCGGCGGCGCGAGAGGCGGCCGAGGCGGGCTTCGACGTGCTGATCGCCTGCGCGTTCAGCTACGAGGCGCACGCCGCCGAGTTCGAGAAGCTGGGCGCCATCCCGGTCCTCAAGGCGCGGATGAACGCCGACCTCCACATGGCCGGCGACCTCAAGAACACCGGCAAGGGCAACCTCTTCGTCATCTTCGGCGAGCCCGACATCGACATCCTGGAGGACGGCGGCGACGACATCCGGGTCAGGATCAACGGCGTCGACGTGTTCCACCCCAATACCGGCGAGGTGCGCAGCGACGGCGCCGACGGCATCGCCTGCTGGTTCGTCGACACCGACTACAACGAGGAGAGCTTCTTCGTCCGCCACGCATACTTCCTCGGCGCGAACGACCCATACAAGGCGCTCAAGACGACGCTCAAGGCCGAGATCGATCCCGACGCCTGGGCCACGTTGAACAGCGACACATCCCGCCCCTTCCCACGCCCCGCCTCCGGCCGCATCGCCGTCAAGGTGATCAACCACCTCGGCGACGAGGCGATGAAGGTGTTCCGGGTGTAGAGTCTGTCCGTCACGGTTGGAACCGTATCGGCGTGGCGTCCCTCGATACGGCGCTGACGCGCCTACTCGGGATGAGGGGGTTACAGTTTCCTTCATCCTGAGTAGCGGCGAAGCCGCGTATCGAAGGATGCACCCCGACCGGGCACTGTCTAATCCTTGACGGCCCGCGGCGGCGCGGGGGAAGCTTCGCGGCGTTCCGGGGACGACGGCAGGGGGAAAGGCGTGGCGGATCGAGAGTCCGATACCCAGGGCGAAACCGCTCGAAGAATCCCCATCTGGGACCGTCCGACGCGGATTTTTCACTGGGTGCTGGCGATCCTGTTCGTCGTCTGTTTCGTGAGCGGCAGCCGCGGGGCGTTCGAGATCCACATTCCGGCCGGCCAGGCGCTCCTGGTGCTGGTCGTCGCGCGGATCCTGTGGGGTCTCGTCGGCAGCGAGACCTCGCGGCTCGCCCGGCTCGTCCGCTCCCCCGCGACGATACTCGCCTACGTCCGGACGGTGCCGCGCCGTGAGCCCGACCGTTATGGCGGTCACAACCCGCTCGGGGGGCTTTCGGTCGTCGCCATGCTGGCGCTGCTGCTGCTGCAGACCGGCCTCGGCCTGTTCGCGGCGGACGTCGACGGGCTCCACGAGGGGCCGCTATCGCTGCTGGTAAGCTACGACCTGGCGCGCGAGGCGTCCGAATTGCACGCGCTGGTCGTCGACGTCCTGTTGGTCTTCGTCGGACTGCACCTCGCGGCAATCCTGTTTCACCTGGTCTACAAGCGCGAAAACCTGACCGGCGCGATGGTGACCGGGCGCGGGCCGGTGCCGGCCGGGTTCGCGGAGCCGCGCATCGCGGGCGACGGGCGGGCGGGCGTCGTCCTGGCGGTCGCGGCCGCGGTCGTGCTCGGCGGGATCGAACTGGCCCGGATCGCGTTCTGAGCCCGTCCGACCCCCGCTTTCAGCGTTTCTGACGGAACACCCTGTGGCATCCGCCGCAGCCGACCTTGCCGAGGTCGCCGAACGCCGCGCCGATCTTGCCCTTGTCGCCCGAATCGACGGCGGCGGCGAGCACCGCGGCCTTGTCGCCGAGCGTCTTGGCGGCGGCGGTGAATGCGTCCCACTTCACCCAGATTTCCGCCTTCGCTTCGGACTTGGGCAGGGCCTCCATGCCGGTCCCCTTGGGAAAGAGCGACGCGATCTTCGGCGCCGTGGACGCGATCACGGCAACGGCCTTGACGACATCGTCCTTCGAGCCGCGGCCGCCGACGAAACCCTTGATCGTCCGCATCGAGCCGCCCATCGCCTTCATGGCCATGCTGCGTTTCTCGGCGACCTGCTTGACGTCTTCGGCGCTCACCGCCTGTCCCGGTGCCAAGCTGACCAGGCCGATGCAGGCGGCAAGGACGATCCCGGCCGCGGCGGCTGGCAATCTGATGGCTGACATGATTTCCCCCGTTTGCTTTTTCGAGCGTCGCGACGACACCTGACCCATTCTAACGCCCCGTTGACGGCGCGCTACTCTTCCTCGACGAACTTAGGATAGAGGTTTCGATAGCCGAGCTTCTTCCGGCTCTCGGCGTTCTCCCGCGCCTTCTCGGCGCTCATCGGGGCGAAGCCGTAACCCTGGACCAGCCGGCACATGAAGTTCATCCGCGCGGTCACCGCGATGGCATCGTGCAGCGCCTTCTCGTCCCAGCCGGCGGCGAACACGGCGTCGGCGTCCTCCTGGCGAACCTCGGTCGGCGTCAGCGTGAGCTTGCGGGCATAGGCGAGAAGCGGTTTGAGCCGTTCGTCCACGGGCGCCGATTCGAGGTCCTCGACGGCCTGTTCGATGGCGTCTCCGTCCATCCCCCAGGCGACCGCGGCGGCGCGATGGGCCACCCAGGCATAGCGGCAGTTCGCGGTGCCGACGACGAAGGCCGCGATCGCCTCGCGATCGCCCGGCGTGAGCGGCGACGGGCCGCGCATCAGCGCCTGGCTGGTGTCCGCCCAGGGAAGGTAGATCTCTGGGTAGGCCTCGAAGACGTTGCCCGGGCCGGCGTCGTCCGGCAGCGATTTGAAGAACGGCACGCTAGCACTCCTCTCGTCGGTCGAAAGCGGACTGCATTTCCGCGGTTACCGCGCGCGCGACCGACGCGGGGTCGTCCGCGCGAACGATGGGCCGGCCCATCACGATGTAATCGGCCCCTGCCCCGATCGCCTCGGCGGGCGTGCCGCCGCGCTTGTGGTCGTCCTGCCCATGGCCGGCCGGGCGCACGCCGGGGGTACCGAGCAGCAGCCTTCCGGGGGGCGCGATGGCGCGAATCCTGGGCGCGTCCGCCGGCGCGGCAATCAGCCCGTCGCAACCGAATTCTATCGCTTTCCTGACCCGAGCCTCGATCAGCTCCTCGACGGGCCGGAGATAGCCCAACTCGCGCATGTCGTCGTCGTCGAGATTGGTGAGCACCGAGATCGCGAACACCTTGAGGCCGGAGCCCCGCTTGCCCTCGTTGGCGGCGAGCAGGATGTCGCGGTTGCCATGCACGGTTACCAGGCTGACCCCGCGTTCGGCGGCGCGCGCCACGCCTTCGCGCACCGTCTCGCCGATGTCGTACATCTTGCAGTCGAGGAAGAGCTCCTTGCCGGAGCCCAGCACGAGGTCGATCAGACCCTCGATCCCCTTCGCGTAGAGCAGCCACGGTCCGATCTTGTAGTAGGCGGCGGAGTCTCCGAGCGTGGCGATCAGGCCGCGCGCCTCCTCGACCGTCCTGACGTCGAGCGCGACGATCAGCCGCCGCTTCGCGTCGATCATCGGGTTTCGCCGGCAAGTTGCGCGCGCTTGGCGTCGACCCGCTCGGCCTGGCGCGCGAGGTCGACCGCGAAGCGGACGTGGCGGCCCTTGCCGACGAGGTCCACGGGGTCGCGGACCTCGACATCGAGGGCGATGCGCCTGCCCTCGATTTCCACGATGGTGCCGGTGACCTCGACCCACGAGCCTTCGAGCGAGGCGCCCAGATGGTCGACCTCGACCCGCATGCCGACCGTCGCCTCGCCCTCGTCGAGATGTTCGGCGATCATCCCGAGGCAGGCGATCTCGATGTCGCGCACCATGGCGGGCGTCGCATAGACCCGGCGGTCCTCGCCGAGCACGTCGATCGTGCTTTCCCGGGAAATTTCGAACCGGCGCGTTACGCTGAGCCCCGGCCTGAGCGTGTCCTTCATAACGACTCCTGCTACGCGTTGTCCCCGCCGTAGAGGCGGCGAAGCTCGGTCTTGAGAATCTTGCCCATCGCGCTCTTGGGCATCTCGTCGACGAATGCCATGCGGCGGGGGATCTTGTAGCCGCCGATGCGCTCCCGGCAATGGGCGATCATGCCCTCCACGTCGAGCGACGCGCCCGGCGCCGGGACGATGACCGCGAACAGGGCCTCGCCGTATGTCTCGTCCGGAACGCCGACCACGGCGGCCTCGTTGACGCCCGGGTGCTGGTAGAGCGCCGCCTCGACCTCGGAGGAATAGACGTTCTCGCCGCCGGTGACGATCATGTCCTTCTTGCGGTCGAGGAGGTACATGAAGCCCTCCTCGTCCATCCGCCCGACATCGCCGGTGTGAAACCAGCCGCCGCGGAACGCCGACGCCGTTTCCTCCGGCCGGTTGAGATAGCCGCTGGTGACGTTGGGGCCGCGCACCGCCACCTCTCCCGCCTCTCCGAGCGGCACCTCGTCGCCGTCGTCGTCGACGATCCGCATGTCGACCCCGGTGACCGGCCGGCCGGCCGCCTTGAGGCGGTCGTAGCGCCCGCTCTCCAGCGCCTCGCGGTGTTCCTCGGGGTCGAGCGTGGTCAGGATGGGCGACGTTTCGGTGAGCCCGTATCCCTGCTGGATCTCGGCGCCCGGCAGCGCCTCCATCGCGCGGCGGATCCATTCCACCGCCATCGGAGAGGAGCCGTAGAAGACCAGGCGCAGCTTTCCCAGGTCGAAGTTTTCGAAAGCGGGATCCTGGAGGATCATGATGATCATGGTGGGCGCCAGGAAGGCGACGGTCACACCGTGCCTCTCCATCGCGCGCAGCACCGATTCGGGCGAGAAGACCGGCAGGAACATGTGCGCCGCGCCCTGAAGGGTGTAGGCGGTCCCGAGCAGGTCGGCGGAGTGGAACATCGGCGCGGCGTGGAGGAACACGTCGTCGGTCCTGGCGCCGAGCGCGATCGCGCATTGCTGGCCGTTCGCGAACACGTTGCGGTGGCTCAACGGCACGCCCTTCGACCGGCCGGTGGTGCCGCCGGTATAGAGCAGGATCGCGGTGTCGTCCTCGGCCGAATCGTGCGCCCCGGCCGGCGCGGCGCGGGCGAGCAGCGGCTCGTATTGCGGCCCGGCCGCGTCCCGCTGCCCGGGCGCCACCAGCAGCGTGCGGTCGCGCCAGGGGGCGAGTTCGTCCGCCGCCGCAAGCTCGGCCAGCGCCTCGTCGACGACCAGCAGCTTGCAGCCGGAGTCGTCCAGAATATGGCGGATCTCGGGGCCGGCGAGCCGGATATTGACCGGTACCGGGATCCTCCCCGACCAGTACCCGGCATGCATCAGCTCGGCATTGCGGAAGGTGTTGCGCGAGAGGATCGCGTAGCGGTCGCCCTCGCCGATGCCGAGCCCGTCCAGCACCGAGGCCGCGCGGCGGGCACGGTCGACGAACTCGCTCCAGGTGAATGTCCCCTCGTCGTCGACCATCGCCGGCCGCGCCCCGTAAAGCCGGCGCGCCCGATCCATCGCGGAGACCATGGTCAGCATCGTTTACCCTCTAGCCTCGTCCGCCGGAACCGCATTTTAGAGAGATTCGCCGGGTTCCGGAATCCGCGGGTTCGGTTGCGACCCGGCCGGGCGCTCCATAGGATGCCGGCGTTCGGGGAGGTTCGGTTTGAAGATCGAGGACAGCTTTACCGTCGATGCGCCGCTCGAAAGGGTCTGGTCGATGATCACCGATCCCGAGGTGGTAGGGCCGTGCATCCCCGGGTGCCAACGTATCGACGTGACCGGCCCGAATACCTACAGCGCCGACATCAAGGTCGCGGTGGGGCCGATCAAGACGACTTTCACGGTCACGGTGGAGAAGACGGAGGAGCGCCCGCCGCATTTCGCGTCCTCGACCACCAGGGGAGAGGAAGGCGGCCGCGCGAGCACGCTCAACGCAACGAGCACGCTGTCGCTTTCCGAGGCCGAGAGCGGAACGGAAGTCGCCTATGCGTCGGACGTCTCGGTGTTCGGCCGGCTCGGCAAGTTCGGCCTCGGGGTAATGAAGAAGAAGGCGCGCGACCTCGGCCACGTTTTCGCCGACAACTTCCGCGAGAAGGCGGAAGGGAACGCGTCATGACGGGCGGGACGGTTCCCGAATACGCGCGGCTGTTCGTGGAAGGGCTGAAGGAGGCCGATGTCGAGGTCGTGACGGCGCTCCCCGAATCGCTGCTGGCGAGCGTCTACCGCCTGTGCGCGGCGGACAACGCGATCCGCTACATCCAGGTCTCCAACGAGGGCGACATGCCGGGGATCTGCGCCGGCACCTACCTCGCCGGCAAGCGGGCGATGATGATCATGGAGAATTCCGGCATCCGCCAGTGCTGCGAGCCGGTCGCCCGCCTCGCTTTCCAGCACGCGGTGCCGATGGTGATGGCGATGAGCTATCGCGGCGAATGGGGCGAGCAGAACTGGTGGGGCCACAACCACGCGCAGACGATGGCGCCCATTCTCGACGCCCTCCGCATCCCGCACCGCTTCGTCACCGAGCCCGACGAGATCAAGCCGGCGATCAAGCGCGCCTTCAAGCACGCCGACGGCAGCAACTGGCCGGTGGCGCTGGTGTTCTCGGGCAACTGCGTGGAGCTCCCGGCCTATGCAAAGGATTGACGCCTTTCGCGCGATCGCGCCGACGATCGGGGCGGAGGATCTGGTGACGACGTCGATCGGGGCGACCTGGGACGATTGGTGGAACCTGAAGCCCGCCGACAACACGTTCTTCACCGGCGTGCTGGGCTCGGTGACATCGACCGCGCTCGGGCTCGCGGTGTCGCTGCCGCATCGCCGCATCGTCGCCTTCGAGAGCGACGGCTCGATGCTGATGAATACCGGCATCCTGTGCACGCTGGGCGCCGAGCGCCCGCCCAACCTTACGGTTCTCGTGTTCGACAACGGCATATACGAGAACATCGGCGGACCGCCGACGCTCACCTCGAGGAATACCGACCTCGCGCGAATGGCCAAGGGCGCGGGCTGCCTCAACTGCGCGACGGTCGACGATCCGGATGCGCTGGCGGAGCGCTTCTCCGCGATGCTCGACGACGGGGAGATGGGCTACCTGGTCGCCAGGATCGAGCCCGGCAAGCATCCCTGGGAATGGAAGGACCGCAAGCCGACCGACGGGATCGAGGACAAGTACCGCTTCCTGCGCTATGTCGAGCGGCTGGAAGGCGTGGTCATCCACCCGGGCGCGCCGCAGAACTGAGATGCCATGGCAGGCGGGATCGACGACCGGCGCTATCTGAACCTCACCGGCCCGTTCCGCACGCTCTATCGCGCCGCCCGGGAGGCGGAGCAACGCCCGCCCGACGACGCCCCGCCCGACGGCGCCGGGAACCCGCCGGACCCGATCCACGCCGCGATCCGCCGACAGGTGGAGGAGCTGCTGGCCGACACCGACATCGCGCCGGAGCGCCGCCGCGAGATCTTCGACTCGATCGCCTGCCCGTGCTGCGGCGGAACCGGCGCCAGCTTCGCGATCTCCATCAAGCCCGCCTCGCAGGCGGGGTTTTAGGGATTGGAGGCCATCCTTCGGTACGCCCCCTTACGGGGGCTACTCAGGATGAGGGCTTGGGTTGGGCGGAAGAGCGCTCACCTCCGGAAAACACCTCCTCATCCCGAGTAGGCCCCGCAGGGGCCGTATCGAGGGACGCCCCGCCGCCGGCCTCGGCGAGCGTCGCCTTTGCGGCGCGGATTTTCTCGGACGCCTCCACGTCCACCGCCAACGTCGCCGCGTCGCACACCACGCCGTAGTCACGGAACGCGGCTTCCGGGGTGACGTAACCCTGGCGGACGTCGTGCGCGACGGCCTCGATCGGGCGTTCCAGCGCCGGGCCGAACCCGCCGCCGCCGCCGGAGCGCAGCGCGAACGCCTCTCCGGGGCCGAGACGGGCGGTGAATACCTTGGCGTTAGGAAAATCCTCCCGCCACGCGCCGTCGCGCCGGAGCGCCACCGAGTTTCCCGTCGCATCGCCGCCGCCGGCGAGCCCCCAGGGCGCGCAATGCACGCGGTCGATCTGGGTGTTGACCGTGAGCGGCGCGCGGGCCTGGACCACGTTCTCGATCCCGAGCCCGCCCCGCTGCCGCCCGGCCCCGCAGGAATCAGGGCGCAGCGCGTGGGATTCGAACAGGAGCGGATACTTGGCCTCGAGCTGCTCGACCGGGCTGTTGTGGGTATCGCCGTCGTTCATGCAGATGGTGGCGCTGTTCCCGTCCTCCGCCTGCTTCGCGCCCCAGCCGCCGCCGGTGGGACCGATGAAGGCGATGTAGAATTCCGACGTGTCGGGATTGACGCCGTTCAGCATGCCGATGATCAGGTCGGCGTGGTGTCCGGCGACGATGCGGTCGGGGATCGCGGGCTCCAGCGCCTTGAACACGGTGTCGACGATGGTCATCGGAAAGGTCATCCACCAGCGCATCGGCGCCGGCTTCTCGGCGCTGACGACGCGTCCCATCGGAATGACCACGTCGAGATTGCGGAAGCTGCCGTCATTGATCGGGTAGTCGGTCGGCGAGGTCAGGCACTTGAAGGCGACCTGGGAACAGGCGAACCCGGTGGTCACGCCCGAGTTGTAGAACCCTTTCACCTGCTCCGACACGTCGGAGAGGTCGACGGTCATCCGATCGCCGTCGACGGTCACCCTGACCCGTATCGGAACGGGCCGCGCGATGTCGACCCCGTCATCGTCCATGAAGGACTCGGCCTCGTAGACGCCGTCGGGTATCGCGAGCGTGCGCTGGCGGGCGGCCGCTTCGGACTGGTCCATGATCGCCGCGATGCTGTCGAGCACCTCCTCCCGGCCGTAGCGGCGTATCAGCTCGAGAAAGCGCCGCTCTCCGCTGGAGATGGCGGTCAGCTGGCCGCGGAGATCCCCCATGGCGCGCTCCGGCAGGCGGACGTTCATCCTCAGAATGTCGAGCAGGTCCTGGTTGACCTTGCCGGCCCTCCGGTACTTGAGGATGGGAATCTGCAGCCCTTCGGAATAGATGTCGGTCGTCATGCCGTCGAGCGTGCCGCCGATATCGGGCCAGTGCGCCATGCAGACCGCGAACCCGACCAGCGCGCCGTCGTCGAAGATCGGCATGCTGAACGTCAGGTGATTGAGATGGCTGCCGGTGATGTAGGCGTCGTTGGTGAGCAGGATGTCGCCCGGCCCGATGTCGTCGCCGAAATGGGCGAGCTTCGCCTTGACCGTCTCGGCCATGCCGCGGATGAACATCGGCAGCCCGAGCCCGATGGAAATCGTCTCTCCCTTCGCCGTGAAGAGCCCGACGGTGAAGTCGAGCGCCTCGTAGATGATCATGTTGTAGGCGGTGCGGGTGAGGTTGGTCTTCATCTCCTCGGTGATGGCGATGACGCCGTTCCGCACCAGCTCGGTGACCACCGGGTCGACGCGGGGGCGGTCTCCGTTCATCGCGCCGCCGACCCGACGCGGATTCGAAGATTGCCGAATTCGTCGACGCCGAGACTGTCATCCGGCAGCAGCAGTGTCGTCGAAGCCTCTTCCTCGATCACCGCCGGCCCTTCGAGTTTCGCGCCGGCGCCGAGATCCGCCCGGGCGTGGACCGGGGTGGCGACGAAACCGCCGGTCTCGGAGAAGTAGATGCGGCGGGTCTCGAACGGCGCGGGATCGGCCGAGCCGCCCTCGCCGCCCCGCACCGTCGGCGGCTTGGGCAGGAGGCCGGAAACCGTCGTTCGCAGGCTGACCAGCTCGGCCGGCTCGTCGGGCGCCGAGGTGCCGTAGCGAACGCCGTGCACCTCGTCGAAGCGCTGCTTGATCGCCGCCCGGTCCCCGGCGGCGAAGAGCGCGGCGGCGAGGTCGACCGTGACCGCGTGCTCCTGGCCGACATAGCGCATGTCCGCGGCGCGCCCGACGACGATCTCGGATACCGGCGCGCCGGTGGCGGCGACCGCCGCGCGGCCTTCCGCTTCCATCTCGGCGTAGAGCCGCTCGACCTCTTCCAGAGGCGCCTCGGCCAGGCGTGCGAACCACGTCCGCACATAGTCGTAGCGGAGATCCGCGTGCAGCATGCCGATCGCCGAGAAATGGCCCGGCGCCGGCGGCACGACGATCTCCCGCATGCCGATCTCGCGCGCCACCGCGCTCGCATGGAGCGGCCCGGCGCCGCCGCAGGCCACCAGCACGAACGCGCCGGCATCGAGCCCGCGCTCGGTGGACACGCCCTTGACGGCGAACGACATGGCGGTCGCCGCGATCTGGAGCACGCCGGCGGCGGCTTCCACCGGGTCCATGCCGAGCGGATCGGCGACGCCGGACTTCATCGCTGCCATCGCGGCCGCGGAGTCCAGCGTCATCGCCCCGCCGAGGAAGCGGTCGGGGGCGATCCGGCCGAGCACCAGATTGGCATCGGTTACCGTGGGCCGGGTTCCGCCGGCGCCGTAGCAGGCGGGCCCCGGGCTCGCGCCGGCGCTTTCCGGGCCGACGCGGAGCGCGCCCTGCGCATCGGTCCTCGCGATCGACCCGCCGCCGGTGCCGACCTCGAAGATGTCCATCATCGCGATCTGCACCGGCAGGCCCTGCTCGTAGCCGCCGATCTTGGCGCTCCCCGTGGTCAGGGCCTCGCCGCCGTAGATCACCCCCGACTTGGCGGTGGTGCCGCCCATGTCGAAGGTGATCGCGTCCTCGATCCCCACCGCGCGGGCGAGCGCGCGCCCCGCGATGACTCCCGCGGCCGGGCCCGATTCGAGCATGTGGACACAATCGTGCCGCGCCTGCGCGACGTCGTAGAGCCCGCCGGTCGACTGCACCACGAGGAAGGCGCCGGGGAAGGATTGCGCATCGAGATGTCGGCCGATCTCGTCCAGATAGCTACGCACGCCCGGCCCGACATAGGCGTTCGCGGCCACCGTCGAGCACCGCTCGAACTCGCGGTATTCCTGCGACAGCTCGTAGGAAGCGGTGACGAAAACGCCGGGCAGACAGGATTCGAGGATCGCCTTGGTGCGTTTCTCGTGGTCCGGGTTGCGGTAGCTGTGCAGCAGCAGGATCGCGACCGCCTCGACGTCGAGCCCGGCGAGTTTCTGCCCAAGCGCGCGCACCTCGTCCTCGTCGAGCGGGGTCAGCGGCTCGCCCTCGGCCAGCATCCGCTCGTCGAGCTCGAAGCACATCGCGCGCTCGATCAGCGGACGGTGCTTCTTGAAGAACAGGTTGTAGGAATCGGGCCGGTTGATTCGGCCGATCTCGTAGATGTCGCGAAAGCCCCTGGTGATGACGAGCGCGGCGCGGGCGCCGGTCCGTTCCAGCATCGTGTTGATGGCGATCGTGGAGCCGTGGAGGAAAAGCGCCGCGTCGGAAAACGCGACGCCGGCCCGGTCCACCCCGGCGGCGACCCCGTCCACGAGATGCGCCGGCGTCGACAGCGCCTTGCCGAGCCTGAGCGCGCCGGTCGCGGGATCGAAGGCGGCGATGTCGGTGAACGTCCCGCCGATGTCGGCGGCGAGCCTGAGCCCGCCGGGAATTTCCGGATCCGCCATGCCTGGTCCGAAGGTGAGAAATCCGTGCGGTCGCGACTATCGAAACGGCGGCGGATCGAGTCAACCGGAGGGGAGGAAATGTCCTAACCGGCGCCCCGCAGCATCCGGACGATGCCCGAGAAGTCGGAGCCCTCCTCCCCGTCCGCGCAGTACTGCTCGTAGAGCGCGGCGGCGTGGCTGCCGAGCGGCGTGTTGGCGCCGCTGGCCTGGGCCGCACCGCGCGCGAGCCGGAGATCCTTGAGCATCATCGCCGCGGTGAAACCGGCCCGGTAGTCGCGGTTGGCGGGCGAGGACGGCACCGGGCCCGGGACCGGACAGTAGCTGGTGAGCGACCAGCACTGGCCCGACGCGGTGGATACGATGTCGAACAGGGTCTGGGCATCGAGCCCGACCCGCTCGGCGAGGGTAAAGGCCTCCGACACCGCGATCATCGAAACGCCGAGGACCATGTTGTTGCACATCTTGGCGGCCTGGCCGTTGCCGGGCCCGCCGGCGTGGACGATGTTGCGGCCCATCGCCGCCATCAGCGGTTCGCCGCGCGCCACGGCACCCTCGTCGCCCCCGACCATGAAGGTGAGCGTGCCCGCCTCGGCCCCGCCGACCCCGCCGGAAACCGGCGCGTCCAGCATGGCGAACCCCCCGGCGGATGCCTCTTCGTGAACGGCTCGCGCGGTTTCGAGATCGATGGTGGAGCAGTCGACGAGCAGCGTATCGGGGCCCACCGCCTCCAGCAGCCCGCCGGCCTCGCAATAGACCGCGCGCACGTCGGCGCCCGCCGGCAGCATGGTGAACACCGCTTCCGCGCCCTCCACCGCCGCGCGCATGTCGCCGGCCAGGGGGAGTCCCGCCGCCCCGGCGGCTTCGCGCGCGGGCGCCGCCACGTCGAAACCGCGAACGGCGTGGCCTGCGTCCAGCAGCCGCCTCGCCATCGGCCGCCCCATATTGCCCAAACCGACGAAACCGATTTCCGCCATGGTTCCTCTCCCGTCAGTCGAAGGCGAGCTCGCGCTCGAGCGGCGCGAAATAGCGCTCGACTTCCGCCTCGCCGACGTCTTCCAGCCGCGCCGGCTTCCAGCGCGGCTTGCGATCCTTGTCGATCACCGCCGCCCGGATACCCTCGAAGAAGTCGTGCCCGGCGAGGAAAGCACAGGCCATGCGGTACTCCCGGCGCATGATCTCCTCGAATCCGAGCCCGTCGCCGCCGCGAAGCTGGCGGTGGGTCACCAGCATGCTGGTGGGCGACTTGGTGCGCAGCGTATCGGCCGTCTCGATCGCGAAATAGCCGTCCTCGGCCTCGAGAGCGTCGACGATGCCGGGAACCGTGGGCGGCGAAAAGCAGCGGTCGATCACCCGCGCGTGCTCGCGTATCTGCACCGGCCCCGCGTCCTCGGCAAATGCCGCGACGACGGCATCGACCGAGTCGACTCCCCCGGCTGGGTCGGCATTCGATAGACATTCCAGCATGTCGTCCAGCTTCGCGCTCGGCATATAGTGCGTGCCGATGCCGGCATGGATCGCGTCCGCCGCCTTCATTCGGGCGCCGGTCAAGGCGAGATACATGCCGAGTTCGCCGGGCGCGCGCGGCAGGAATGCCGTCCCCCCGACATCCGGGAACAGCCCGATGCCGCATTCCGGCATCGCGAATGTCGTGCGCTCGGTCATCACGCGGTGCGAGCCGTGGACCGAAATGCCGACTCCCCCGCCCATGACGATGCCGTCGACCAGCGCGACATAGGGTTTGGGAAACTCGTGGACGGCAAAATCGAGCCGGTATTCGTCCCAGAAAAACATGTGGGTCGTGTCGTCGCCGGCTCTATGGGAGTCGTAGAGCGCGCGGATGTCGCCGCCCGCGCAGAACGCCCGGTCGCCTTCGCCGGACACCGCGACCGCGCCGATCGCGGGGTCGTCCGCCCACTCCCGCAGCTTCCCGCGAAAGGCGATGCACATGTCGCGGGTCAGGGCGTTGAAAGTCGACGGAGAGTTGAGGTGCACGCGGCCGAGCGCGCCCGCCACGCCGAATTCGATGAAGTCCGGCATCAGGCCTGCGTCAGCAGTCGCCGGGCGATGATGACCCGCATGATTTCGTTGGTCCCTTCGAGGATCTGGTGAACGCGGAGGTCGCGCAGATAGCGCTCGATCGCGTGGTCGCGAAGATAGCCGTAACCGCCGTGGAGTTGCAGGGCCTCGTTGCACACCTCGAACCCCGCGTCGGTCGCGAGCCGCTTGGCCATCGCGCAGCGGAGCGTGGCCTCCGCCTCCCCGGCATCGAGCGCCGCGGCGGCGCGCCAGACCATCAGACGCGCCGATTCGAGCGCGGTCGCCATGTCGGCAAGCTTGAACTGGGTCACCTGGAAGTCCGCGATGGCGCGGCCGAACTGGCGGCGCTCTCCCACATACGTCCGAGCCGCCTCGTAGCACGCCCGGGCGCCGCCGATCGAGCACGCGCCGATATTGATCCGGCCGCCGTCGAGCCCCCGCATGGCGATCCGGAACCCCTCGCCTTCCGCGCCTATGCGGTTGGCGGCTGGCACCCGGCAATCGTCGAAATAGACCATCGCGGTGGGCTGGGAGTGCCAGCCCAGCTTCTTCTCCTGTTCGCCGAAGGAAAGGCCGGGCGTGCCCGCTTCGATCCCGATGCAGGAAATACCGTCCGGCCCCTCGCCGCCCGTACGCACCATGGTCACGTACAGGTCGGCGCTCCCGGCGCCCGAGATGAACGCCTTGGCGCCGTTGAGCACGTAGTCGTCGCCGTCGCGAACCGCCCTTGTGGCGAGCGCCGCCGCGTCGGACCCGGCGCCGGGCTCGGTCAGGCAGTAGCTCGCGAACCATTCCATCGCGTTCAGCCGGGGCAGCCACTCACGGCGCTGCCGATCGCTGCCGAAGGCATCGACCATCCACGCCGCCATGTTATGGATGGAGATATAGGCGGCCGTCGACGTGCAGCCCGCGGCAAGCTCCTCCAGCACGATCGCCGCATCGAGCCGCCGGCACGCCGTGCCGCCGACGTCCTCGCGCACGTAGAGCCCGGCGAAGCCTAGCGCCGCCGCCGCGCGAAGCGCCTCCGTCGGAAAGACCGAGTCCTCATCCCACGCCGCCGCCTGGGGCGCGAGCTCGCCCTCGGCGAACGCCCGGGCGGCCTCGCGGAACTGCTCCTGTTCTTCGGAAAGCTCGAAATCCATCGCCCCTCCGGCGGCGGACCGTAGAGCAATTCCGGTTTCGACGGAACCGGTGCCCCGTCGTCAAGGCGGGACGGTCCGGCCAGAAGGCAAACTCCCCTCTGCCCATTTTGTAGTAGTAATCGTCTTCGAAGAAGATCGCGGCCGCGGGAAGCATGACCAGGCACTTGATCGCCCCGCCGACAGCTACATCGACAGGGTCGGAAGGCGGTGCCATCGCCGCCGCGTTGCCGGTGGGCTCCCGATCCTCCGCGACGGGCCCGTCAGGCGTCGGCGGTTTGCGCGTCTTCGCCGGAAGAGGCGCTTGGGACGATCATCAGAATGACGAAGACGACCACGTTGGCGATCGGGACGACGCCGATATAGGGGATGCGCTTGCCCTTGCCGGCGTCCCGCGCACGGCGGACAACGCGCTGGTAGAAGAGATAGGTGACGATGCCCCAGATAACCGCGAGGACGACGTATACCGCGATATTCGGCAGGATTTCCGCCACCACGTTTACGACCGTCGGCGCGACGATCAGGTACAGCAGCACCCAGAGCGCGAATCGTCCCCTGCGCATCGTGAGGCCGCTGTTCTCGCGGTATATCGCAACTATCGGCACCGCAATCACGATGACGAGAACGGCGAACGCCGCGCCGAACAAGATCCCCGAGCCTGTCTCCATCCCCGTTACCTCTCCTTGATTGGAATGCCCTTCGATATACGTTCTTCCAACATAATACAACCATAAAGGGTATACTGGATTTTCGGATCGCGCGGTCGGCGCCGACAGCGCGACGGTGCTTCCCTTGCCCCCCGCTGGCCGGTATATGACTGCGCGGAACGGGTTGCCCGAGCACGGCAATCGGCTTCATCGCGGCAAGAAGGAGCGAAACCAGATGCGTTACGAAGCGCCGGGGTCACTGGACGCGGCGACGCGGTTGCTCGCGGGTGCGGGAGGCGCGGCAAGAGTGCTGGCCGGCGGAACGGATCTGCTGATCCAGATGCGCGGCGACATTGTCGAGCCCGAGCTCCTCGTCGATATCAAGAACATCGACGAGATGCGGGAAATCGCCGAGGAGGACGGCCGTTTCCGCCTCGGCGCCGCGGTCACCGGCATGGAGATCATGGAGCACGAGGCGTTCAACGCCGCATGGCCGGGGATCGTCGACGGCGCCAAGCTGATCGGATCGATCCAGATACGCGGCCGGGCGACGCTGGGCGGCAATCTGTGCAACGCATCGCCCGCCGCCGACAGCATACCGGCGCTGATCGCCGCCGGCGCGGCCGCCTCGGTGATCGGTCCCAATGGCCGCCGCTCGGTGCCGGTGGAGGACATCGCCGTCGGACCGGGGCAAACCTCGCTTGAGACGGGAGAGATCGTGATCTCTTTGGACCTGCCCAGGCGCCCGCCGCGCTCGGGCGACGCCTATCTCCGTTTCACGCCCCGCACCGAGATGGACATCGCGGTGGTCGGCGTCGGCGTAAACCTCACCCTCGACGAATCGGGCGTATGCTCGGCGGCGCGAATCTCGCTGGGCGCGGTCGCGGAACGGCCGCTGCTGGTCGAGGAGGCCGCCGCCGCTCTGGTCGGCACGCGGGTGGACGATGCCGCCCTCGCCGAACTGTCGGGAGCGGCGTCCGCCGCCTGCCGGCCGATCGACGACAAGCGGGGCACCAGGGAATTCAGGATCGAGGTCGCCGGCGTTCTCGCCGAACGGGCGGCCCGGATCGCGCTCGAACGGGCGGAGCAAAGATAATGGCACGCTACCATGTGACGACGACGATCAACGGCGACGAGGTCGATTTCCTCTGCGAGAGCGACCAGACGCTGCTCTCGGTGCTGCGCGACGAACTCGTGATGACCGGCACCAAGGAAGGCTGCGGGACGGGCGATTGCGGCGCCTGCTCGGTCACCGTGGACGGGCGGCTGATGTGCTCCTGCCTCGTGCTCGGCGTCGAGGTCGAGGGCAAGCAGGTGGAGACCATCGAGGGCATGGCCGACGGCGAGGAGCTGCACCCGCTGCAGCAGAAATTCCTCGAACATGCCGCGCTGCAATGCGGGATCTGCACCCCGGGTCTGCTGGTCGCGTCGCGCTCGCTGCTCGAGCGCAACCCCGATCCCACCGAAACCGAAATCCGTTACTGGCTCGCCGGCAATCTCTGCCGCTGCACCGGCTATCACAAGATTGTCGAGGCGGTGGCCGACGCGGCCCGCGAGATGAGGGAGGTTTGACCATGGCGACGATGCTCAAATACGAGGACAAGGACCTCAAGGTCGTCGGCACGCGGCCGATCCGCCCGGACGGGGTCGACAAGGTCACCGGCCGCGCGCGCTACGGCGCCGACATCAACCTGCCGGGCCAGCTCTACGGCCGCGTGCTCAGGAGCCCGCACGCACATGCACGCGTGCTCGCCATCCGCACCGACAAGGCGGAGGCGCTCAAGGGCGTCAAGGCGGTCGTCACCCGCGACGACTTCCCGGAAATGCCGATCGAATATGCCGCCGCGGGCGAGCTGATCGTCAATTTCCGCGATGTCACGCGCAACATGATGGCGCGCGAGAAGGTGCTCTATGACGGGCATCCGGTCGCCGCCGTCGCCGCGACCTCGGATGCCGTCGCGAGGAAGGCCGTCAAGCTGATCGAGGTCGACTACGAGGTGCTGCCGCACGTCATCGACCCGGTCGAGGCGATGGCGGACGATGCGCCGCTGCTGCACGAGGAACAGTTCACCGAGGGCGTCGACCCGGCGCCGGAGAAGCCGTCCAACCTGGCCAAGGTGTTCAACTTCGCCAAGGGCGACGTGGAGAAGGGCTTCGCGGAAGCCGACCTCGTCATCGAGCGCGAGTTCGACACCAAGCCGGTGCACCAGGGCTATATCGAGCCCCAGGCTTCGCTCGCCAGCTATACCGAGGACGGCCAGGTCGAGGTCTACACGGCCACCCAGGGCCACTTCGTGATCCGCGCGCAATGCGCCAAGCTGCTGCAGATGGACATCTCGAAGATCCGCGTGATCCCGACCGAGCTCGGCGGCGGGTTCGGCGGCAAGAACAACGTCTATCTCGAAACGCTCGCCATCGTGCTGTCGAAGAAGTCCAACCGGCCGGTCAAGATGACGATGAGCCGGGAGGACGTGTTCCGCGCCACCGGCCCGACCTCGGGCGCGCATACCCGGATCAAGATCGGCTGCCGCAAGGACGGCCGCATCACCGCCGCCGAGGCCCAGCTCGACTTCCAGGCGGGCGCCTTCGCGGGCTCCTCGGTGCCGATGGCCTCGATGTGCACCTTCACCCGCTACGACCTCGAAAACGTCAAGGTGGTCGGCAACGACATCACCGTGAACCGGCCCAAGGTCGCCGCCTACCGCGCGCCCGGAGCGCCGATCTCTATCTTCGGCGTCGAAAGCATCCTGGACGAGATGTCGCGGGAGCTCGGCATCGACCCCATCGAGCTCCGCCTGAAGAACGCAGCGACGGAAGGAACCCAGACCTATTACGGTCCCACCTTCGGGCCGATCGGCTACGAAGACACCCTGAAGAAGGCGCGGGAGCATCCGCATCTCAAGGAGACGCTGGGTCCCGACCAGGGCCGCGGCATCGCAACCGGCTTCTGGTTCAACATCGGCAAGGAGACCACCACCACGCTCAACGTCAACGAGGACGGCAGCGTGACGGTCATCCTCGGCACCATCGACGTCGCCGGCGGATCGCGCGCGGCGATGGCGATGATGGTGGCCGAGGAGCTCGGCATCGACGTCGACAAGGTGCGGCCGCAGATCGGCGACACCCAGGCGCTCGGCTTCAACTTCGTCACCGCGGGCAGCCGCGGCACCTTCGCGAGCGGGATGGCGGTGACGGTCGCCGCGCGCAAGGCGATCGACACGATGCGCGAGCGCGCCGCCCAAATGTGGGACGTGCCGGTCGACGGCGTGGTCTGGGAAGACGGCCATGCGCGCCCGGCGAGCTCCAACGTGGGCGAGTTCGAGCCCTTGTCCATCGTCGAGATCGCGAGAAAGGCGGGCATGACCGGCGGCCCGATCGCGGGGCACGCGGAGATCACCGCCGAAGGCGCGGGGCCCGGCTTCGGGACCCACATCGTCGATGTCGAGGTCGACCGGAAGACAGGGCTGGTCAAGATCCTGCGTTACACGGTGATCCAGGATACCGGCAAGGCGATCCACCCGGCCTATGTGGAAGGCCAGTTCCAGGGCGGCGCGGTGCAGGGAATCGGCTGGGCGCTCAACGAGGAATACATCTACGACGAGGACGGAACCCTCCAGAACCCGGGCTTCCTCGACTACCGCGTGCCGGTGGCCTCGGACGTGCCGTTCATCGGGACCGAGATCGTCGAGGTGCCCAACCCGAACCACCCCTACGGGGTGCGCGGCATCGGCGAGGTGCCGATCATCCCGCCGATCGCGGCGATTTCGAACGCGATCCACGACGCCATCGGCATCCGGCTGCGCGAACAGCCGATGTCGCCGCCAAAGGTGCTGAAGGCCATCCGCGAGGCCGGGAACGGCGCCACCGGGTAGTTGGCCGACGCGTCCCTCGATACGGCGCTGACGCGCCTACTCGGGATGAGGGGTCTTTCATGGGGAAACCCACCCTCACCCTGAGTAGCCCCGAAGGGGCGTATCGAAGGGCTGGCGGGAACGCCTCGGGCGTCAGACCGCGAGCGGCACCAGCACCAGCCCGCGGTGGCTGTTGTCGGTGGTGCCGGTCTCCGGGAAGTAGCGGTTCTGGTCGTAGCCGCCGGGGCGGTCGCTCCGTACCGTGATCGCGACCGAGCGATCGGACGCGCCCCATTCCGAATGGGGCACCCAGGGGCCGACGATATCGACATGGCCGGTCGGCGCGTCGTGTTTGTCGATCAGCTCCAGCGTCGCCTTGCCGGACGTCTTGCCGTCGTCGGTACGCTCATAGACATGGGTGATCTCGGCCCCGTCCAGCACGCCGTAGACGGTCCAGGTATGGGCATGGTCGTGGATGAACGCGCGGTGGTCGGGCTCACGCACCAGGGCGCCGACGAAGAAACCGTGATCGGCGTCGTGATGCAGGACGTATTCGCGCCCCTTCTTCGCGGTCCAGCCGCGCGAGGTCTCGCGCATCTCCTCGTCGGCGACCAGGGCCGCGAGCAGGTCCTTCACGCCCTGCCAGTGCTCCTCTTCGGGCAGGCCCTTCCCGAAATGGGCGCGAAGGTCGTCGATGAAGCGCGCGAACGCGGGGACCGTATAGCCGGACATGGGGTTGCCTCCGGGTTCCTCGGGCAGCGGTGGTTCGGTCGCAACGCTACAATGCCGACGCCGAGGGAGGAAGCATGAGCCGACCGGAAGACCGCCGATGAAGATAGACATCTTCAACCACATCCTGCCGCCTGCCTATTTCGAACGACTGAAAGAGGTCATCCCGGACAAGCGGATGCTGGGACGCTACCCGCTGCTGCCGACGCTGACGGATGTCGAGGCCCGGTTCCGCATGATGGATGCGTTCGAGGGCTACGCGCAGGTGCTGTCGCTCGCCAACCCGCCGCTCGAAGCGCTCGGCACCCCGGCCGAGAGCGCGGAGCTCGCGCGGATCGCCAATGACGGGATGGCCGAGCTTTGCGCGCGCCACCCCGACCGGTTCCCGGCGTTTACCGCCTCGGTCGCGCTGAACGACCCGGACGGCGCGGTCGCCGAGGCGCAACGCGCGATAGACGAGCTCGGGGCGCGCGGCGTGCAGGTCTTCACCAACGTGCTCGGCAAGCCGATAAGCGCGGCTCCGTTCCGGCCCCTCTTCGAGTGTCTTGCCGGGCACGATCTGCCGGTCTGGGTGCATCCGATCCGCGGGCCCAACCACCCCGACTATATGAGCGAGGAGTTGTCCGAGCACGAGATCTGGTTCACCTTCGGCTGGCCCTACGAGACCAGCGCCTGCATGGCGCGGCTGATCTTCTCCGGGCTGTTCGACGCGCTGCCCGACCTCAAGATCGTCACCCACCACATGGGCGGGATGATCCCCTTCTTCGCCGAAAAGATCGCCGTCGGCTTCGAGCAGCTCTTCGAAGGCGGGGTCGGCAACAACCCTCTCGCCGCGCGGGCCGGGCTGAAGAAACAGCCGATCGACTATTACCGGATGCTCTACGGCGACACCGCGTTGAACGGATCCAGGCCCGCGACGGTCTGCGGATACGACTTCTTCGGGGCCGGGCAAAGCCTGTTCGCGACCGACGCGCCGTTCGACCCGGAGGGCGGGGCGCTGTTCATCCGGGGCACCATCGACGCGGTCGATTCGCTCGACATCGATGCGTCCGCGCGGAAGCGCATATACGAGAAGAACGCTCGCGAATTGCTCAGGCTCGACGCCCTCTGATCTACCGTGCGTCCGGTCGCCCTTCGATACGCGGCTTCGCCGCTACTCAGGGTGAGGAGATGGGCAATGTTTCAAGTAAGAGCTCCTCATCCCGAGTAGGCCCGGAGGGCCGTATCGAGGGACGGGCCGTGCCGCTGCGGATCGAACCGGGACAGACATACCTCACGGCCACGTCGGGCGGGTGATCCCGAGGTTTTCCCTCAAGGTCGTGCCCGCATATTCGGTGCGGTAGAGCCCGCGCCGCTGGAGCTCGGGCACCACCAGATCGATGAAGTCCACCAGGCTCGACGGGAAGACCGGCGGCATGATGTTGAAGCCGTCGCAGCCGCGCTCGCGCACCCATTCCTCCATCATGTCGGCGATGCTCTCCGGCGTGCCGACGATCTCGTAATGCCCGCGCGCGCCGGCGATCCGGCGGTAGAGGTCGCGGATGGTCAGGTTTTCGCGGCGCCCGATCTCGGCGAAGAGCTGCGCCCGCGTCGACACCACCTTGTTGGGCGGGAGCTCCGGCAGCGGACCGTCGACATCGTAGCCGGTGAGGTCGAAATCGACCCGCCGTGACAGGAGCTGCATCCCGGCGAGGGGATCGATGAGCTCTTGCAGGGCCTCGTACCTGTCTTCGGCCTCGGCCTGGGTGCGGCCGACGCAGACGGCGAGCCCGGGCAGGACCTTGAGCGAATCGGGATCGCGCCCGACCGCCTCCATCCGGCCCTTCACGTCGGCGTAGAACTCCTGCGCCCCCTCGAGCGTCTGCTGCGCTCCGAAGATCACCTCGGCGGTCTCGGCCGCGAGCTGGCGCCCGTCGTCCGACGCGCCCGCCTGCACCATCACCGGCTCGCCCTGCGGCGAGGGCGGCACGTTGATCGGCCCACGCACCCGGAAATGCTCGCCCCGATGCTCCATCACGTTGAGCTTGCTCTCGTCGAAATAGAGGCCGCTTTCCTTGTCGCGGACGAACACGCCGTCGCCCCACGAGTTCCAGAGCCCGCGCACGACATGGGCGAACTCGCGGGCGCGGCGGTAGCGCTCGGTCTTTTCCAGGTGCTCGTCGAGACCGAAGCTGGCCGCTTCCAGCTTGTTGGCCGAGGTGATCAGGTTCCACCCGGCCCGGCCGCCGCTGGTAACGTCGAGCGAAGCGAATCGGCGGGCCAGCAGATAGGGCTGGTCGTAGGTCGTCGTCGACGTGCAGACCAGCCCGATATGGCGTGTGTGCTGGGCGACGGAGCACATCACGGTGAACGGCTCGATCCACGTCCCGAAGGAATCGCGGGTCATCGACTTGAGATCGCCGCGCCAGAACGAGACCGAATCGGCCATGAAGAACAGGTCGAACAGCCCGCGCTCGGCGAGCTTCGCGAGCTCGACGATGTGGGCGATGTTGCCGCCCGAATCGGCCACCCCGTCGGGGTGCCGCCACGCCGCCATGTGATGCCCGCACGGCCAGTAGAACATCCCGAGATGCATGTCCGCTGCGTCTCCCGGCTATCCGCACGCACCGGCCCGCCCGGTTGGTCCTCCGGCCGGCGCGGAATATCCTGAGACTACGGCATCAATCTCTAGGAGGCGACCATGACGGGCGCCGCATCCGCGAATCCGTACGCGCCGACCAACCGGGGACTCGACCGGGATCTGCGCGGCTATCTGGAAACCAACGCCGACATCCTGACGACGATCGAGAAGCCGGTCTCGATCGACGATATCGGCGCGCTGTCGGCCCAGTCCGAAGGGCCGATCCTGTTCGAGAACATAACCGAGTATCCCGACTTCCGGCTCTGCGACATCCTCGTCAAGCACCGCTGGACACAATGCCGCGCGCTGGGCGTGCCGCGGGAGGACTATCTGCCGACGCTGGCGCGCCGCCTGCGCGAGCCGCCGCGCGGCTTCGTCGACGTGCCGACCGGCCCGGTCAAGGAGGTCGTGCGGACCGGAGACGAGATCGACTGGCTCAAGCTGCCAGTGCCGGTCCATTCGGCGGAAGAGGGCCAGCGCTACATCTCGGCGATGAACGTCGTGAGGGACCCGGAGACCGGCTTCTACAACTCGTCCCACGCCGGCACCACGCCGGTCGGCCCGCGCCATGGCTGGATCAGCTTCGCGACGCCCCACACCCACATCATCATGGACAAGTACCGCGCGATGGGCCTCAAGGAGATGCCGATCGCGCTGGTCTTCGGGGTCCACCCGGCATACGAGATCATGGCCAACTTCTCGGGCATGCACATGGACCTCTGGGGCGAGCTGGAGATGGTCGGCACCGTCATGGACCGCGACGTGGAGATGGTGCCCTGCGAGACCATCGACCTCCGCGTGCCGGCCCATGCGGAGATCGTGGTGGAAGGGACGGTCGACCTCTCCGGAACGCACGAAGTCGGCGGGGTGAACGCGCCCACCATGTACTTCCTGCCCAGGGAACAGAAGATCCCGCGCATCGACCTGACCGCGATCACCATGCGGAGCGACAGACCGATCTACCGCAATCACCAGACCGTGCCGGAGACCGATCACCAGCCGCTGCCGAGGCTCTGCCACGAGGCGGTGCTTTATAACCGGATCACCGAGATCGGGCTCACCGTGCACGATGTCCGGTTCCCGACCTGGGGCGCGGCAGTCTCCTGTATCCTCCAGGTGAGCTACCCGCGCGAGGGCTTCGTCAACGACGCGCTGATGCAGGCCATGGGGGCGCCCTGGCTCAACACCAAGATGGTGGTCGCGATCAGCCCCGACACCGATATCGAGAATCCGGGCGCGGTCTACCGAGCGTTGGCGACCCGGGTGGACCCGGCGCGGGACATCGTCGTGGTGCCGGGAACGCGGGGCTCGCCCTACGATCCGTCGGCGGCGCCGATCCCGGGTCACGAGCCGTTCCGCCTGGTCGGCAAGATCGGCATCGACGCGACGGCGAAGCCGCATCGGGGAGACGACGATTTCCGCGAAGCCTTCCCCCTCAACTGGGGCAAGGCGAGGCTCGAAGACTATCTGGGATGAGGCGCGTCATGACCGTCGAAGACAAACCCTTCATCCCCTACGCCCACCGCGACGGCCTCACCGGCGAGCTCGCGGCCGCCGTGGATGCGTACGAGCAGCGCATGGGCTTCCTGCCCAACGCGCTCCGGCTCTACATGCACCGGCCGGAGCTACTGGAATGTCTGATCCGGCTCAACGACACAGTGATGCGCGATGCGTCCGGCCATCTCGACCGCGAGCTGAAGCGCCGGATCGCCGCCTTCTGCAGCAGCCTCAACCGGTCGGCCTATTGCGTCGCGCACAACTCCAACACGCTGGCCTCGGCCGGCGACGGCGAGAGCGAGGGCTGGGACTACCTGGCGGACGACATCGCGGCGCTGCTCGACCCCGATTACCAACCGGACGGCCCGATGGAGAGCGCCTGCTTCGCCTATGCCCGCGCGGCGACGCTCGATCCCGCTAACGTGCCCGCGGAAGTTCTGGAGCGCCTGACCCGATCGCTCAGCCCGCCGCAGATCGTGGAACTCGCCTGCGTCGTCGGCTTCTGGAAGATGTACAACGGCATCCACGAGAGCCTCGGCGTGCCGATCGAGGCGGCGTTGCTGGACGAGGATCGGTCCCGCTAGACGAGCGGGTTGGTCGGCTCGACGCCCAGCGCGACCTGTCCGAAGGTCGGCCCGGCGATGTCCCAGGCCGTGATGTGGTGCGCGCCGACCGCGCGGATGTCGTGGAACATCCGCTTCATCGCGTTGCCGTCGAACAGCCCGCTGGCGCCCGTAACGGTGTAAATGCGGTCGGCCGCGCGGGTCAGCAGCACCGCGATATACGCCATGTCGCGCCGGTTGCGCGCGCGCTGTTCCAGCGAGAGCTTTCCGACGCTCCGCATCGCCGCCATCGTCTCCTGCGTCGCGCGGGAAAGAAGAAGCCGCGCGCAGTCGCGCTCGGCGGCCGCCTCGGCAAGCCGGAGCTGGACCGTGGTGAGCTCCGCGTGGCGCACGCCGCGCGTCGCCCGCGCGCCGGTCCGCTCGACGAACGCGTCGATCATCGCATCGAGGACGCCGAGCGCCGGCGCGACCAGCGAGAACGGCACCGTCGAAATCCGCGGCAGCCGGAAGATCGGGGCCGGGTTCGCGCGCCCCCCGGGGGCTTCGCCGGTGTTCAGCGGGGCGATGGGCTGCATCCGGTGCCGAGGGACGAACGCGTCCCCGATCACGACGTCCTTGCTGCCGGTGCCGGCGAGGCCGGTGACGAACCAGGTATCGTCGATCTCCCAGTCGCTGCGCGGCAGCAGGAAATAGGCCGGCGTCGGACCCTCCCCGTCCCCGGCGGGCGGGATCATACTCTGGACGAAGACCCAGTCCGCGTGATCGCAGCCGCTCGAGAACTGCCAGCGGCCGCTGAGCCGAAAGCCGTCGGACAGGCGTTCGACCTTTCCCGAAGGTGCCAGACCGGAGGAGATCACCGCTTCCGGGTTCGCGCCCCAGACCTCGTCCTGGGCCTCCGGCTCGAACATGCCGACGGTGATCGCGTGATCGCAATAGATGCCGTAAACCCAGGCGGAGGACCCGCAGCCGCGGCCGAGCCGGACCACGATTTCGAGGACCTCGTCGAGGCCGAGCGCATAGCCGCCGAAGCGCTCGGCGCGCGCCGCCTTCAGCAGATCGAGGTCGCGCAGGTCCCGGAAGGTCTCGTCGGGCATGCGCCTCAGCCTGGCGGTTTCTTCCGCCCGCGCCGCGAGGGTCGGCACGAGCGTCTGAGCGCGCTCGATCAACACCGCGCCCGTATCGATTTCCTCAGCCCTGGCGGCCATGCGCGCACTCCCGCATTGCGCGCGGATACTACGCGAACCGAGCGAACGAGTCGTCCCGGGCTCGACCGGCCGGGGCGGCCGGTTGACCTCCTAGAAAAGTCCGAATCTCCGGTGGCCGCGCTTGGAGAAATATTGCTGGTGGTAGTCCTCGGCCATCCAGAAGGTGGGGGCGGGCTCGATCCGGGTCGCGATGTCGCGGCGGTGGCGCCCGCTCGCCTGCTCGTCGTCCAGAGAACGCCGGGCGGCGTCGGCCTGTTCCTCGTCGTGGGCGAAGATCACGGTCCGATACTGGGTGCCGATATCGGGACCCTGGCGGTCGACCTGGGTGGGATCGTGCACCTGCCAGAAGAGATTCAGGAGCGCTTCGTAACTCACTTTGGCGGGGTCGTACTCGACCTGGACCACCTCGGCATGTCCGGTCCGCCCGGAGCACACCATCTCGTAGGTCGGGCTGTCCACGCTCCCGCCGGCATAGCCGACCGCGGTGGCGGAGACACCGTCGAGCTGCCGATAGGCCTCCTCGACGCCCCAGAAACAGCCGGCCCCGAATGTCGCTTTCGCCATCGCCGTCCTCCGTTCCGGTTTCCCGGATAATCTAGGGCGTGCCGCCGCCTTTTACGAGGTCGGCGAGAGCGAAGACATGCTCGTCCTCCACCTCCATCCCGCGCAGCGCCGCGGCGAGTTGCAGCACATAGTCGATGTTGGCGCCGCTGGGCCCGTGACTGCGCCGGACCTGACGGGCGATGTCGGGCAGCGGCGCGGGGCCGAGCCAGTTGGGATTTTCCGGGTTGGCGAAATAGACGAAGCCCGGGACCGGCTCCGCTTGCGTCCCGGAAAAGTGGAGATCGAGGGTGATGCGGTCGTACCCGCCCTTTTCCCGGTAGGCGAGCCGGTCGAAGATTTCGTCGCCGTTCCCGGATTCGATGCGGTAGGCCCTGCCCCAGCACTCGGCCCCGTTCTCGCGGATCAATGTGACGACCCGCCCGGGATCGCCGGGCACGCCCCGGTGATCGGTGGAGCCCTGCCAGAATCGGCGCGACCAGCCGCGGATCGCGGCCGTCCTTCGCTCGGCAAAGGGGAAATCGGGCCGCCAGATCAGCGATCCGTAACCGAAAATCCAGGCGCTCAAGCCGTCATGCGCTCCCGGAGCCTGTTCCCGGCGCGGATCGATTGTGGTTTCCTGCGCCGTCCCTGAACAACCGCCGGGAGCGGAACGTGATCGATCTCTATACCTCGGCCACGCCCAACGGTCAGAAGATCCACATCATGCTGGAAGAGACCGGGCTTGCCTATAACGAGCACTGGGTGGACCTCGAAAAGGGCGAGCAGTTCGACCCGAAATTCCTCGCGATCAGCCCGAACAACAAGATTCCGGCGCTGGCCGACGACGACGGGCCCGACGGCGAGCCCATCGCGGTCTTCGAATCGGGCGCGATCCTGCTCTACCTGGCGGAGAAGACCGGACGGTTCCTGCCCGAGGAGCCGCGCGCACGGCTCCAGGTCATGCAGTGGCTGATGTGGCAGATGGCAAGCTTCGGCCCGATGCTGGGCCAGGCGCATCATTTCCGCGCCTACGCGCCCGAGAAGATCGATTACGCCTACGACCGCTACACCAACGAGGCGCGCCGGCTATACCAGATCCTCGACCGGCGGCTCGGCGAGGCGGAATACGTCGCGGGCGACTATTCGATCGCCGACATGGCGATCTTCCCCTGGTGCCGGCTGCACGGGCGCCAGGGCCAGCGGCTGGAGGACCATCCCAACGTGCTCCGCTGGTTCGAGACGATCGCCGCACGGCCCGCCGTCGCGCCCGACATGGAACGGCTTACCGACACCGCCGACCAGTGGGAATGGAACGAGGAAAACTGGTCCAACATGTTCGGCGCCGCGCAGTACGAGAAACGCTGAAACGGTGGGCCGCTTCACCGCCCGGCCGCTCCCCGCCGAACCCGATACCGTCGCGCCCGACGGATCCGAGGTAAGGGTGCTGCCGTCGCTCGGCGGCGGCAGCGCAGCTCATTTCCGGCTCGCGCCGGGCGAGATCTCGCGGGCCGGCCGCCACCGCACGGTGGAAGAGATCTGGTACATCCTCTCGGGGCGCGGCGAGATGTGGCGCAGCGATGGCGGCGAGGAAGAGGTCGTCGCGCTGGAACCCGATTTGTGCCTCACCATCCCGGTCGGCACGTCGTTCCAGTTCCGCGCCGCGCGCGAAACGCCGCTATCGGCGTTCGGGGTCACGATGCCGCCATGGCCCGCCGCGTCGGATGACGAGTGGGTCGAGGTTGCGCCCTACTGGCCGGTCGATCTGCCCGACGCCCGTTAAGTCCTACAGCGGCAAGACGATCATCGTGTCGATGCGCTCGCCATCGCAGACGACGATCCGCTCGCTGAATTTCAGGCGACCATCGGCCTTGACGATCCTGTCGACATATTTTCCGGTGCAGAAGATCTCCGGCACGCCGGACTGCATGGTGCGGTAGACCGCGAAACCCGCGGTCGCCGAGATCGCGCCGCCCGACGCACGGGTTACCACGGGCGGGTCGATCAGGTGCCGGTAATGGTGCGGCTCGTAGATATTCGCGCTGCGAATCGCGGACACGCGGTCCTCCATCATCGGGCGGCCCTGGCACAGCATCAGCCCCGCCGGCATCGCGCGATCGTGGTTCCAACGCGTCGTTATCTTGTAGAGCGCGTCGGCGACGAAGAATTGCGGCCAACGCTCGTAGTCACCGTCGTCGATCGCGTGGCCGTAGAGGCGGTTGAGCGCGTCGATTCGGGCGGCAAGCGCCGCGACCTCCGTCACGCGGCGGATTCCCGCATCAGCCCGTGCCAGCCCTGCCAGAAGCCGCGCACGGAGAGCTCGTTGCAGCGGCTGTCGGACTCCCGTTCGACGCCGCGCCCGCCCATGGCCAGAACGGAATTCCTGTCCTCCGCGCCGGCGACGCCCCGGCGCACCCATCCGACCACCGCACCGTCCTCCATCGCGATGTACCCTCCGGGCCCGATGAGGTTCGACTGGCGCAACCGCATGGCGCGTTGTTCGGCCGTGTCCTCGACCGCGCCCAGGATCCACCAGATGAGCACGCTCCTGTCCGGACCTTTCGGGAGGAGGAGCCGCACGGTGACCACGTTCGAAACCTGCTGGACGGAGAAGTTGGGGAAAATGCTCTGGATCGCGAGCGTCGTGCCGCACGCGTATTCCGGCCAGGTCTGGAGAAGTTCCGGCGCGTTGAGCGCATAGCCGTCCTTCACCGCCCGCAAATCGCGGGCGTTGTATTGCGACTCGGGCCGGTCGGTCGCCCCGATGGAGTAGGTCAGGTGGTGCAGCCCGCCGTCGCTCAACTCGATCCCGCCTTTCATCGACAGGCGGTTGAGCCCAAAGGTCGGGAAGAAGGAATGGAGCAGCGTCGCGTGATAGGTGTCGCGGACGTTCTCAATGTAGAGCTTCCAGTTGCCGTCGAGCCCGTGCTGGAACTTGCCGAGAATTTCCATCTCGCGGCCGAGAACCCGGTCGATATTGGCGCGCATCTCCGGGCCCAGATAATCCGCGAGCGGCGGCACGTCGTCGGAGAACGTGCCGAAGACCAGGCCGTTGCAGGTCTCGACCCGCAGGCGCTGCAAGCCGTGGCGCGACCGGTCGAAATCCGCCGCCATGCCGCCCTTGCCCCGGATGCCGCGCTCGAAGGCGATGCTCGCCAGATTGCCGCGCAGATCGTAGGTCCAGTTGTGGTAGACGCAGGTCAGCCGCTCGGTATTTCCCGCCTCGTCGATGCAAACGAGGTTGCCCCGGTGGGCGCAGCGATTGACCATCGCGTTGACGGTGCCGGCCTCGTCGCGCACCACGATGATCGGAATTTCCCCGACGGTGGCGGTCTTGTAGTCCCCGGCGTCGGGGATTTCGCATTCCAGCGCCAGGAAGTTCCAGGCTTCGCCCTGAAAGACCTGCTTCAACTCGCGACGATAGATGTCTTCGTCCGAGTAGAAGGCGTAGGGAATTTCACTGAAGTCTTCGGGGTTCCAATCGAGCAAGGTCATCGGTCTACCGGCCCCGACCGGGAATCGGAGTGTTGAATTTGATTCCGATATTACTCGCGCGGGCAACCGCGTGCAGCCCGGTCAGGAGAACGGCCGCTCCGCGCTCGACTCCGTCATCGCAACCACGGCGTCGCGCACCTCTCCGAAGCTCTCGACGATCCGGTGCGCGCCCGCGGTTCGCAATTCCCCCACCTCGTGCACGCCCCAGCTCACCCCGACCGCTCCCGCGCCCGCGTTGACCGCCATTTCGATGTCGAAGGTCGTGTCGCCGATCATCACCGTGGTCTCCGTGCCCGCCCCGGCCTCCGCCATCGCGGCCCTCAGCAAATACGGGTCGGGTTTGGCGGGGCCCAGATCGGCGGTCTTGCAGGAGAAGAAGAACTCGTCGATCCCGTGACCCTGCAGGATCTCGGCCAGCCGGTCGCCGTTCCGGCTGGTCACGATCGCCAGCGTGAACCCGCGCTCGTGCAGATATTGGAGCGTCCCGCGGGCGCCGTCGAACAGCGTTTCCGACACGGGCGGCGCCGTCCGCCTGCCCTCCCTGACATCGTCGTAGAAGGCACGGATGCTGGCGAACTCCTTCGGACCGGCGTCGGGCAACAGGGCGAGTACGCTCTCCTTCCAGGGCAGGCCGATGATGCGCCGCGCGAGAACGGGGTCCGGCGGCGGGAACCCGCAGGCCTCCCAGCAGGCGATCACGCGTTCCACGATGGCGCCGGCGCTGTCCAACAGGGTGCCGTCCAGATCGAACGCGGCGAGAAGAGCGCCGTTCCGCGTCTTCACGAGTGGCTCGCTTCCCGGTTCATCCCCTCGAACCCCCAGAACGACCATTGTGCCAGCATGTCGGCATCGAGCGGCGCCGTCACCGTGACCGGGGAACCTTCCGGCAGCGGCAGCACGAGCTTGCGGGCGTGCAGCATCAAGCGCTTCACGGGCGGCGGGCCGTCGATTCCCCCGGTGGCGGAGCCGTACTTCCTGTCGCCCAGGATCGGCGTGCCCATCGCCTGGCAATGAACGCGGATCTGGTGAGTCCGCCCGGTCTCCGGCATGAGCGAGAGCCACGACACGCGGCGCGCCTCGGCGAGAACGGCGTAGGCGGTCCGCGCCCGCTTGGCGCCGGGCGCGTCGCCGGTCACGCGCTCCCGCCCGCCTCCCGGCGCCGACGTCTTGGCGAGCGCGAGATCGACGATGCCGCGCGACGGTTCGGGAACGCCCGAGACCAGGGCCCAGTATTCCTTCTCGACCTTGCCCTCGCGAAACGCGGCGACCAGGAAGGCGGCGGCTTGTCGCGTGCGCGCGATGGCGAGCACGCCGCTGGTGTCCTTGTCGAGCCGATGAACCAGCCTCGGTCGCTCGTCGCCGTCGAAGCGAAGCGCATCCAGCATCGCATCGACCGACGCCTTCACCTTGGAACCGCCCTGAACGGCGAGACCGGCGGGCTTGTCGATGGCGATCACCTCGTCGTCGCGATAGAGAACGCGGCCGCGGATAAAGGCGGTATCCGCCGGCGAAACAGGCGTCCGCCGGTCCGGCCGGGAGAAATTCTCCGACAGGCCCGGCGGGATCCGCACCGCGCATCCGGCCGCGACGCGGGTCGAGGCCCTGGCCCTTCCCCCATCGACCCTGATCTGGCCGGTACGGAGAAGCTTCTCCAGGCGCCCGTGGCCGAGATCGGGAAAGTGCCGCCTGAACCAGCGGTCGAGGCGTATGTCGTGGTCGCCCGCCGCGACGGTGGCGGTGCGCGCGCGGCTCATGCGGCCACCATCCGGACCAGCTTGATCCCGGCGTAGAGCCCGGCAATTGCAAGGATCACCGATCCGGCGACGTAAAGCGCGGCCAGATCGATACGACCGCGCTGGAACAGGAGCGCGACGTCGAGGGAAAAGGTGGAAAACGTGGTGAAGCTCCCGAGCACGCCGACAACCAGGAACCCGCGAAGCGACGGTCCGGCATGGACCGCGAGCGCGAACGTCTCGGCCAGCACGCCGAGCAGGAAAGAGCCCACGACGTTCACCGTGAACGTGCCCCAGGGCAGCCCCGTCCCGAACCAGTGCATCATCTGCTGCGAGATGAAATGGCGCGCGAGCGCGCCGGCCGCGCCGCCGAGCGCGATGGAAACCAGCAGCTTCATCCGGCCCCATCCTTCCGCTTCGCCCGGCGCGCTTCGCTCCGGGCAGCGACGTCGGCTTCCGCACCCCGGTCGGTGGGCTCGTAAAACGCCTCCGGAGCCATGCCGTCGGGAAAGTAATTCTGGCCCGAAAATCCGCCTTCGACGTCGTGGTCGTAACGATAGCCGGCGCCGTATCCCAGATCCTTCATCAGCCGCGTAGGCGCATTCAGGATGTGACTCGGCGGCATCAGCGATCCGGTGCGCTTCGCCGCCGCCCAGGCCGCGTTGAATCCCTTGTAGAGCGCGTTCGATTTGGGCGCGTTCGCCAGATAGACGGCAGACTGCGCGATCGCGAGTTCGCCCTCCGGGGAGCCGAGCCGTTCATAGGCCTGCCAGGCGGCGACGGCCTGGACCAGCGCCTGCGGGTCGGCGAGGCCGACATCCTCGGCCGCGAGCCGGGTCAGCCGCCGAGCCACGTAGCGCGGATCCTCGCCGCCCTGGAGCATGCGGGAGAGCCAGTAGAGCGCGGCATCCGGATCCGATCCGCGGATCGACTTGTGCAGCGCGCTGATCAGGTTGTAGTGGCCGTCCCGCGACTTGTCGTAGAGCGGCGCGCGGCGTTGCACCGCCTGGGACAACCCGGCGATGTCCAGCGTTTCCCCGGCCGGCAGAGTAGCAAGCTCTTCGGCGAGGTTGAGGACGTAGCGCCCGTCCCCGTCGGCCATGGCGAGAAGCGCCGCGCGGGCCGCCTCGTCGAGCGGAAGGCGATGCCCGATCTCCGCCTCGGCCCGCAGCAGCAGCGTTTCCACCGCCGCGTCGTCCAGCCGCCGAAGGACGAAGACCTGACAGCGCGAGAGCAGCGCGCCGTTGAGCTCGAACGAGGGGTTCTCCGTGGTGGCCCCGACCAAGGTGACCGTCCCGTCCTCGACGACCGGCAGGAACCCGTCCTGCTGGGCGCGGTTGAAGCGATGGATCTCGTCGACGAACAGGATTGTCCCCTGCCCCCCGGCGCGGCGGCCGCGCGCCTCGTCGAACACCCGCTTGAGGTCGGCGACGCCGGAAAAGACCGCGGACAGCGGCTCGAAGTGATGCGCCGTCGCGTTGGCCAGCAGGCGCGCGATCGTCGTCTTTCCGCTGCCCGGCGGTCCCCAAAGAACCATCGACGTGAGCCTGGCCTCGCCCACCATGCGCCCGATCGGACCGTCGGCACCGAGCAGGTGGTCCTGGCCCAGCACGTCATCGAGCCTCGCCGGGCGCAGCCGATCGGCAAGCGGGCGCGGCGCTTCCGCCTCGAACAGCCCGGGTTCCCGGTCGCCGTCGCCGGTCACGGCTCAGGTTCCGAAGACAAGGGACACCGCTTTGCCGTCGCGCAGCAGGGAAATCCGCCAGCGATCGATTCCAGCCGCGAGAAGCCGCTGGAGTCCGGCGACGGAACGCGGTTCCCTGCCGTTGATCCCAAGGACGATGTCGCCCCTTCGGAACCCGAGACGTCGCGCGGTGCTGCCCCTGCGCATTTCCACGATCACGACGCCCCGCTCGACGCCGTCGATCCCGAGCTCTTCCGCGAGGGCCGGCGAGAGGTCGGCCATCGCAGCACCGGAAAAGGGGTGTCGGCCGGCGAGTTCCGTCACGTTGCGGGGCGGGACTTCCGGCGGGGCGATGACATCGAACTCCAGCGTCCGCCTGCGTCCCTGCCGCAGCACCTCGAGATCCGCGGTGGCGCCGAGCCGGAGCGTCGCGACCCGGAACTGGAGACCGGCACGATCGTCGATCCCGCGACCGTTGACCGCCAGGATTACGTCGCCCACCCGGAGACCGGCCCGATCCGTCGGTCCGCCGGGATACACCTTCCGCACGATGGCGCCGACCGGGCGAGGCATGCCGAGGGAGGCGGCGATGGCCGGCGTGACGTCCTGGGTGCGCGCCCCGATCCACGGTCGGACCACCCGGCCCGCCCGGTCCACGGAATCGACCACCATCGCGACCATGTTGGACGGAATCGCGAAGCCGATGCCGACCGACCCGCCGCCCTTGGAATAGATCGCCGTATTGATGCCAACCAGCCGGCCGTCCAGGGACACCAGCGCGCCGCCCGAGTTGCCCGGATTTATGGCCGCGTCGGTCTGAATGAAGAACCCGAAATCGGAAATACCGGCCGCCGTCCGGGCGAGAGCGGATACGATACCGCTCGTCACGGTCTGACCGACCCCGAACGGGTTGCCGATGGCGAGCACGAGGTCGCCGACCTCCAGATCGTCCGAATCGCGCGGCTCGAGATGCGGCAGCGTCTCGCCGCCGGGATCGATCCGAAGCACGGCGAGGTCGGTTCGCTCGTCCGAGCCTGCGAGCTTGGCGTCGAACTCCCGGCGGTCGGCCAACACGACGGTGATCTCGCTGGCGTCCTTGATGACATGGTGATTGGTAACGACCAGCCCGTCCGGGCGAACGACCACGCCCGATCCCAGCGAATTATGGACCCGTTCCCTGGGGCGCCCGAAGGAAAAGTCCTCGCCGAAGAAACGCCGGAAGAACGGATCGTTGAAGAAGGGCGAGACCGGCGCGCTGCGCACCACGCGCCTTGCATAGATGTTGACGACGGCGGGCGCGGCGCGCTTGACGAGGGGTGCGAAAGAAAGCCGCATTTCCGCCGACCCCGAAGGCAGGCGCTTCCCGGCCTCCGCGGGTTGGGTACCGGCCACCGCCAGCGCGAGGCCGGCGGCGGCGAGCCACAATGCGCCGCGCATCGGCATCATGGACTTGGGGCTCCTTCCAGGAACCGGCACCATGCCGCGCGGCTCCGAAAATGAAAAGGGGCAGCGCCGGGCGCCGCCCCCGATCCCTTCTCCCGCTCCGCCCGGTCAGGCGGCGACTTCCTCCTCTTCGACCGCATCGCGTTCGGGCACCGGGCCGGAGTCGAGTCCCTTGGCCTCGGGGTCGCGGTCGACCAGCTCGATCACCGCCATCGGGGCCGAATCGCCGTAGCGGAATCCCGCCCGCAGCACCCGCGTATAGCCGCCCTTCCGGTCGGCGTAGCGCTCGGCCAGGGTGGTGAACAGCTTGTCGGCAAGCTTGGCGTCGCCGGCGAGCCTGCGGATCGCCTGACGCCGGGCGTGCAGATCCTGCGGGCCGCGCTTGCCCAGCGTGATCAGCCGGTCGACGATGGGCCTGAGCTCCTTCGCCTTCGGCAGGGTCGTGGTGATCTGCTCGTGCTTCACCAGCGCCGCCGCCATGTTGCGGAACATGGCCGTGCGGTGTGCGCTGGTCCGGTTGAGCTTGCGGCCCTTCATGCGATGTCGCATGGCGCGTCTCCCCGCTGCTACCCGTTCGCCTAGAAGGGCTCGTCCAGCCGCCGGGCCAGTTCCTCGATGTTCTCCGGCGGCCAGTTGACGATCTCCATGCCGAGCTCGAGCCCCATCTGGGCGAGCACCTCCTTGATCTCGTTCAGCGACTTGCGGCCGAAATTGGGGGTGCGGAGCATTTCCTGCTCGCTCTTCTGCACGAGGTCGCCGATATAGATGATGTTGTCGTTCTTGAGGCAGTTGGCAGAGCGTACCGAGAGTTCCAGCTCGTCGACCTTCCTGAGCAGGTTCCTGTTGAATGTCGGCTCGGCGGGCAAAGCCTCCTCCGCCCTGGTCGACGGCTCCTCGAAGTTGATGAAGAGCTGCAACTGGTCCTGCAGGATCCGGGCGGCGAGAGCCACCGCATCCTCCGGCGTGATCACGCCGTTGGTCTCGATGTCGATGGAAAGCTTGTCGTAATCGGTGATCTGGCCCACGCGCGTGTTCTCGACCTGGAACGCCACCTTGCGGACCGGGCTGAACACCGCGTCGACCGGCACCAGCCCGATCGGAGCGTCCGCCGCGCGGTTCTGGGTGGCCGGGACGTAGCCCTTGCCCGAATCGACGGTAAGCTCCATGGAGATCTTGGCGTCATCGTCGAGGGTGCAGATGGCAATGTCGGGCTCGACGATTTCGATGTCGTGGCCGGCGTCGATCATGCCGGCGGTGATCTCGCCCGGCCCGTCGCCTTCGAGATACATTCGCTTGGGCCCGTCGCCGTGCATGCGGAGCGCAAGGCTCTTCACGTTGAGGACGATGTCGGTGACGTCCTCCCGCACGCCGGGGATCGAGGAGAATTCGTGCAGCACGCCGTCGATCTGGATCGCGGTGCACGCCGCGCCCTGGAGCGAAGAGAGGAGAACGCGCCTCAGCGCGTTGCCGAGCGTGACGCCGAATCCGCGCTCCAGCGGCTCCGCGACGATCCTGGCGAACCGGCTCGGATCGGCGCCGGGAATGATCTCAAGCTTGCTCGGCTTGATCAGCTCCTGCCAGTTCTTCTGAATAATCGACATCGTTTCGATCCTTAGCGGCGTTTGCAATCCGACGGCAGAAGCGCCGCCGGTGGGAGCGCGGCCGGGCCGCGGCTCGGAGACGGGTGCGGGGCCTAGACCCGGCGGCGCTTGCGCGGGCGGCAACCGTTATGCGGGATGGGCGTCACGTCGCGGATCGAGGTGATCGAGAAACCGACCGCCTGAAGCGCGCGCAGCGCCGATTCGCGCCCCGAGCCCGGCCCCTTGACCTCGATTTCGAGCGTCTTCATGCCGTGCTCCATCGCCTTCCGCCCCGCGTCTTCCGCGGCGATCTGCGCGGCGTAGGGGGTCGACTTGCGCGAGCCCTTGAAGCCCTGGGAGCCCGCGGACGACCACGAGATGGTGTTTCCCTGAGCGTCGGTGATGGTGATCTTGGTGTTGTTGAAGGACGCATTCACATGCGCGACGCCGGCGGTGATGTTCTTTCGCTCGCGGCGGCGAACGCGCGTTGAGGTCTGTCGTGCCATCTTGTCCTCGGTATGCGCCGGCCCGGGCTACTTCTTGCCCGCGATCGGCCGGGCGCGGCCCATGCGTGTCCGCGCGGTGGTATGGGTGCGCAGGCCCCGTACCCGAAGGTTGCGGCGGTGGCGCCGCCCCCCGGAGCAGCCGAGATCCATCAGCCGCGTGATGTTCATCGCCGGGTCGC
>JAJDVM010000205.1 GCA_022826125.1 Defluviicoccus sp.
CTCAGTTGATTTAGTCGTCACCGAGACAAAGCCCCCCCGGCGGCCTTCTTGCAAGATCGCCGGGGGGCACCAACCCCAAAACCTCGATTAATCCGAGCCGATCGGACCGAAATCGCCGCCCACAGCGTGCGTGCTCTCACCAGGCATACGCCCGCACCCGTCCTTGAGCAGATGACCGAACTCGCCTCGTGGCTCGCGGACCGCGGCTGGCATCTCCACTCCGGCGGCGCCACCGGGGCCGACACCGCGTTCGCGGCCGGCGCACTCCAAAACGGGCGAACGCTGTTTCTTCCCTGGTCCTCATTCAACAACCACTCCGGTCCGGACTGCCACGTCTCCGCTCCCGACGTCACCGCCAGGCACATGGAGATCGCCGCATCGCTCCACCCCGCGTGGGACAGGTGCGACGCAACAGCCCGTCAATTCCACGCACGGAATGTCGGCATCCTTCTCGGACCGCAAGGCAAGACCCCGGTCGACGCCGTCGTCTGCTGGACGCCGAACGGCGAAACCGTGGGCGGCACCGGCATGGCCATCCGCATCGGCAAGGCCCACGACATCCCGGTCCTCAACCTTGCCACCGACACGCCGCAAGCCGTTCGGGAAGCACTTGGGCGAATCCACGCGTCACGCTCGCAGCAGGCGCAAACCACCCAGGCCCCCAGGGCCTCTCAATCCCGAGATTCTCAGGACGGCGCTTCCCAGCCCGACCCCGATCAACAACAGGAGTCGACCGCCATGGCAGACCCAGAGACACACCCCGCCGTCTACCGCGACGAAGCCGGAAGGCTCAGGCTACGGGTCGGCACGGACGATCCCGAGGCCGCGGAACGGGAGTTTCAGGCGCAACTACGGGCCGAGCCCGAACCGATCGAACCGGCCCTCCAGGCCCGCATCACCGAAATATCCGACCGATTTCGGGGCTTTCTTCCGGAACCGGGGGAGCGCGACGAGCTCGAAGTACGCCTCGGCAGGGTAATCCGCCGTTTCTTCGAGCTCGCGCGAACCCATCCACGGATCCTCGAAGGGCTCGACCACCTCGCCGGGATGCGCGACGTCATGCGACCCGAGGGCTTCGTCAACGAGCCCTTCCTCGAGAAGCTCGAACGCGTCGCGGCCAATCCCGAGCTCGCGCTCCAGCAGCTGTCCGCCTCCTCCGAGATCGCCGAAACGGAAAACGTGAGCATGACCGGCATGATCGCCGAGCAGGCGGCGCTCTACGGCGCCACCCCCGGACCCGGCGAGCCCGATACCCGCGAACTCTGGTTCGTGTCGGCCGAAGACCTGATGGCGGAGGGACAATCCGCCAAGGAAATCGCGCCCAGGCTCTTCCAGAGCCTCGCCGAGGCGATCGAGCTGATCACCGAAACCGTCACCCCCGACGGCTACCAGATGTGCAAGGTCGTGCTTGTCGCGGCGGTCCTGGATGGCGCGGGTCGCTTCTGCCGAGGCGGCGGTAGTGGTCGCTTCCGGCTTGGGCCCGAATGAGGCGGGGGGCCGCCATTGTTCGCCGTGCTCGTCCTTGTAGACGTCGGCGAGACCCGCGCGGATCTGCTCGGCGCGGTCGAGCGCGCCGGTGGTTCGGTAGGAGGCATCGACCGCCTCGGCGAGCTGCATGTCGACGATCTCGCTCGGCCCCCGGGCGCGGGAATCGATGCGGCTGGCGATCGAGGACGTCTGGCTGACATGCGATCCGGTGGCGGGCTGCCACGGCTTGCCGCATTTCTCGAGATAGGCGCTGCCGCTGAAGTCGCGGACGATTTCGTAAATGTCGCGCATCCCGGCGAGGGAGAGGTAGCGCTGGGTCTTGCGTTCGAGCTCCTCGGAGGCGACGTCCCTGCCCTTCTTCTCGATGGTGTCGGCATAGGATCCTTGGGTCTTGCGGATGTCCTCCTCGAGCGCGGCCATGGCGCGTTCGATGCGCTTGATCTGGAAGTGAAAGATGTTGACGAAGCCGTAGAGAAGCGGCTCGCGCTCCGAGGCCACCAGATCAAGGGAACCCCGATCGCCATCGCCGGCACCAAGGACGACAACGTGCCGAGGGAAACCGTCTTCGCGGTCCTCGACGCCTTCCACAGGGAAATCCCGGACATGTACCTGGTCCACGGCAATGCCCCGGGCACGCAGCAGATCGCCAACGAGTGGGCCACTTCCAGGGACCGCCCGCAGCTCACCTTCTACCCCGACACCCGCAACGAGAGCCTCAGCCGCGCGATCCTTCTCCGTGACAAGCAGATCGTCGACCACAGCCCGCTGACCGTGATCGACTTCAGCCCACCCGACAAGCGGACTTCGCTCGCGAGCATGGCGGACAAGAAGGGGCTCAACGTGCAAGTGGCCGCCGAACTCCTCCACGGAGCGAAGCAGGCCCTCGCCGAAGGCAGGACCCTAGCGGCCGAACGACAAGCCCGGGAACAGGAGCAGGGCGGCGGGATATCGATGTAGCGCTTTCCGTGCGCCGAACGGATCTAGAGCAAACACAGAATGCCGCGGGAAGCTCGATCCGAATTTTCCGGTGCGTCCCCTCCATCGCAACCGCCGCGACGCGCACACAACGCTGTCAGTGCGCCGCTACGTCCCCTTCCGGACCGCATCCAGAAATTGCCTCGCTCCCATCCGCTCGACGGCATGGGCCGGCCCGGGAACGCGCCGCTGCCAAGCCGTCACGCGAATCCGCGAAAGAGAGGAGGGGAGCCCCTCCAAAGCGACCAGCGGGATTTCGAGGGACCCGGCGATCACCCGCCAACACGCAGTCCCTGTCTTACCTCCCGGCCTGGCAACAATTCCGATCGAGGAGATCGACGATGCTCAGATTGGTTTCCGTGATCCTTGTCGCGACGGCGCTGTCGTCCGCGGCCATGGCGACCGAGACTCCCCGTCTCCGCAACCTGCCCCTGAACCATCCGTCGCACTCGGCGGAATTCTTCGAAGACCTTCTCACCGGCCGGGTCTGGGTCTACGAGCGCTTTGGCGCCCCCGCGGTCATGTATTTCGGATCGGACGGGCAATACCAAAACTGCTCGATCCGGGCCGATGGCAAGGGATATCGTGCTTCCGGCCCGCACTGGGAATGGCGCATCGGCGATCGCCACACCGCCTCGAATCTTCAAATTACCGTCTACCCCAGCGGCCGCAAGGTCTCGATGGTCATCATCTACACCCCGAATACCGGCCGGTTCCACGCCGAGCAGTACTTCAAGTACAGCAGGAGCTGGCAGATCGTGCATGACGGCTGGATTCAAGACACCCTGCCGGCCGTTATCGAGCAGCGCTGTTCAACCCTCCAGGTTCCGTCTTCCGTAGCGGTCGACGCGTCCCAGACGCAGCTCAAGTGGTCGAGTTTCGTTCGCCCTGAAGCACTCATCCGCAACCATCCTGGTTCCCAACACGCCTACATCGGCGCGACCGGTCTCGGAGCCTCGAACGGCAAGCCGACCATGACCGTTCAACAGGCCGCCGAGGTCGAACGCCGGATGCACGGCGTCATCGCCCTCACCGCCCGCGGTCGCAGGATTGTCGGCCTCCTGACGCCGCACCGAAGGGAGATCTGGCTGATCGACGACCACGACGACCTTGTCGACGTCGGCATCGTCCATTCCGTGCCGAACCGCGACCTCGTGGTCATCCGCTGGCAGGGCAGCACACCCGATTACTCTCTCAGAACCCGGTATCCTATGCCGATCCGGCCCACGCCGCGTCGCCATCCCGCCTTCCAGATGATGGCGAAGATCGTGGCTTCCGCTCAAGCGGTCACGCTCGATCACGTCGCCGCCGGCACCACCGCGTTCCTCTTCACCGACGAAGGCGACGTGCGCTCAGCCTCACTCGTGGGGACCTGGTGGATTTCCGAAGGCGAAATAAAGATCCAAGTCAAAGGGAAAAACGAAGCCTATGCTTGGCGCGATTTCGCCAAGGCAGCGGACTGGACACCGCCGCATGAACCTGCTCCTCCGCTTTTCGAGGAACAATACG
>JAJDVM010000081.1 GCA_022826125.1 Defluviicoccus sp.
CCAAAATCCCGACCGAGGTGCCTGTCTCGAATTCGACTGCGAGAAGGCCGGTATCGAGGTGCACTACCGCGCCGAGGGGCCAGCCGATGACGAGAGCGATCGGTCCGCCATCGCCGAGAAGCTGAAACGCTTCAGGGCAAGCGAGTACGAACGTGAACCGGCCGACCGCCAGCGCCATACCGCCGGCACCCCGGCAAGCCCCGATGCCGCCAACGAAGACGCGGGCATCGTAGGGTCCGACTGCTTCCACCGGCTCGCACAAGATTGTTCGAGACAGGGATTGCCCAGTCGCGCATTTTTGTGCGATGTATCCGTCCGTGAACGGGCGTGAATTCGTAACGAGGGTGAGAAGGCTGGCGCGCAGGAACGGATCGCGGTCAGGTTCGACCGCACGAGGGGCAAGGGCAGCCACGGCACCCTCTATTACGGCGACCGCCATACCGTAGTGAAGGACCGGGGGAAGCCCCTCGAGACGGGCACTCTTCGCGGCATGTGCAAGCAACTCGGCATCGATCCGAACGAGCTTTGGGGAGTTCCGATCATGGCAACGCGATACAGCTACCCCATCGATCTCCAGGAGGAACGCGAAGGCGGCTATTCGGTCACATTCCCCGACTTCGACGAGGCGTTCACGGACGGCGACACGCTTGCCGAGGCGGTCGCGGAAGCCGCCGATTGTCTGGAGGAGGCGCTTGCGGGGCGCATCGCGCGGCGCGAGGACATTCCGGCGCCGAGCCCGGCCAGGGGACGGCCCGCGGCGGTTCCCGGCGCGGTCCTGGCCGCCAAGGCGGCACTCTACGAGGCCCTGCGCGAAGAGCGGCTGTCCAACAGCGCCTTCGCGGCGGCCATGGGGATTCAGGAAAGCGAGGTTCGCCGCATGCTCGATCCCCGCCACGCCACCAAGATCGGCAGGCTGGAGAAAGCCCTGGCCCGCTTCAAGAAGCGCCTGGTGGTCACCGTGGAGGAAGCCGCTTGAGCATCGGCCGGCGCTGACAGCGGTATCGATCTTCCCTCAGGGGTCGTTTCAACATCCAACACCGGGCCAACCGAACACCGCCGATGCCGAGCCGCTTGCCCACGAGCAGATCGTCGACAGCGCCTGTCCCGGCGTAAGCTGTTGGACCCGGGATTGCCCCGCCCCAACGTCGCGCCGTTCCGTAAGCTGACAGGCCGCCTCGCCGTCTCGGGACCCTGACCGCCCGGGCGCCGTGCCCCGCCAGACCGAGACCCTTCAAGCCCAAACCCCGGCACCCACAAGCCCAAATCCCGGCACCGCTACGGCGCCGAACAGAAAATCCTGCGCGCTCGAATCAGCCGATAAAATCGGCCAACGATGGGTCGACTAGGCTAACCAAACCACTTGCACCGCATCCCGTCGACCTCGGTCTCGAACTTGCCCAGCGCTATTGAACTTTGCCACTGTGATTCGAACCTATTCTTGAATGTCAGACTTATCGCTAATTGTAGAGTGGTTAGTATAAGCCTCAATGGGCTGTTCTTTCTGAAGTATTTCTTGGCTGACTCCTTGCAGTGTTGATCTATCCAAACCGCGACCCCGTGCTGCTGTATTGTGTACCATTTCAAAGCCAACAAATTTGTTTTCTTCTGCCTGTGTGTTGAGAGGGCATGGAATTGCTATGTATTGATTATCGTGATGATATACTACCATATAGCCCCATTTGTCGCCGTTTATCGACGTGTAGGAAAAGCTGCTAATACACCCAACGAGCGAACCATCCTTAACGTCAGAATCTACACTAACAGGTCCTCCCATAGTTATTGAATCAATAAATCTGCATGATGCCCAAAAGGGTAAATCAGTCAATGAAATTGATGACTCGTCTCCGTCAAAATTAATCTCATCTATAGGTTCTGAACCACCGCATGGCAGAACGACAATCCTGTCATCCCACAATGGGACCATCCAGCATGGAGGATTTGTCAAGAACAGATGAATCAGGCGTTTGTCTTTCGGTCTCGGAATGCTGCCATAAATGACGAACTTTCCCTTCAATATTTTCTTGCTGGGATTCATTATCTGTTTCCTTACAGGCTCAAGTGCAACACTTTTTGCGAATTTGTATCCTCGTCTCCCCATTAGAGAAAAGACCATTAGATAAGCAGTCTTAATCATGCTGACAAATTCGTAATCATCTCTGTATGGAATTTGAAACGCTAGTCCTTTCTCGGGATCAAGTGCATTCTTGTTGCGAATAGGTCCAATATCCACCTTTCCATTTCGAAACATATGGCTCCTATATGGAAATGGGGCGTTCGGATCCTCCGGAATAAAGCGAGCCTTTCTTTGAGGTGGCGCCGGAAAATCGGACAGTTCGCTAAGGTGTATTCCACCGTCTGACGGAGGGATGCGGATGAGCGGAAAGCGACGTCGGTTTTCAGGGGAGCAGAAGGCGAAGATCGCGCTTGAGGCGCTGCGTGGGGACCGGACGCTTCAGGAGATTGCGGCGCGTCACCAGGTTCATCCGAACCAGGTGAGCACGTGGAAGCGCCAGGCGATGGAGGGGCTGGCGGAGGTCTTCTCCGGTGGAGGGGAGCGCCGGACACGGGATCACGAGAGCGAGGTCCGCGATCTCCACGCCAAGATCGGGGAGTTGATCGTAGAGCGTGATTTTTTGTCACGCGGGTCGGGTCGCTGAGCCGGGCCGAGCGGCGGGCGATGGTGGTGCGCGGCCATCCGGCGCTGAGCCTGAGCCGGCAATGCCGGCTGCTGTCGATCGGGCGGTCTTCGCTCTATTACCAGCCGAAGGGGGAGCGCTCGGAGACGCTGGCGCTGATGCGGCGGATCGACGAGCTGTTCCTGAAGTATCCGTTCTACGGCGCCCGCCAGATGGTTCGGCATCTGCGCCGCGAGGGGGTTCGGATCGGGCGGCGCCGGGCTGGCCGCCTGATGCGCCTGCTGGGTCTTCAGGCGGTCTATCGGGCGCCGCGGACCAGCGCGCCGCACCCCGAGCACCGGGTTTACCCTTATCTGCTGCGGGGTCTGGCGATCGAGCGGCCGGACCACGTCTGGTGCGCCGACATCACCTATATCCCGGTGCGCCGCGGCTTCCTCTACCTGGTGGCGATCATGGACTGGGCGAGCCGCCACGTGCTGGCCTGGCGGCTGTCGAACACGCTGGACGCGGGCTTCTGCACGGACGCGCTGGAGGAGGCCCTGGCGGGCTACGGCACGCCGGAGATCTTCAACACCGACCAGGGCAGCCAGTTCACCGGCTTCGCCTTCACCAGGCGCCTGCGGGAGGCCGGCATCCGCATCTCGATGGACGGCCGCGGCCGGTGCATGGACAACATCTTCATCGAGCGGCTGTGGCGCTCGCTCAAATACGAGGCGGTTTACCTGCACGAGATCGCCGACGGCTTCACCGCCCGGCGCGTCATCGCCGAGTGGATCGGCTTCTACAACACCCAGAGGCCTCACTCGGCGCTCGGCGGCCGGACGCCGGCCGAGGCCTACCGGGGCGACACGCCTGTGGATATGATGGACAAGCCGCTTCGCGCCTTGACCACATACCCACAGGCGCAACAGCAGCAGCAGGAAGAGAGATTCAAGGGGATTCTGGCGGCCTGAACTTCAACCGGAATACACCTTAACTCGGCCGTCAGGCTGTCCGAAAAGGCGAGGCCACCTCACTTGCCTCTCCGAATAATTTCACTACCAGCGGGACTCCTCGACCTGCCGACCAATCGGCGCGCGCCGTTTTCGACAAATACGCATGTTGATCGATAAGAGACGCACCTTCGTTGCACTGCTTGCACGTCAAACAAATTCCAGACCCACCTATGGCCTTGGGCGGCGCATGCTCTATTGTCATCCCACCATTTAGTGCTTTGTCGACTAAAACCAGAAAGACATATTGGACAGAGAACATTCCCCTCGTCGAACAAACGTTCTCTGAATCGACGTTCGTGTCCCGGTGATCTGGGCGCACCGATACTGTCGGCGGCGATGCGAAGGAACGGGGCGCCGCCGCTCATGCCAGGGCTGGCGGCGGTCTGAGCCGGTCGATACGGCACAGGATGTCGGCGAACAGGTCACGAGGAATGACAACCTCGACCGTGTGGAACGTGATGTAGCGCCCGTGGCGCACGATCTTCGGTCCGATCTTAATGAGCTTCTCTCGCAGGCTGGTCCCGGAAACCAGTCATCAAATCGTGAGTTCTGAACGACAAGTCAGCGTCGAATCTAAGGTCAGCCGAGTCGAAATGCAAGAGGCGGGAGGCCGATGCGGGGCAAAAAATGCTATTCAGAACAGTAAGTTATGGGAAGATCAGTCGTTGCGCGTCAGGATGCGTCGTCACGGGTCGAAGGGTCCTTGTGTCCCCTGAGCAAGTCCGGGCATGACGATGGGGGGCGGACCGGCGTGAGGACCGCCGCGGTTCGGGCCGAAACGGGTCCGCGCTAATTCGTTACCCTTCGGTAGCGAATATTAGGCGCGGCGTGCGATCCGGGCGTCCCGGCGGCTTTCTTCGACCTTCGGGGCAGCGTAGCCCGGCAAGCCGCTGGCGCACCTGTCAGAAGCGGGATTTGCCGCGGCATCCCGGCCGCCGCGCGTGCGTGTCGCGCGGCGTTCTCCCGTCCCCGGGGGACGCGAAAAATAGTCTCATATCGGGACAATGTTTCACGTGAAACATAGGTCAACACTATTGTCCTTTGTTTCACGTGAAACATTAGGCGGGGGTTGATCGCCCTTCGATACGCCGCTTCGCGGCTACTCAGGGTGAGGGTAGCGGTGGGTGCGGCCGGAAAATTCCCTCATCCCGAGCACGCCCCGGACCCCGTTCCGGGGTAGGCGCCGCAGGCGCCGTATCGAGGGACGGGCGGCCGCTACCCGAGCCCGCGCCCGCGGCCGATGGAGTCGTCGCCGAAGCGCTCGCGGATCGAGTCGATGGCGCGTTCCATGTCGCGGCGCCGGAGCGAGCGCGGGTCGGCGAGGTCGGGCGGGTCGGCCTCCCCGGCCGGGACGTAGCGCGACGTGCCGATGCCGATCAGCCGCCACGGCGTGCCGTCGGCCTCCTTGCCGACCAGCCGGGCGCCGGCGCGCCAGATCGTCTCGGCGGACTGGGTCGGGTGGGCGAGGGTGGCGCTCCGGGTCAGGATGCGGAAGTCGGCGCGCTTGAGCTTGACGGTGATCGTGCGCGCGCCGATCCCCTCCGCCTTGAGCCGGCGCGAGACCTTCTCGGCGAGCGGCCAGAGGCGCTTCTCGAGGTCCTCCAGCCGGGTGAGGTCGTGGGCGAAGGTGGTCTCGGCGGACAGGCTCTTGCGCCCGCCGCCGGGCGCGACGGGGCGCGGGTCGTGGCCGCGCGAGAGCCGGGCGAGCCTGCGCCCCATCGCGCCGTAGCGGCCGGCGAGGGTCTCCTCCGCCATCCCCTGGAGGTCGCCCACGGTCGCGATGCCGTCGGCCGCCAGCCGCCGGCGCATCGCCTCGCCCACGCCCCAAATCACGGTGACCGGCCGGTCGGCGAGGAAGCGGCGCGCGTCGCCCCGGCCGATCGCGAAGAAGCCGCGCGGCTTGTCCATGCCGGACGCGATCTTGGCGAGGAACCGGTTGTAGCTCAGCCCGATCGAGACAGTGATGCCGATCTCCGCCTCGATCCGGCGCGCCAGCCGTGCCAGCGTCGCCGCCGGGGCGGCGCCGTGGAGGCGTTCGGTGCCCGACAGGTCGATCGCCGCCTCGTCGATCGAGATCGGCTCGACCGCCGGGGAGACGTCGTCGAGCAGCGCGCGGACCTCGCGGCCGACGGCGGCGTATTTCCTCATGTCGGGGCGGACCACCGCGGCGTCCGGGCAGGCGCGCAGCGCGCGGTACATCGGCATCGCCGAGCGGATGCCGAAGGCGCGCGCGTCGTAGCACGCCGCCATCACCACCCCCCGCCGGCCGCCGCCGACCAGCACCGCCCGGCCGCGCAACGCCGGGTCGTCGCGCTTCTCGACCGCGGCGTAGAAGGCGTCGCAGTCGACATGGGCGATCGCGAGGCGGGCGAGCTCGGGGTGCCGCGCCACCCGGTCCGACCCGCAGGCCCCGCACGCCGCCTCCCCGTCCGCCGGGACGGTGGCGAAGCAGTCGCGGCAGAGCGCTTCCATGCGGGAAAACTGGGACGCGCCGGGACGGCGGTCAACCGGCCGGCGCTGGCGAGGCCGCCCGCGGCTGGAATACAATCCCGGACATGACGGGCGCCTTTCGCCGCAAATTGGCCGGGTTGACGACGGCCCTGCTGGCCGGGGCCGGCGCGGCGCTCTCCGGGGCGGCCGCCGGGGCGGAGCCGCCCGGCCCGCTCAGGCTCGGACTGTTGACGGACCTCAGCATGGGCTCGCCGGAGGTCCGCCGCGACAGGAGGCGGGGGTTCGATCTCGCCATCGCGCATATCGACCGGGGCGGCGGGGTGTTCGGCCGGCCGGTGGCGGTCGCGGTCGGCGACAGCGCGGCCGATCCGGCAAGGGCGACGGCCGAGGCGCGGCGCCTCGTCGAGGCCGAGGGCGTGCACGCCATCGTCGGCCCCGACACCAGCGCCGCCGCGCTCTCGGTCGCCCGGCAGGTGACCGGCCCGGCCGGGATCCCCACCGTCAGCAACTCGGCGAGCTCGCCGAAGCTCAGCACGGCCGAGGACCGGGACTTCCTGTTCAGGACCGCCCATTCCGACGTCTGGGAGGGTCCGGTCCTCGCCCGGGTCGCGCGCGGGCGCGGCTTCGACAATCTGGGGCTGCTCTACCGCGACGACGCCTGGGGGCGGGGCCTCGCCGGCAGCTTCGCGGCCGCCTGGAAGGGCGGGCTGGTGAGCGTCGCGACCGCGAGCGGGCAGACCGGGTTCCTCGCCGAGCTTCGCGAGTCGGCGAAGCGGGGCGCGCGAGCCCTGGCGGTGCTCGCCTTCGAAACCGAGGCGGAGCGCATCGTCCGCCAGGCGATCGACAGCGGCCTCTACCGCAGCTTCCTGTTCGGCGGCGCCGCGAAGCGGATCGGGCTGGTCCGCGCCGTCGGCGGCGACCGCCTCGGCGGCATCTACGGCACCGGCCCCGCGACGCCCGGGGACACCGCCTCCAACGCCGCCTGGGAGGCGGCCTACGTCGCCCGGTACGGCGGGTTGCCGGAGGCGACCTATGTGAGGGAGATGTACGACGCCACAATCGCCCTGGCGCTTGCCGCGCAGGCCGCCGGGAGCGTCGACGGCGCCGCGATCCGCGACCGCCTGCGCGGGATCGGCTCGGGACCGGGCGCGGATGTCGGCGCCGGGCCGGACGGCGTCGCGGAGGCCCTCCGGGTGCTGCGCCGGGGCGGTTCGGTCGACTACGAGGGCGCCGCGTCGGACATGGATTGGGACCGGAACGGCGATCTCCGCCGGGGCCGCATCGGCATCTGGCGCTTCACGGCGGACGGGCGGATCGAGGATGTCGGCGCCGTCGCCTATCCCCGTTGACGCTCCCCGACGTCCCGACGCGGCGCGGGCCGTGGCCGCGGCGGGACATCCGGGCTAGGATTCGGCGATGATCGACAAGCGGGTCGCGAGCGTCGCCGAGGCGGTGGCCGACATCCCGGACGGCGCGACGGTTCTGATCGGCGGGTTCGGCGAGGCGGGCTCGCCGACCGAGCTGATCCACGCGCTGATCGACCGGGGCGCGAAGGGCCTCACGGTGGTCAACAACAACGCCGGCAACGGCCATATCGGGCTCGCTGCGCTGCTGGAGCAGCGCCGGGTGGCGCGGATGATCTGCACCTATCCGCGCTCGTCCCACTCGGAGGTGTTCGAGGAGGTCTACCGCGCCGGCGAGGTCGCGCTCGAGGTGGTGCCGCAGGGGACGCTCGCCGAGCGGCTGCGCGCGGCGGGCGCGGGGCTCGGCGGGTTCTACACGCCGACGACGGTCGGAACCCCGCTGGCCGACGGCAAGGAGACCCGCACCATCGACGGGCGCGAGCACGTGCTCGAATACCCGCTCCACGCCGATTTCGCGCTGGTCAAGGCGGAGCGCGCCGACCGCTGGGGCAACCTCGCCTACCGGCTGGCGGCGCGCAATTTCGGGCCGCTGATGTGCATGGCGGCCGCGACCACGATCGTCCAGGCGCGCACCCTCGTCGAGCTCGGCGGGATCGACCCGGAGGCGGTCGTCACCCCCGGCATCTTCGTCGACCGGGTGGTGGCCGTGCCCGAGCCGATCAGCGAGCGCGACGCGATCCTCCGGGGGGACCGTTACCCGTGAAACAGGGGCTCACCCGCAACCAGGTCGCCTGGCGCATCGCCCGGGACATCCCCGAGGGCGCCTTCGTCAATCTCGGCATCGGCCAGCCGGTGCTGGTGGCGAACTTCGTGCCGCCCGACCGCGAGGTGATCTTCCACAGCGAGAACGGCATCCTCGGCATGGGGCCCGAGCCGCCGGAGGACGCCCGGGACGAGGACCTGATCAATGCCGGCAAGCAGCCGGTCACGCTCTTGCCCGGCGCCTCGCTGTTCCACCACGCGGACTCGTTCGCGATGGTGCGCGGCGGGCATCTCGACCTCTGCGTCCTCGGCGCCTTCCAGGTCGCGGCCAACGGCGACCTCGCCAACTGGTCGACCGGGGCGGAAGGCGCGATCCCCGGCGTCGGCGGGGCGATGGATCTCGCGGTCGGCGCCAGGGCGGTCTACGCGATGACCGATCACTGCACGCGGCGCGGCGAGCCCAAGATCGTCGAGCGCGTCACCTACCCGCTGACCGGGCGCGAGGCGGTCGACCGGATCTACACCGACCTCGCGGTGATCGACGTGACCCCGGCGGGGCTCGTCGTGCGCGAGATCGTGGCGGGCCTCGACCTCGCGGCGCTCCAGGAGCGCACCGGAGCGCTGCTCGCGCCGGCGGACCGGCTCGGCGTGCTGGAGGCGCCCGAGCTGTGAGGGCGCGCGCCGCGATCCTCGCCGCCGCCGCGACGATCCTCCTGCTCGCGCAAGCGGCGGCGGCGGCAGTCGCTCCCGGGAGCCTCGCGGGATGGTTCCTGGTCGCCGCGCCCGACATGCCCGACCCGCGCTTTGCCGGGACCGTGATTTACATGGTCCGCCACGGGCCGGACGGCGCGATGGGCTTCGTGATCAACCGCGTGCTGGCCGAGGACTGGGCCGAGAACATCCTCGATCCCGACTCCGCGCCCGCCGAGCGTTCGGGGCGCAAGATCGCCGTCCATTACGGCGGGCCGGTCGGCGCGACCGAGGGGTTCATCTTGCACTCGGGCGACTATTCGACCGGCAATTCGGTCAGGGTCACCGACCGGGTCTGGCTCTCCGCCGACCCGGAGATCCTGCGCGAGATGGCGCGCCGCGAGGGGCCGCCGCGCGGCCTGTTCGTCCTCGGCTATTCCGGCTGGGCGCCGGGACAGCTCGAATCCGAGCTCGCGCGCGACGACTGGGCCGTCGCCCCCGGCGACACCGACCTCCTGTTCGACCCCGACCTTGCCACCAAGTGGCGCCGCGCCTGGGACAATCGCGGGGTGGAGCTGTAGGGGCGACCGACGGCCCCTTGGTGCCGCCGCCGATCCGCGCTAGGCTCGCACCCATGAACGCCGACGTCGAGAGCCTGGTGCTTGAGCAGCTGCGGGCGATCCGCGCCAAGGTCGACAAGATCGACGGCGATCTCGGGGACCTTCGCCAGCGGATGTCGTCGGTCGAGCGTCACATGGCGAACCTGCAAGGGGACGTGGCCAACATCCACGAGCGCCTCGACCGGCAGGGCGAGCGCCTGGATCGCATCGAACGGCGCCTCGATCTGAGCGAAGCCCCCGCGTGACCGGAAGCCGCGCCTGGGACAACGGGGGCGTGGAGCTGTAGGGGCGAGACCCGCCGCCCAATGTTTCACGTGAAACATAAGTCAGCATTGTTGACCTTTGTTTCACGTGAAACATTGGCCTGAAACGGCATGTTTCCCGTCCCCCGGGGACGGGATAGGCCGGCATCCGCGCCGCCTGGAAGCGGCCCGGAACGGCGCGCGGCGGCGGAAACCGGCGCGCCGCCAACAGCTTGCGAGCCGGTCTTCGCAAGACGGCTCCGCGTGGCGCGGAGTCATCATCGCATCACGAGTCGAGACATCGAGATGACTCGCTATGCAGGAGGGGACGCGATGACGCGGTGCCCTGTGGCGAGGTATCCTCGAACCCGCGCGGTCGGTATGCATGTCGACCGGGGGAGGGGGCCATGAAACGGATCGCCGTGCGTCTGCCCGACGCCACCCACGACCGGCTGCGGGCGCTCGCCGACCGCTCGGGCCGCACCGCCGCGTTCTACATCCGCGAGGCGATCGAGCGCCATCTGGAAGACCTCGAGGACCTCCATGCCGCCGAGAAGGCCGCCGCCGAGCACCTGGAGACCGGCGGCCGCACCCTCTCGCTCGACGAGCTGGACGACTGTCTTGGCGCCAAGGGCCGCGGATCGACCGGTGGAATTCCCTGAGGTCAGCCCGGGCCGGCCGCGACCCTCCCCGTGCCATGCTCCGCGTCCACATGGAGCGTGACCCGCAGGCCGCCGTCGAGCGCGGCCAGCATCTTCATCAGCCGGTCGAGCGTGAACCGCCCGAGGTCAGCGTTGCGGATGCGCGAGAAGTCCGCCGCGGCGAAGCGGCTCAGCGCACCGGCCCTGCGGACCGACAGCCCGCGCTCGTCCAGCACCCTGACGATGCGGGCGGCGACGACCGCCTTGGCCTGCTTCAGGTCCGCGTCCGGGCCGCCCAGGTCGCGGAACACGTTGCCGCTGCCCTCGACCGGCTCGAAATCGCCTTCGCTCATCGCATGGTCTCCTTTCTCAGCCGCGCCAGCCGGCCCCGGACCGGATCGATCTCGGCCTTGGGTGTCCCGATCCCCGTCTTCGATTTCTTCCGGAACGCGTGGATTACCCACAGCCGTCCCGCCATTTCCGTCACATAGACCACCCGCCAGGCATCGGTGCGGTAGCGGACGGCGATCTCAAGGACGCCCGGTTCGAAGCCCCTGAGCGGTTTCGCGATGTCCGCCTTGCCGCCCTCCGCCGCGATGGTGAACGCCGTGTTGACCCGGTCCCGCACCGATGCGGGGAACGATTCGAACGCCTTCGGCGCGGCCTTGACCCAACCGACGGGCCTCGTGTCACGGTTCATGGCGTATGTTGTCAATAGTGACTACACCTGTCAACAGGATGCTCCGGGCGGGAGACGATGGGCTGGCGCCCCTTTCCGCCGCCGCGCCGGTCGAAGATGCGCCGCGCCGGCGCCCGTTGCGCTTCGATCCGAAATGGATACGCTCCGACGCGCGGATGCCCCATTCACCGAAAGGAGGACGACAATGAGGAACGGGACCGGAGGGTTTGTCGGGGTCCTGGCGATCTCGGCGCTGTTTCTTGCCGGAGCGCCGGCCGCCGCCGAGGAGTTTGGCTGGATCATGAATTCCATTGCAAAGGCCGGCGACGTAGACAACGGCGACGGGCATTACTGGTCCTTCAAGTCCGCGGGCGAGGGAAAATGGGAAGTCGAAGGCGCCCAAGGGTATACCGCCACCGTTACCTCGGCCGGCGAGAACAAGGTCTCGATCGACGGTTTTCCTGACGGTTGGGGCGCCAATGGGACCTATGCGTTCACGAAGAAGGGCGGCGATTGCAGCCTCAAGTCCCAGGACAGCTTTACCCACCACCTCAAGTGGAGCTGCGGATAAGCGAGGCCGTTGCTGATCCTCCCCCATCGAATTGGTCCACCTTTAGGTTATGGAAAGAGGAGGACCGACGATGGCAAGGAAGCGCTATAGGCCTGAGGAGATCGTGAGCCTGCTGCGGCAGGCAGAAGTCCTGCACGGCCAGGGCATGTCGATGGCGGACGCGATCCGGCAACTCGGGATCAGCGAAGTTACCTTCTACAGGTGGCGCAAGGAGTACGCCGGGATGAGCGGCGATCAGCTTCGCCGTTTGAAGGAGCTCGAGAAGGAGAACGAGCGGCTGCGCCGTGCGGTCTCTGACCTGACGCTGGACAAGCAGATCCTGAAAGAAGCCGCAGGGGGAAACCTCTAAGCCCCTCGCGCCGGCGCCAGTGCATCGATCATGTCTGCGACCGTCTCGGGGTTTCGGAGCGCCGGGCCTGCCGGGTGCTGGGACAGCACCGCTCGACCCAGCGCCGCATCCCGTGCGACCGCGACGACGAGGACCGCCTGGTCGCGGACATGATCGAGCTGGCCCGCTAGTACGGCCGCTACGGCTACCGGCGGATCGCGGCCTTGCTGCGCGACGCCGGCTGGCAGGTCAACGACAAGCGGGTCGAGTGCCTGTGGCGGCGCGAGGGGCTGAAGGTGCCCGGGAAACAACCCAAGCGGGGCCGTCTGTGGCTCAACGACGGCTCCTGCATCCGGCTGCGCGCCGAGCGGGCGGACCACGTCTGGTCCTATGACTTCGTCCATCACCGGACCTATGACGGCCGGGCCTTCCGCATGCTCAATGTCCTGGACGAGTTCACCCGCAAGAGCCTGGCCATCCGGGTGCGCAGGAAGCTTTCCTCAACTGACGTCGTCGACGTGCTGACCGACCTGTTCATCCTGCGTGGCGTCCCGGCCTACATCCGCTCCGACAACGGACCGGAGTTTGTCGCCAAGGCAGTCAGGCAATGGATCGCCGCAGTGGGCGCCCGGACCGCCTTCATCGAGCCGGGCTCACCCTGGGAGAACGGCTACATCGAGAGCTTCAACGCCCGATTGCGCGACGAGCTCCTGAACGGGGAGATCTTCTACACCCTCAAGGAAACCCAGGTTCTCATCGAATCCTGGCGACACCATTACAACGCCGCGCGCCCGCACAGAGGCCTGGGATACCGGCCGCCGGCACCAGAGACGATCGTCATGCCAAGCTGGCCGCCCGGCTCCGCTACGCTCCGCCGGCCACCCAGCTTGGCCGAGAAGCCGGCTATGCACTAACATTCGAAGTGGACCAATCGACGGGGGCAGGTCAATGAAACTCATAGCCCGTACCCTCTCCGCCGTGGCCTTCGTAGCCGCTTCGCTTCTTGCCAGCCACGGAACAGCCGGAAGCGTGGATGATGTTGTAAGGCCAGCAGAAGAGATTGCGCTGCATGACGCAGCGGGCCGTGTCGAGTCAGGCGGGCGTGCGGGGTTTGTTCCGACGGCGCTGCTGGCCGAAGCGGAAGTGGGGCCGAAGGCGGGGGAAACATTCCGGGATTGCCCGTCCTGTCCGGAAATGGTGGTGGTGCCGGCGGGTTCGTTCGTCATGGGCTCGCCGAGGTCGGAAGTAGGCCGTGACGGAGATGAAGTCCTGCAGCATGAGCTGACGATCTCGCAACCCTTTGCGGTGGGCAAACACGAGGTGACGTTTGCGGAATGGGATACCTGCGTATCCGCTGGCGGGTGCGACGGGTATCGCCCCGATGACAAGGGCTGGGGCCGTGGAAGTCGGCCGGTCATCCATGTGACCTGGAACGAAGCGCGGTCGTATGTCGCGTGGCTGTCGCGGAAGACGGGGAAGGAGTACCGGCTGTTGACGGAGGCGGAGTGGGAATATGCGGCGCGCGCGAAGACGCGGACACGCTATAGCTGGGGGGATTCGGTGGGCCGGAACCGGGCGAACTGCCGCGGCTGCGGCAGCCGCTGGGACGGCCGTGAAACGGCTCCGGCGGGTTCGTTTGCGGCGAACGGTTTCGGCTTGCATGACATGTCGGGCAATGTATCGGAATGGGTCGAGGACTGCTGGCACAATGACTATGCGGGCGCGCCGTCGGACGGCAGCGCTTGGGTGGCGGGCGGTGATTGCGGGCAGCGCGTATTGCGCGGCGGTTCGTGGAGCAACATACCGTGGTTCCTCCGTTCCGCCATCCGCCTCGGGTACAGCGTCGGGAACCGGGTCGTCACCTTCGGCTTCCGCGTTGCCCGGACGCTTACGCCTTGAGTGCTCACTTGTTTACCTCGGGGGTCCGGGGGCGGAGCCCCCGGCAGGATTATTTCGCGGGGCCTCGTGCCGCCTCGACGACTATCGGCACGAACCGGCCGACCCCGACATCGCGCGCCGGCTCGCGAAACAGCCGACGCCACCTGAACACCTGATTGGCGTTGAGGTTGTAACGCTGCGCGACCATCGGCACCGAGACCCCGGGCTCACGGGTCTCCGCCACGATCTGCCGCTTCTGCGCCTCGCTCCACCGCCGCCGACGCCGACGGACCTGACCGCCGCTCCCAGCGCCCGGCCTCTCCTCGGAAATCGACATCAGCTAAGTGTCCACCTGAATCGAAGTGGACACCTGCGAAGCGTCCACTGCCCGAGCGCTCAGCCTACCAAAACTCGCACCATCAGAACAGACGGCCTACGCCGGATGGATACTCATCGAATCGTGGCGGCGCCATTACAACGCCGTGCGTCCGCACGGCAGCCTGGGATATCGGCCGCCGGCCCCGGAGACGATCGTCATGCCAAGCTGGCCGCCCGGCTACGCTACGCTACGCCGGCCACCCAGCTTGGCCGAGAAACCGTCGATGCACTAACATTCGACCTGGACCAGTCGACGGGGGCAGGTCATTGCCGTCCGGGCTCCCGGTGCGCAGGGCCGGCGCCCTGACCGGGTTCGCGGCGGCGGACTTCTCGCGCATCTCTCGGGCGGTTAATGCTGGACCGGCTGATGAAAATGCTCGCGGCCCTCGACGCCGATCCGCGCGAAGCCGGCGCCCCGTTGCACGGTCCGGGCGCCGCAGCTCCGGCGCCGCCGCGTCGATAACGGATGCATCATCCGTGAGACATATACCGGACATCACAGTGAAACGATGCCGGAACGAACTCTGATAAGGAAAATTTTTTCTCCATTATATCAATAGATTAGAGATTTTCTTTTTGCTAGCACAAGGAAACAACGCGTGCTACAAAGACGACATGGCAATCCAGTACTCCATCCCGGGCCGTTGGATACGCTACGATCCGGTGGCGGTTATCGACGAGCTGACCGAGGCGAAGGCGTCAATACTGTCTCTTGCCAATATTCCGTTTCAGAGATCCTGGGCTGAACGCCTCGAGGAAATGGAACTGAAGCGCGAAGTAGCCGGCACTTCGCGAATCGAAGGAGCTGACTTCACCGAACGCGAGTTTGAAGAAGCAGTCACTGACAACGTTCCCGATGAACATTTCAGCCGGTCGCAGCGGCAAGCCCGAGCCGCTATTAACACATACCGATGGATAGAAGGACTCACGGATGCACGGCCAATCGACGAGAGTTTGGTCAAAGAGATACATAGACGCATTGTAACTGGTTGTGACGACGATCATTGTCCGCCGGGACAATTGCGTGGCGACGGCCACAATGTCAGTTTCGGGCGTCCCTGTCACCGTGGCGTTGAAGGTGGGACGGAATGCAGCAGCGCCATGCGGCAGCTAATCGGCGCATTAAACCAGGAGTTTCAAGGACACGATCCTCTGGTGCAGGCATTGGCTTTGCATTACCACATAGGTGCAATGCATCCGTTCCATGACGGTAACGGTCGAACGGCGCGGGCACTGGAAGCTTTTGTTCTCCGGCGCGCCCTTCTGAAAGATACGTTATTTATCGCAATGTCCAACTACTATTATGATGAAAAGGATAATTATCTAGCCTGCTTAAGTGAGGTTAGAAAACGAAATTACGATCTAACGCCGTTCATCAAATTTGGCCTTCGGGGCATATCCATACAGTGCCAGAGATTGCTCAGAGAGATAAGAACCCATGTGCAAAGAAGCCTGTTCCGCGACATAATGGGACAAATGTATGGACGCTTGCAATCGACGCGCAAGCGCGCATTGGCTCAAAGACAATATGAGATATTGAACAAACTCCTCGATATGGTCGATGAGATCGAATATCGTGATCTGTTCGATCTATTGGGTAAACATTACGGCACTTTGAAAACTCCACTCAGGGCGTATGTGCGAGACCTGAACCATTTGTCAGGATTAAGGGCCATTATTGTTCGTCGGGGTGAAGGCCAAGGGCCGGAACCCGCGAAATTCCTGATTTCGGTTCGATTGGAGTGGGCAACGGAAATTACAGAAACAGAGTTCTATCGGCAGATCAACCGGTTGCCTGAAGCAAAAACACGCCTCGTTACTTCGGGCTGATGGGACCGCCGCTTCGCAGCTGCCTTTCGAACGATTGCCGAGCGCTGCCCGGGGCTGAGCTTCTTGGCGCGTGCCTGACCATCCCATGCCTCCCGCTGAACATATGGGATGCCCAACCGGACCGCGACCGGCCAGACTTCAAGCCGATGCACTAGCCCCACCTGTCGCACCTCCCGCTCTCCCATGCTACCCTCCGCCGCGACACTGGCCCCCGGGGAGGACCATCATGGCGACGACCGCGATCCATGCCGTCGAGGAAGAGACCGGACTCAGGGTCGAGAAGGCCGGCGTGTTCTGCGGCGCCGAGGTGACGGGGGTCGACCTCAAGAAGCCGCTGACCGACGCGCAGGCGGACGCGATCCTGGCGCTGCATGCCGAGCACGGGGTGCTGGCGTTTCCCGACCAGCATCTGGAGGCCGAGCAGCTCGTCGCCTTCGGGCGCCGGATGGGCGAGCTCACCGTCCATCCGTTCTCGACCAACTCCGCCGAGCAGCCGGAGCTGATCGTCTTCGACAACAAGGAGGGCAACCCGCCGCCCTCGACCGATATCTGGCACTCCGACGAGACCTTTCGCGAGACCCCGCCGATGGGGACGATCCTGAGCGCGAAGATCGTGCCCTCGCCGGCCGGCGACACCGCGTTCTGCTCGATGCACGCGCTCTGGGAGGGGCTGTCGGACCGCATGCAGCGCCTGCTCGACGGGCTCGAGGCGGTGCACGACTTCGTCACCTTCAAGAAGCTCTTCCCGGATTCGAAGCAGGGGCGCGACCGGCTGCGCCACTACGAGGAAGTCTACCGGCCGACCACCCATCCGCTGGTCCGCGTCCATCCCGTCACCGGGCGCAAGGCGATCTTCGTCAACCGGTCGTTCACCACCCACATCAAGGGCATGGACGAGGACGAGGGGCGGACCATCCTCGAATTCCTCTACCGCCGGACGATGCGCCACGAATACCACTACCGGCACCGCTGGCGGCCCGGCATGGTGGTGTTCTGGGACAATCGCGCGGTGCAGCACTCGGCGCTGCACGACTACTATCCGCAGCGCCGGATGATGCACCGGGTGACGCTCAAGGGCGACCGGCCCAAGGGCGGCGGCCCGCCGGCCGACATCTCCGAGCTCAGGCGCTACCTCTCGCCGCCGCTGAGCGAGTTCGAGGCCACCCGCGCCCGGCGCGACAACGACTGACGGGCGCCCGGTTCGCGGGGGGACGGTTTCAACCCCTCGCCCTGACCCTCGCCCCGCGGGGGAGAGGGGACTCGCCCGCCTCCTCCTGCTCATCTTCCCCCCTCCCGCTTGCGGGAGGGGCCGGGGGAGGGCGGATCAGGCGGTCCCGCGCGGCGCCCTGGCAAAGAGGCGCCGGACCATCGGCTCGAACGCCTCCATCGGCATGTTGTCGTAGTCCGGGTCCATCGCGCCCTGGTCGAACTTCGCGCAGAACTCCGCCGTCATCCCGAACGCCGGGTGGCCGCGCCACTTGTCGCGCGCGAAGCGGTCGATGGTCGGGTGGTTGCGGCAGTGCATGTTCTGGAAATCGGCGTGGTTGGCGAGCAGCCATTCCATCTCCGGCGAGACATAGGGGCCGACCAGCGCGGCGACGAAGGCGCCGTGCGCCGCGGGCGCGATGTCGAAGCCGATATCGTGCAGGAAGGCCATCGCGACATAGTCCTCGTCCTTGCCGGCGCGGTGCGCCATCGTCGCGGACTGGAGGCAGTGCCGGTAGGTGTTGATCCGGTAGCCGAAGGAGGGGTCGTCGGCCATGCCGCGCACGATGCGGAGGATCTGCCCGGCCTGGCGCTCGGCGGTGAAGACCGGGCGCTGGGCGTCGAGAAGCGCGAAGTCCGAGGGCTGAAAGTCGTCGAGCGGGATCGCCCCGACATAGTCCCAGCCGTCCCGGAGCAGCGGGCTGTTCGTGCCGTTGGCGGAATCGGACGGCCCGGCGGCGCCGCTACCCATGGTCTCGCTCCCCTCGGTTGCCGGGCGGAGGCCGGCAGGGTCTAACATGCACCGTTCGGGGCGTTGCTCGTGCCCGTTCGATCGTGCCCGGGAAGGCGAGGAGATGGTCGACGAAGGAGCCGCGCGCAGCTTCCGCGCGCCGGCGGCGGCGGTTCAGGGCGGCGCGTATGACGGCGCCGAGCCCGTTCCTGGCGTCCCGCAGGGTCCACATGGTTCCGTTTCCATCAGGTCTGACATCCGGAGAGATGCACCGAAGCGGTCGCGATTTCAAGCCGCCGTATCCACCGACCCACCCAACCCCCGCCCCACCCCCCCCCGGGGGGGGGGAAGGCCGGGGGGGGGTGGGC
>JAJDVM010000199.1 GCA_022826125.1 Defluviicoccus sp.
CGACACCGTCGACCGGGAGGCCACCGCCTGGGCGACACGCCGAAACGCCAGCGGGGCCCCGGCCCAGTGGCGGTTCACCACCGAGGATGCTCGCATCAAACTGCACAGCTTGTATCCGTCAATATCAGAATGAAGACGTACTACAGCGGTACATCGCGAGTTCAACCTTTGTTCGCGGCACAGGCAAACAGAGCATCGTCCAGGCGTTGGTTTCGGGCGAGTTTCCGTTTGCCCTGCCCGGAGCCCCGGGCCCGGTTTCGGTCGCGTTGGGTTTCGAGAACAAGGACCTGAGCACGGACTTTCGTCCCGACCGGCCCAGCCGCACCGGCGACCGCTCCGGTTCCGGCGGCGCCACCTTGCCGCTGGCGGGCGGATACGATGTGAATGAGTATTTCGTCGAACTCGGCATCCCCGTGCTGGATAACCTCAGCTTCGATGCCGGTTATCGTTACGCTGACTACTCTACCGATCACTCCACAAACACGTACAAGCTGGGCGCATTCTGGCAGGTCTCGGACGATGTGGCGCTGCGCGCTTCGTACCAGTCCGCGATCCGTCACGCCAGCCTGTTCGAGTTGTTCCGCGCCACGGGCTTCGGCCTGGTCGACCTTCCGGACGATCCCTGCGGCCTGTCCATGACCGCGAGCCGGTCGGCCTGCGCCAATTCCGGATTGGAGGCCCACCTGTACGGAACCGATCTGAAATCGCCAGCGGATCAATACTACATCCTGCGAAGCGGCAATGAGACGGTGGCGCCCGAGCAAGCGCAGTCGATTACCGCCGGTCTGGTCGCCACGCCCGCATTCATCGAAGGGCTGACGCTGACCCTGGATTACTTCGACATCCACGTGGAGCAGGGTATCGGCGTAATCCCGGCCGCCACCGCGCTGAACAAGTGTCTCGACACCGGCATTTCGACGTTCTGCAACCTGATCCACCGTCATCCGGTCAACGGTTCGCTGTGGATCCAGGGTGGATACATCTCGGCCCGGATCACCAATCTCAGCGAGGAGACCGTTGAAGGCGTCGACATCATTTTCGACTACGAGTTCGACACGCCGGCGGGTCCGGTGGAGCTGCAGGGCATCTCCACGTACCTGTTGACCTCGGATCTGATCGAGTTGCCCGGCGAGGCGGCGCTGGAGTGCGCGGGTTTCTGGGGCAGTTACTGCGGCAAGAATCCTCAGCCGAAATGGAGCGGCAATTTCAAGGCGACCCTGTACACGCCGTACGATCTGCGGGTTTCCCTTGGCCTGCGGTATCTCGGAAGTACCGACGATCTGGGTTCCAACGAGATCGACTTCGACGCCGAGACTTATTGGGATCTGACGGCGGAATGGAGCGCAAACGGGAACTACCTCGTGACCGGAGGCATCGGCAACCTGCTCGATACGGACCCGCAAGTCAGTTCCGACGCAGGTACGGCGCCCGGCAACGGCAATACGTTCCCCGCGTTCTTCGATGCGCTTGGCCGTTATGTGTTCGTCAATTTCGGGGTCAGCTTCTGAGGGAGTATTTCTCCGACCGAATTTGATTCGGACATGAGCCGGACACCGTGCGGCGATGACACGCAGGCTTATTTGTAATTCGACATGATGGTTCGGGCTCGGTATTGTCGAAATGTGCAAACTCAACAATGCTGGCAGCGATGTCCATCTCTCCCGGACTCAACACGGCTTCGGCCGGAAATCGGCGCAACATCGGGGCCAATGGGTAAACGCAAGATGAAAGGAAGCGTCGATGTTCTGGCCAGGACGATGTTCCGGATCGCCAGCGACGCCGCGATCGCCGGTAGAGCCGTTCACCGCGTAGGCCAAGGCCGCGCCTGATGGGGGCGTTTCCGACGACCTGGTCGAAGAGCGACAAGACCGATCTCGCTGTCGCACTCGCATCCCTCAAACATTTGCGAACCGAACTCGGACAACTGGACGCCTCACATCGGTGCGTCGAGCTTGTCCGCCGTGTTGACGAGATCGCGTCCCGGATGAGCGCGGTATCCGACGCCATGCAACAGGTCGACGACCACCACGCCGCCGTTGTCGCGAACCTCAAGCAGGTGGAGCGTGATTTGACGATACTGAAACGGGACTGCCGTCGTGAGATTGCGTCGGCAACCAAGTGATGCAGGCCATCGCTGTCCAGGCAAGCGAATTGTCAGGACGAAGCGCCGATGACTGAACGCGGTTCGTAAAGGCGGTTGCGCAGGCGCGCATGCTGACATTCACCGAAGAGATCCTGCTGCTGCTCGGCGACGAAGACGGCGCGTTCCTGCCGATCCGGCAACACGCCTTTGAGTGCGCGCTGGCCGGTGCGATTCTGATGGATCTGGCCTTCGCGTACCGCATCGACACCGACCTTGAGGCTCTGGTTGTCATCACCGAAGATCCGACCGGCAATCCGATGCTCGACACGGTTCTCGCCAGGATCGCTTCGCGGACGGACACGGCGGACACGCAGACCTGGATCCGCGTGCTATCTACCGAGGATAGCGCCACGATTCGCGAGCAGGCGCTCGCAAGCCTTGTCGAGCGCGGCATCCTGGAACGGCGCGAGGAGCGGTTCCTGTGGGCATTCGGCTCCGTGCGCCATCCCACGCTCGATGACGGTGCGGAACGGGCGATCAAGGCGCGCATCGAGCGTGCGCTTGCCGACCCCATTCCCGACCCCCGCGACATCGCGCTGATCTCGCTGGCCGATGCCTGCCAAATCTTGCCCGAGATCGTCCCGGACCGGGAAATCGAGCAATCCCGGATCGCGCAGTTGCGCCGGATGGACCTCATCGGCCGCGAGGTCGCCGGCACCATCGCGGACATCCAGCGCACGATCGTGACCGCGGCCAAGGCCCAGGCGGAACGCACCCAGAAACTGCTGCTCTCGTTATCCGTCGCCGCAGTTGCGGGGACCGGCACCGTGCTGCTGGCCCCCCGCGTGCCGGTGCCGGATCGGTTCGGCCCCAGCGTTCTGTGGAGTCTCTGGTTCGACGGGTTCTGGCAGCAGTGGAGCGGCTACCTGTTGCTGGCGCTCAGCGTCGCCGGACTCGTCATCGGCGTGGCTGTCCGGAGGCGGCTTGTCTCCCGTATCGCCAGCCTGCGCCGGTGGCGTTTCGCCCATGTCGTCGTCGGCGTCGCCTGCGTGCTCGCGCTGTTCGCCCACACCGGTTTTCGTGTCGGCGTCAACTTCAACGCGGCGTTCATGGGCTTCTACCTCGCGACGCTGCTTTCCGGCGCGCTTGCCGGCATCGCAATCGGCGCCGTCCACCGGCTGCGGCAGATGGGGATCGGCAGGATGGGCCAACCGCGCGGCGTCCTGCTGTGGCTGCATGTCGCGGCCATCTGTCCGCTGCCGGCCCTGTTGGCCGTGCATATTCTTGCGGCGTACCTGTACTGAGAGGCCCGGGTGTCGCAGAAGCTGATTTTGTGCTTGGTGGGGCTGACGCTGCTCGCTGCGGCGTACGTTGCGGCCACGATGCTGGTGGGCGGCGACCGCCGCGCGCTGCTCATCGGCAGGACCACCGATGCCCACCATCAGATCGAGATGGCCTGCGAGACCTGCCATGCGGCAGCGCCGTTCGCCGACGCGGCGGCGGCCGAGCGGGCGCTGAACGAGACCTGCCGAAACTGCCACGAGGATGAATTGGACGCCGCCAACGACAGCCATCCCCGCTCGGTGTTTCGCAACCCGAGAATGGCGGCGTATTGGGAAAAGCTCGATGCGCGCCTGTGTACGAGTTGTCATGCCGAACATCGGCCCGAGATCACCCGGACAGGCGCGGTCACGGTCGCAACGGACTTCTGCGTCGCGTGCCACTCCGAAGGCGACGAGGATGTCCGTCTGGACCGGCCGAGCCACGCCGGTCTCGCCTTCGCAACCTGCGCAACGGCGGGTTGCCACAACTACCACGACAATCGGGCGCTGTACGAGGACTTCCTGGCCGAGCACGCCGGCGGACCGGCGCTGCGGCCCGAGCCGATCCACGGAGCAACCGCGCGTTTCCGCGCACTGGAACGGACCTCGGGGACAGCACTCGGGCGCGACGAGGCGGTCGCGCCCGACGCCGCATTCGCCGACACGGACATTCTCATGCAGTGGGCGGGTTCCGGCCATGCGGCGGCGGGAGTCAATTGCACCGCGTGTCATGCGGAGGGTCTCGCCGCCGGCTCCGGGCCGGCCGATGTGACGGCCCACTGGGTCGAGTCGCCGTCAACCCGGGCGTGCAGATCCTGTCACGAACCGCAGGCGCGGTCCTTTGCCAGAGGCCGGCACGGCATGCGCGAACACCCCGGCATCGCGCTGCCCCGCAACCCGGTGGCGGGACTCAAGAGGGTCGGCCTGTCCCGCGTGGTCCCGCAGATCGTGGCGGACTGGCTCGCCGACCCGGCCCCGCCCGCGCGCATGACCGTCGGCGAAGCGCGCCTGCCGATGCGGGCCGACGCGGAGGCGCACCGGGCGCTCGATTGCGGCGCCTGTCACCGGCCCCACGATGCGGACACCGTGCGGGCGGCCGTCGAAGCCTGTGCATCCTGTCACGACGATAGCCACACGCGGGCCTATGCCGACAGCCCTCACCACAGGCTTTGGCAAGCGGAAGTGTCCGGCGAAGCGCCGCCCGGCGCCGGCGTGAGTTGCGCGACCTGCCACATGCCCATGACCGAAAACCGCGAAACGATCGCGGCCAACCACAACCAGAACGACACCCTGCGTCCGAACGACAAGATGATCCGGCCCGTTTGCCTCGACTGCCACGGCCTGGATTTCTCGCTCGATGCGCTGGCCGACGCCGACCTGGTCGACCGCAACTTCAGGGGAACCCCTTCCGTCCACGTTGAGAGCATGGAATGGGCCCTGCGGCGCTCCGCCGGGGATGAGGGCGGTACGGCCCGGTGACTGCGGCGTGACCGGCGGGAAATCCATCCTTAGAATCAGGCAGAGGGCGGAGGAGCAAAAAGATGAGATACAGGATATTCACGATCGCTGTCGCGGTCGCGGTCGCCGCCGGGATCGCGATGGATGCCGCAGCCCAGGACATGCCCTACCCGAGAGTCGCCGACATGCTCTATCGGGTCATGTCGGCCGATCGCGAGGTCTATACTCGCATGGTGGTGCAACGGCTCACGGTCGACGAGGAAATCCTCACCGCATCGGAGCACTTCGAGGACGAGGCGGCGCTGCCGCTGCCGGCGCAGATGTTCCGCTTCGGCGCCGAGACGGTGATGGACAACACCGAGGACTTCTCCTACGCTCTGCTCTCGCTCAATCCGATCAACAGGAACAACGGACCGGCAACAGAGCTGGAGCAAGAAGCCCTGGAATTCGTGGCCGATAACCCGGACGAGAACTTCTACGGTGAGGAGGAACTGGGCGGGGAGCGGTATTTCGCGGCGGTGTACCCGGATCGCGCAATCGTCGAAGCCTGCGTCAACTGCCACAACAGTCACAGGGATTCGCCGCGAACCGATCTCAAGGTTGGGGATGTGATGGGGGGCGTGGTCATCCGCATCCCCATCGATTGAGGTGCCGCCGAGGCCGGTGAGTACCGCGTTGAGCGTTTCGGCTTCGGAGAATCGATGAAAGCAAACCGCTTGAGGATGGAGCATGCCCCCGCGCGGAGTGCGAGCTTCGCGTACTGTCGGAACGAAACACGTGTTCTCCGGCCCATTGGCAACCGGCGGTCCCTGCGCGCGCGCGTTGCCGTGCTGCTCGGAGTTTTCGGATCGACGCTGCTGCTGTGCGCCCACGGGCGAGCCGACCCGTTGTATGCGAGCGTTTCGCTTGGCGGCAACGGCTCCGGCGACGTCACAATGCGCAGCCGCAGCAACGATCGCGCGAGCATCTGCGACGAGTACATCAATCCACGGGCGCTGTCCGTACTTGGCTGTACCACGCCCGACCGCGGCGCAGGGGACGGTTGGGCCGCGCCCTTTGACGGTGGCCGGGGTTTCTCCGCTGAGGCGGAGATCGGGTATCGCTTCTCGCCGCGATTCAGGGTCGCCGCAATCTATGGCTACAACACGACGGATTTCCATCAGACGGTATCCTCGACCGACGCCTCGGGCGTGGACTTCGACAAGATCGGTAACGAACTGTCCATAGGCGAGGAATCGCTGGGAACTGCCAGTTCCGATGAACTGTATGCCGTCGTTTATCGTGACTGGCCGAACCGCAGCCAGTGGACGCCCTTCGCGGGCGTGGGCGTGGGCTTGGCGCGGGTGCGCAAGGACTTCTCCTGGGTCTGGGCCCGAAGCGCCGACCCCGACGATATCCTGACCGGGCGCGACCAGCCCAATGCGGATGAGATACTCCGTAATCTGTCCGGGACGGTCAGCGCAGGCCGGTGGGTGCTCAAAGACACCATGGCCGGGTTCCTCGTGCTTGCCGGCGCCTCGCGTCAACTCACGGACACTGTCTCCGTGGGGCTCAAGGTTCAGTGGAAACGCTCGGATACGTTCGAGTCCGGGGCCTATGGAGGCGGCCTGCTGCGCAGCCATCCGCCGAATTTGCGTCTGGACGGCAGCGAGCCAGTCATTAACTGGACAAGGACCGATGACACGGATCGGTACTCCGTCATGCTGACGATGCGCTTCGCGCTGCGGTAACGGGGCGGACGCGGGCAAGGTGTCACCAGCCTGAACCAGATCGCGGCAATAGCGTCGACGCGCAAGACCGTGCAGTGCCGTTGGGGATGGCCGATTGATGACAACCACGCGAGCCCCGGTGGACGCGTACCGGAATACCCGCACGTAGGAATTGGCTCGATGGCAACGGCCTTCAATGCGTCCGAATATTGCACCAGTAAGGAGGTAAGGCTCCCACAATTGCACATATATTCAGCTGCTTAAGCCGAAATCGAAGGTAACCCTGCCGCGGCAGAATGCTACCGTAACGGGTGCGAGTTTCCACGGGTGGGTGTGTCGGCGCGTGGGGGGCGCGTTTTGACGGCTGGGAGATCACGTCTGACGGCGGGTACCTACCGACTTCTGTGCCTTTACGCCGAGCGTGAGCACGGTGCAGCCTACAACTCCAGCCGCCGCGGAACCACACAAGACCCCGAGCCGAACGACTTCGTAGTACGCTCCGCCAGTGTGTTCGAAAGCCAGTCCCGCGATGAACAGGCTCATCGTGAAGCCGATGCCGCAGATGAACGCCACGCCCGCCATCTGCAGCCAGTTCACGCCAGGCGGGAGGCGCGTGACACCGAGCGCCACGCCGAGACCCGTGAACAGCAGAATGCCCACCGGGTTGCCGATCACCAGCCCGCCGATCACGCCCAGCGTGACCGGGTGTGTCAGCTCCTCCAGGCCGATTCCGGTCAGTGTCAGGCCCGCGTTTCCAAACGCAAACAGCGGCAGGATTACCAGCGCCACGGGCGCGTGAAGGTCCCGTTCCAACCCTGTGAGCGGCGAAGTTCCTTCCGAGACCTTCAAAGGGATGCACCAGGCGATGAGCACGCCGGCCAGCGTCGCATGGACTCCGGATTTGAGCACCGCCACCCACAACACGATGCCGATCAATACGTACACGGACACACTCCGGACGCCCAACGCGTTGGCCGCGACCGCGCACACGAGGATCGCGGCTGCGAGCGCAAGCGTCAGTACGGACAGATCGCCCGCGTAGAACAGAGCGATTATGACGATCGCCGCAAGATCATCGAAGATGGCCAGGGTCAGCAGGAATACCTTCAGCGCCGCTGGCACGCGGGAGCCGAAAAGGCTCAGGACCGCAAGCGCAAACGCGATGTCGGTTGCCGACGGCACCGCCCAGCCGCTCATCGCCACGGCATCGCCCCAGTTCAGCACGCTGTAGATCGCGGCAGGCACGGCTATTCCTCCGACGGCCCCCAGACCGGGAAGGACAATCTGTTCGGGCGACGACAGGTCGCCCTCCAGGACTTCGCGCTTGACCTCGAGCCCGATGAGAAAGAAGAACACGGCCATCAGGCCGTCATTGATCCACAATAGCAGCGGCTTGCTGACCGACAGGGCGCCGACTTGGACAGCCACCGTTGTGCCGAGCAGAGCGTCATACCAGTTCGAAAGCGGGCCGTTCGCGGCAGCCAGCCCGACCACCGCCGCAAAGAACAACAGTATGCCGCCCGCCGCCTCCAGCCGGAGGAAAGCTCTCAATGCGTCCATAGCCTGGCCAGTCCTCCTCGTCCTTGCAACTACCTGTCCCTGCCCGTTGCGTTTGCCAAGCTCATTTTACGCTACCGTGAATCCGCCCGAACGCCGGCCCGATCATCGGGTGGATCGCGGACAATGGCCAATCGTGCCCTTTCCTCGCGATGGCGCTCATCCACAGCCACGACGCACGCGGTGAGCGCCATGGCTCTGCGCAGCCCTCCCGCATCGAAGTCGCCGATGACTCCGCTCCCGACGCCGAGGGTCAGGCACTGGTCGAGGGTTGCAACGTTGACGATGCTGCCGTAGGCCGCGCGCATCCGCTGCTCCGCCGGCTCAGCGGCAACCGCCGCCTCGAGTGCGAGATCCAGGCGCCCGACCGGAGCGCATCAACAGCCGTTTCATCAGCCTGCTCGCGACCTTGCGCGGAAAGTTGTCGATAAACTCTGCGAACGCTTCTTCGGCACCGGCGAGCGAGTCCTCCAAGGCCCATTCGACAACGGCCCGGTCGCCCGCCCGTGCGCCGTCGTCGGAATGCTGCTTGACGACGGCCGAGCCGTGGTACAAGTAGCTCAGGACATCGCCGAGACGCGCGGACAGCGCTTCGCGGCGTTTGAGCTTGCCAACCAGGACCAGCATCGCGACGTCGTTGGCGACCCACAAAGGGCGCTGCCTTGTCGTCCAGCCCATCCGCGCTACGCGAAGCCGCCAGTAGGCTCGCGTAACACTCCACGCAGAATTCGCTTTCCGAGAACGCGCCGTTCCATAAAACGTGCTGGGCCACGCGCAAGTTCGCGCGATTGCCGTCTTTCAGGTCGTCCACCTTTTCGGCGGCGCGACCTTTGATCTTGAGGCGCTCGTCGTAGAGTTCTTTTGTTCAGATCGTCGCCGATTGCATCAAGGGTCGGTCCAAGCAGTCTCTTGACGACCCAAGCGCCGTCGACCGCAAGGCCCGTTGTTACTGCGTCAACCGGCTTGCCGTAAACCGGCCGCTTCGCCGGAGTGTACGATAAGGTCCCAGGATGCCGACTTCGATCCGCAACAGCCGCGTACGCGACTGCCAAGGCGCCATCGACCCGTGCCCACCCGACCAGAATGAATTGCGGAGCGCCCGCGTCCGCGCTCGGAAACTTCCGCTTGCCAAGGTGACGCCGAGGCTGGTCGGTGCGGTCGTCCACATCGGCAAACACACGCAGGGAGTTCTCGACCGACGGGATCGACAAGATTCGGGACACGCGATCATCAGTTCACAGGGGGCGCATCCCAATGGTTGGATCCCGACCACACGCGGTAGGCAACCTGACGTGTTCGGCCGTTGCCGGAACCGTCGGGCTTCCCGTAGATCAGTAACTCGTGGACGTTTCTTCTAAGCGGTAATCGAGCGAAGAAGTTGGTGTTCAGTTCAGCCATCTGGAGTTGCAGAGCGTCCAGCACGCGGCTGGTCTTGACCCTTCTATCCGCCTGAAGTGACTGTACAAGTTCTTGGACCCTGCGGATCAGATAGAGACCGGTGAAGAAGACGATGATCTGGGGATACGTGAAGAACCCGAACCGCACGGCATTCGCCAAGCTGTACTTCATTTCTCCTCCCGTGCGGATGTCTTCCGGATTGACGCCCCTTCCGATCAAAGCCGGTAGCGCATCGGTGTAATGCGCGCCTTCGGCGTTGGCAATCAGTTTGAGCAGGTCGCAAACGGTGTAAGAAACGGAGTTGACTTGGAGCACGCCGAGGTCGAGCCAGGCGTTCAGGCATATGGGTTCGGCTGCGAGGTCGAACGGAGAGTGGAGCGCGCACACCTCGTCGCCCAGGAATACGATGCCGTACAACCGCCCGACTTGAATTTCGAAGGTTCTGTCGGGGACTACGATCTTCTCGTGCCGTCCGTCTTCGAACTCCAGGCCCCATTCCTGGCGTTCGGCCGTCCACGCTATTGAAACCTGCCTAAACTTGCCCTTTTCGCCTCCCAACGGATGAAAGCCAGGACTGTCAATCGCCCGCATCAGAGCCGCTCCTTGGTGGTCTATGCACAGCTTGCGTATAGACACCGACATTTGGCGAACGGCGGACTGGGCGATTTCACCTCCTCCCTCCTGGGCCAAGCTGTCTCCCCTTGCCATGAAGTCCGTCATCGCACGGAACGCGAGGGTGGTCTCGGTCATGCACGCGAGAAGGGCATCGAGGTTGGTTGGATGGGAAGGGTCAATGAGCCGCCAAGGCTGGCTGCGATTGGAAATTGTCCTCCTGTAATGGCGGTCCGCCACCGCAAAGGCGTCGCCTGGCTGGTTACTCATCGGCACGGGATCCTTTGTGGTGCGAGGCTGAATTGGCGATGCTCGGGAAGGGTGGTGCAAGCGTCAAGTGCCGGGGAAGGTTGAAGGAGAGGCGGTTCGGTTGCGGTTCGTTCCACGGAACTCACACCCGTCTTACGGTCCACAGCACCTTGCCGACGACGTGCACGTCCCCGGCCGGCGCGGTGTAGTCGGCGTACTCCGCGTTCGATGACTTCAGCCGCAACCCGGGTTCGCTCCCAGTTCCGCTTACGCGCTCCACGCGCTTGACGACTAGCCCGTTGCCGTCCCACAGCACGAACATCTCCCCGGTGGCGGGCACCCGCCGGGACGTGTCGACCAACAGCCGGTCGCCTTCGGACAACTCCGGCTCCATGGACTCGCCCCGCACGCGCAGCACGCGGATGGCGCCGGGCACCGCGCCGCCCTCGTAGCGGATCATCCCCTCCGGCAGGAACCAGCGCGCCTTTTCGGCTACAAACTCCCCGGCCAGCGCCCCCGGCCCGGCGGAGGCTTCCACCTCGACCTCCGGGATGCCGGTGAGCGGCACAGGGGAGCCTTCCGGCGCGTTGTCGCGGCGCGGCTTGCGGCCCCGCCCCTTGCGGGTCGGCGGGCGTTGCGCGTGGCGCAGGTCCTCCGCCTCGCATCCGAGTAACTCCGCGAGCTTCTCCGCGTCGCGGTGCGACAGCACCTTGGGCGTGCCTCGTTCAAGGAACCCGTGCACGTAGCTGACGTTGCGACCGATGGCGAGCGACGCCTCGCGCATGTTGAGCCCGCGCTCCCAGAGCAGGTCGCGGATTTTCTGTCGCACCGGGTCGTTTCGCATCGCGAGTCCTCGCGCGGGTGTCACTGCACGATAGCTTATTCACTAACAGACACTATTGTCAACGATAATTCACGTCCGTAAGGTTGGCGGCCATGAACGACCTTGCCGCCCAATTCCGCGACGCCGTGCAGGCCTATATCGAGCGCACCGGCACCCCGCCGGCGCGCCTCGGATCCGAGGCACTGGGCGATCCGTCCTTCGTGCTGCGGCTGCGGCGCGGGCGGATTCCAAGGCTGGACACGGCGGACAAGGTGCTCGGCTTCATCGGCGAGGAACCGCTCGGTCCCGCGTTCCGGGCCGAGATCGAGGCGTTCATCGAGATCACGCGCACGAAGCCCTACGTGCTCGGCCTGGATGCGGCGGGAGATCCCTCGTTCGTCGCGCGGCTGCGCCGGGGCGTCTCGCCCCGGCTCGACACGGTTTCGAGGGCGCGGGGCTGGATGGCGGCCCGATGCAATGCCGCCGAGCGCGCGGCGATCCGGGCTCTGGCGTCCGGGGAGCCGCGCCCGCCGCGCCGGTCGAACACCGCCGACGGGGACTCATCCCCGACCAACAACAACGAAGGAGGCACTTCCATGAGCGGGCAATCCACCCGATATCTGGGCACGCGCGAGGCCGCGGCCTTTCTGGGGCTTTCGCCCCGCACGCTGGACCGCTACCGGGTCACCGGCGAGGGTCCGGCGTTCCACAAGTTCGGCGCGCGCATCCTCTACGCGCAGGCGGATCTCGAGGAATGGGCGGCGGCGAGGCGCATGACCTCGACCTCCGACGACCGCGCCGCGGGCCGGAGGGTGGCGTGATGCGGTGCTGCGCACGGCAAATAGGGATCGCTGCGGGCACGCCGGCGAATGCGGCGGATCGGAAAGACGTCCGGACACTGGCGATCTTCGCGCTCAGCGCGCTCGCGCTGCTCTTCGGGGGCGACCCGGCGTTCGCCTCGACGGACACGACCTTCCAGGGGCCGCTCGACACGGTGACCGGCATCGTCGGGGGCACCGGCGGGCAGCTCGCGGCCGCGCTGGCCGTGGGCGCGGCGCTGGTGGGCTCGGTGATGCGGTTCAACACCCAGCAGTTGCTCGGCGCGGTCGGCGTCGGGGTGGCCGCGGGCGCGGGCGTCGGCATCGTCACCGGCCTGGTCGGCACCGCGATCATCTGAGATCGCCCGCTGTCGCGATGAACGACACCGTACGGCACACCATTCCCCGCCGTCTGGATGATCCGGAACGCTGGCTGTTCTGGACGGTGGACGAGGCCGCGGCGCTATTGGGTCCGGCATTACTCGGTCTTGCCGCCAACGCCTTTGTCACGGGTCTCGTGCTCGGCGTCGGCGGCTGGCTGCTGCTGCGCCGGATCAAGCGCGGCGGCGGCGCGAACGTCGTGCACTGCGCGCTGTACTGGTTCCTGCCGGACTTCGCGCTGCGCCTGAAGGGCACGCCGCCGAGCCATGTCCGCCGCTACCTGGGCTGAGAGGGCCGAGACACATGCGCCGGGAGGCTCGGGAAGCGGCGGGCCGGAAAGCCCGCGACACGCGCCTCGCGCTGGCGGCGCTGCTGGGGCTGTCGCTTGTCGCCAACCTCGCGCTTTCGGTCGGGCTGGCCGGGCGCGAGGCCGTGACCGTGCTGGTGCCGGCAGTGTCCGGGCCGGTGTGGGAGGTCGGCGGGACCTGGGCGGGCCGGAGATATCTGGAAGACGCGGCGCGCACCGCCGCCGTGACGCTGCTGACGCTCACTCCGGAGAACGCCGGGCATGTGCGCGAGGCCGCCACGCGGCTGAGCCACGCCTCGGCCCGGGGCGCCATCGGCGCCTGGGTGGCGTCGGAGGCCGAGCGCATGGCGCGGCGGGATCTGTCGAGCGCCTTTTATCCGTGGGGCGTCGATGCCGATCCGGAAACGCTCGCGGTCGAGGTGCGGGGCGAGCTCGCCACCTGGATCGGGCGCGAGGAATCCTCGCGCGAGAGAAAGGCCTACCGGCTCGCCTTCCGCGTCGACGGCGGGCGGCTGGGATTGCTGCGGTTCGAGGACTTGGAGGACGAGGAATGAAAACGCATCGACTGACGCGGCCCTATGCCGCCTCGTTGGCGGCCGCACTTCTTTTGGCCATGCACCCGCGGCTTGCGGTCGCGGAGGCGCTGGAGGGGACGCGGATGCTGGACGCCGCCGACCACGCCGAGCTCGCCGCCGAGATGTCGGCGAACGGCGTGGTCCGGGTGGCGCTCCTCGGCGACCGGATCGTACGGGTGATCCGCTTGCCGCAATCGGGGCTGGCGGTGGAGCACGACCCGGCGGCGGGGGACCTGTACCTGCGGCCCGTTGCGGAATCCGCGCCGCGGGCGCCCGACGCACCCCCGGCATCCACCGCCCCGCCAGGGGCTGCGGCCCCGCAGGGGCCCGTGGCGCTGTTCATCGGCTCGGAAAAGGGTTCGACCTACCGGCTGACGCTGACTCCGGTCGCGGGCGGCCCGGCCCAGATCCTGATACGCGGCGTGCGGCCGGAACCCGCGGAAACCGCGAACGCGGGGGCGGCAGCACCCGAAAAAGACCGCGTGGCGGTCATCGCCGACCTGATCCGGGGCGTCGCCAGGGGCACGCCGCCTGCAGGCTATGTCCTGGAGCCGTCCGCCAGCGATTCCGCCCTGGGCGGCATCGTCACGCTCGAGATCTGGCGCGGGCCGCGCTTCGAGGCATTGGTCCTGGCGCTGGGCGCCGCCGCTCCCGTTGAAGCTCCGGAACTGGCCGGGCGGCTGGGTCCGGGCGTCGCCGCGGTCTGGATCGGGCCTGCGGCCAGCAGGCCTTCGGCCGGCCAGTCCGCGGCCGGCGGTGCGGCGGCGAGACGTTTCTCCATGGCCCGTTTGGCGGTCGTCGTGCGCGAGGCGCGGGGGCGATGAGCAACGGGTCGCCCAATGCCCGGGGAACGCGCCCGACCGTTTCCAGCCCGAAAGGGCACGACGCGCCGGACGGCGGCGCGCGTCAGGTGCGCAACCGCCAGCTTGTGCTGTTCTCGGCGATCGCGGCGCTGGCGCTGATCGCGCTCGCCTTCTGGCTGTCCGGCTCCGGCGGAGGTTCGCCAGCGCCCGGCGCGCGCATCGCGGCGGAGGTGGCCGGGCCGGACACGGCCGAGGACACCTGGACGCGGCGCTCGGAGGCGCGCATGGGGCGGCTGGAGGCGGATCTGCGCGACGTGCGCAACGACAACCGGCAGCTCGCGGACGAGAATCGGCGGCTGCTGGAGGAGATCCGCGGCAACGCCGACGAGGCCAAGGGGATCATCGACCGCCTTACCGCGGCCCTGGGCGAGGCCGCGAGCGGCCGTTCCGCCAACGATCCCGGAGTTAACAGTCCATTTGGCGGCACCGACGTGTTCGCGCCGGACAGTGGCGCACGCACGGGCACCGCATCGACTTCTGAGGCCGACACAAACAACCCTGCCGTACCGTCGGCGCCGCCGCTCATCGAACGGTTTTCGCTGGACGAGCCGGGGTTCCGGGAGATCGGCGGCGAGGACGCCCGACCGCTGTCGCTGTGGCTGCCGGCCGGGAGCCATGCGGAGGCGGTGGTAATCGCCGGAGTGGACGCCTCCGCCGGCATCGCCTCCCAGGGCGATCCGCGCCCGGTGCTGCTGCGCATCGCGGGTCCGGCGTTCACGGCGGCCGAGGACGGCGCGGCGCAGACCGTCGATCTCGACGGCTGCACCGTCACCGGCGCGGCCTACGGGGATCTCTCGTCCGAGAAGGTCTACGCGCGGCTGCGCACGCTCACCTGCTCGGGCGGCGAGCCCGGCACGGTGGTCGAGACCGAGGTCGCCGGGTTCATCGCGGGCACCGGCAAGGCCGGCGTGCGCGGCCCGGTCGTGAGCCGCGAGGGCGCGCTGGTGGAGAAGGCGTTCTTCGCGGGGCTCGTTTCCGGCGTCGGCCAGGGCGTCTCCAGCGCGTTCGCTCCCCAGGCGGTGGCGACCGGATCGACCTCCGCGGCCGTCGCCAACACGGGCCTCGACGAGATCGGCCGCGCCGGCCTCGGCTCAGGCGCCGCCTCGGCCGGCCGGCGGGTCTCCGACTACCTGATCCGTCGCGCCGAGCAGTACCAGCCGGTGATCCAGCTTCAGGCCGGCACCGCCGTGACCGTGGTGTTCCTGGAGGGCACGCGGCTCGACGGTCGGCCCGACACCCAACCTTCACGGAGAACGAACAATGACGGTTGAGAACCCGAACACGCTCCGGCGCACGCTCGCGCCGGCGATGGCCGCGGCCGCCCTGGCGCTCTCGGGCTGCGCCGCGACCCACATCGGCGAAGACTGGCAGTGCCCGCTCGCCCAAGGCGCGCGCTGCGTGAGCGTCGCCTCCGCGGATCCCGCCGTGCGGGACGCCGACGCCGCGGTGCCGGGTGCCGAACCCGTGGCGCAACCGCCGGTCGCGAGGCGCGCCGATACGCAGACGTCCGCCAGCGCGCCCGGCACGACCATTGAGGTCACAGAGCCCAAGGCCGCCCGCGACTGTCCTGCGTTCTGCCGTCCGTTCCAGTGGTTCGCCCGGCTGCTGGAAGCCGATGGCGGCCGCGACCCGTCCGATGCCTCCGCACCGGCGGGCGATGCGCCGGAACCGGCGGCGAACGATCCGGCAACCGGGGCTCGGGCAAGCCGGGAACCGCGTCCCGACGCGGCGAACCCCGATGCCGACGTTCGGCTTCCCGAGACCATCGGCCGTGTCTGGATCGCGCCGTATGTGGACGCCGACGGTGTGTACCGCGAGGCATCCTGGGTCCGTGTTGTGATCGCGCCCGCGGCCTGGAGGGCTCACTGATGCTGGCGCGGCTCGCCGACCTGTTCGAGGGCCCGGCGGGACTGGAGCCGTGGTCCCCGCCGGACGTTCCGGCCGCGCTGCACGGGCTGTTGCCCTGGCGCGCCTTCGACGAGGCCGCCGAGCTCTACGTCAACGCCTCCAGCGTCGGGTTCGCGATCGAGATCCCGCCGTTCGCGGGGATCGACGCCGAGACCTTGGGCGCGCTCTCGGGCACGCTGGCCGACGCCGCGCCGGAGCATTGCGTCGTGCAGGTCATCCATTGGGCGAGCCCCCGGTTCGGGGCGGCGCTCGACGCATGGTCGGGGACGCGGCGGGACGCGGGCCCTGTGCAGGATGCGATGGCGGACCGCCGCGAGCGGCTACTGTCGCACGCCGGGTGGCGCCCGCTGCATCCAGGCGGCCCGCCGTTCACGCTTTCCGACTACCGGGTGTTCGTCTGCGCGTCCCTGGCGGGGCCGCCGGGCCCGGCGCCCGAGACCGCGCTCGGCGGCTTTCGCCGCGCGTTGGAGGGCACGCTGGCCTCCGCCGGCGCCACGGCCCATCGTCTCAACCCCGACGATCTGCTGTCCCTGGCCGCTGAGCTGATCGCTCCCGACCTGGCCGGCGCCGATGACGGCGGGCTCGCCCGCCCGGATCGCCGCTGGTCGCCCCGCGATCCGCTGCACCTGCAGTGCGCCGCCCCCGGGCGCGCGCTCACCGTCGCTCCGACGGGCCTGGTGTTCCACCATGCCGACGGCGCGGACGTGGCGGTGCGGGTGCTCACCGCGGCGGCGTTCCCGGAGGTCTGGCCGGGCTGGCGCGGCAATGCGCTGATCGGCGACTTCCACCGCGAGTTCCTGCAGCCGGGCTGTCCGGCGCTGACCTGCCTCACGGTCCTGACCGGCGACGAGGCCGCGGGCGAGCGCGCGTTCCTGAAGGCCGCGCGGGCCACGCAGCAGGCCGGCACCGGCATCGCAAGATACCTGCCGGGCCTGCCCGAAAAAGCCCGCGACTGGCAGTTCGTGACCGAGCGGCTCAAGGACGGCGAACGGCTGGTGCGCGCCTGCTACACGGTGGCGGTCTACGCGCCGCTCGACGCCATCGACGAGGCCGAGCAGGCGGTGCGCGCCATCTACCACGGCCAGGGCTGGAGAGTCGCCGCCGAGCGCTACGTGCAATTGCCCTCCTGGCTCGCCGGGCTGCCGATGGTCCCGGCGGGCGGCCTGGCCGATGACCTGGAGCGCATGGGCCGCATGAGGACCCTGCTCACCTCCGCGGCGGTCAACCTCGCCCCGGTGCACGGCGAGTGGCGCGGCCAACCGGCTTCGCCGGAGTCGCCCCCTGCGCTGTTGCTCATCGGGCGCCGGGGCCAACCCGCCGGCTGGTCGCCGTTCGCCAACACCGCCGGCAACTACAACGTCGCGGTCACCGGCAAGTCCGGTTCCGGCAAGTCGGTGCTGATGCAGGAACTCGTGGCCGGCATCGTCGGCGCGGGCGGCGAGGCGGTGGTCATCGACGACGGGCGCTCGTTCCAGCACACGGCCGAGGCGCTCGGCGGGACGTTCATCGCGTTCGGCAAGGACGCCGCGCGCCTCAATCCGTTCGCGATGATCGACGCCGCCGCGGCGCAAGCCGACGGCGACTATAGGGAAGAGTGTTTTGCGATGCTCGCGGGCGTGCTCTCGCGCATGTGCCGCAGAAGGGGCGCGATCGACGACATCGAGGCGGCGCTCATCAACGAGGCCATCGCGGGCGCCTGGGACGAGGCCGGCAACGGCGCCGACCTCGCCACCGTTCGCCGCCATCTTGCGGAACGCGGAGACCGCCGCGCGAACGACATGGCCACCGCGCTCGGCCCCTGGTGCCCGGGCGGTTCGATGGGGCGGCTGTTCGAGGGATCGGCGGTGCCGGACCTGGGGCAGGCGATCACCGTGTTCGAACTGGCCGAGCTGAAGGGCCGGGGCGACCTGCAGGCGGTGGTGCTGATGCTGGTGGTGTTCCTCGCCACCCAGCGCATGTACCACGGCGAGAGAACGCGCGCGAAGGCCATCGTCATCGACGAGGCCTGGGACCTGCTCTCCGGCGAGGACAGCCGGGCGTTCCTGGAAGGCGCGGCGCGGCGCGCGAGGAAGTACCGGGGCGCGCTCGTCACCGGCACGCAGTCGGTGAACGACTACTACGCCAACCCCGCCGCGCGCGCCGCCTGGGAGAACTCCGACTGGGTGATCTTCCTGGCGCAGAAGGACGAGTCGGTGGAGCTGCTCAAGTCCGAAAAGCGCATCCACTGCGATCCGGGCATGGAGCAGGCGCTCAAAAGCCTGACCACCGCCGACGGGCGGTTCGCCGAACTGGTGCTGCATGGCCCGGACGGCTGGCGCGTGGCGAGATTGGTGCTCGATCCGTGGTCGGTGGCGCTCTACTCCTCGCGCGGCCCGGCGTTCGCCGAGGTCGAGCGGCTCAAGGCCGGGGGACTGTCCACCGTCGAGGCCATCGACCGCGTCGTCGGCGCGGAACGGCCGACGGTGGCGCGGGCCGATACCGGGTCCGGAGAAGGCGTCCGCTCCCAGCCCGAATCCGCAAAGCACCGAACGAACGATGAAGGAGAACGCGTATGAGCGCACCGAGGACAAGACGCGCCTGCGGCGAGGCCGGTTCCGCGCAGGCCCGCTCCGCGCAGCGGTGGCCGGGGGACCCGGCCGGGCTGACGGCCGCGGGCATCGACTTCGAGGCGCTGGCGCATGTGCTGGCGAACACCTGCCGCTGGGGCGGGCGCACCCGCCGGTTCTACTCCGTCGCGCAGCGCGCGGCGGTGGCGAGCGAGGCCGTCGAGGCGCTCGACGGGCTGGAAGGCGACGAGCGCCGCACGCTGGCGCTGCGGGCGCTGCTCGCCGACGCGCGGATCGCCTGGCTCGGCGATGCCGAAGCCGGAGGCTCCACCTCGGCCCGGGCGGCCGAGCGTCACCGGCGCGACGGGGCGGCCATCGACCGGGCGGTGCTCGAAGCCGCCGGACTCGAAGGCGCGCCGACGGCCGAACAGGAGGATCTCCTGCGCTTCGTCGCGCGCATGACCGACGCGGCCGAGCGCCGCGATCTCCCGGATGCTGGATTTACCCCGAGCGCGGGCGTCGCGTTCCCGCCGCTGAAGCGCCGCATCCGCCCGGTCGAGCCGGGCAGGGCCGCGCGCCTGTGGCTGAAGCGCTTCGGGGAACTGACCCGCCCGCCCGCCAACGGCGGCGCGGACGCGAACCCAACCGATCGAGAGGAGAACGGCGATGTCGCGCACCCGGCGAAAACCGGCGCGGAGCCACCGCAACATGAAACGCACCCGGAAAACGAAGACCGGCCGCTCGCGGCGTGACTGGCGGCATGACCGCCGGCGCGCCCCGAAGCGGACGGTGGTCCGCGACGCCGAGGAGGTGGTCCGCGCGGCCATCCTCGCCGGGCTGCTGTCCGCCGGGCGAGCCGATCCCCGCTGGGCCGGGCACTACTTCTACCTGTTCCACGACGAGGACGGCACGGTTTGGTTCAAGCATCGGGACACGCGCGCGTACCTGTCGATGTCCAGCCGCCGCGAGGCGGCGGCGAAGCGCCAGATGAGCGGCCACGCCGCCGGGGAGTTCGGGACGTGAGCGAGTTGCGCCTGCTCGGTTGCGCCGTGCTGCTGAACCTCGGCGTGGCAGCCGCGGTGGGCGCGGGGATCGCCCGGCACATGGTCGAGGCGGCCCCGCGGATCGCCACGGTGGGATTGACGGAGCTCGTGGCCGAGCACGCCGCGATCGCGGCCAACGCCGGCGGAAGCGCCGAGGCGACGGCGGCGGCGACGCGCGCCTGGGCACAAGCGCTGGAGGACGCGCTCGCAACGGTCGCGGATCGCCACGGCGCGGTGCTGCTGCCGATCCGCGGCGTGGCCGCCGGAGCGCCCGACCTGACGGCCGAGGTCCGGGCGGAGATCGCGCGCGCCCTGGCGGGCAACAGCATCTTGGCGACCGGCAGCACCGGGACGCACGACCATCCGGCGGGTGTCCGAGGGGCGGATGCGGAGCCCCGGCCATGACGGCGCGGAGAACCCCGGGGCGCGCGCGGCCGGAGCGCGAACGCGGCCACGCCGCGCTGGTGTTGCTGCTCGGTTTGCTGGCGCTGTGGCTGATGCTGCTCTCGCTGGTGCATTTCAACGCGAGCTGGTCCGACGACGCCTGGGGCTACCTGCGGCTGCCCCTGTTCGGTGAGCCCGCGCTGGGCGCGGAGGTGATGTTCGAGCCGCCGGACGGCCTGAACGCCCCGGCGCCGTATCTCAAGGCGGTCCGGGGACTGCCGGGCGCGGACATCGCCGTGGACGCCGACGGCACGGTGCGGATCGACGGCGTTGCCGCCGGCCGGGCCAAGCCGCGCGCGCTCGACGGCCGGCGGCTTGCGCCGATCGCGCCGGGCACAATCCCTGCGGGCCGCTACTACCTGCACGCGGATCATCCCGACAGCCACGACAGCCGCTACGCGGAGATCGGGCTGGTTCCGCGCTCGCGCATCCTCGGGCGCGCCGTGCCCCTGCCGGACATCCCCTGGCTGGGCCTCGACGGGCCGCTGGTGGGCCCGCAGGACATCCGCGAGGAAGCGGCCGCGGACGGTGCGGATAGGGAGAGGCAACCATGAGGCGGCCCAACCACCGATTTGCGGCGTCGGCCGCGGTCGTTCTGCTTATGGCCGCCGCGACCGCTTCGGCCCGCGATCTCGGCGTTCGCGGCGCGACCTGGCCGGTGGCCGAGCCCGACCTGCTGGCCGGGATCGAGGCGCGGCTGAGCGGCATGGAGCGCTCCGGCGAACTGGCGCGTCTCGGGGACGAGGCGCGGGCGCGCGCCCGGCGCTCGCTCGAGGAGCCGGAGCCGGTGCCCGGCATCGTGCCGGCGACGGAGCACGGCGCCCGCCTGTTCGATCCCGCCATCGTGGTGACCGAAGACAACGCGGGTCCGGACGGAGAGGTTGTCGTAGCGGCGGGCACGCGGACCGACCCGTTCGAGCACGTAAGCCTCACCGCCGACGTGCTGTTCGTCGACGGGCGGCGCGAGGCCGAAATCGCCTGGGCGCTGGCCCGCGAACGCCCCGCGAAGATCGTGCTGCTCGCCGGCCGTCCGCTCGACCTCATGCGCGAACACGGGCGGCCGTTTTACTTCGACCTCGGCGGACAGCTCGCCGAGCGGTTCGCGATCCGCGCCACGCCCACGGTGCTGGCCCCTGGCGGGGCGGCACTCCCTGGCGGGGGGCAATCCCCTGGCGGGGGGCAATCCTCTGGCGGGGAGCATGGCCGTGACGGGAACCGCCTGTTTCTGATCGAGGTTCCGGTGCGGGACCGGCCATCGGCCGGCTGCGGCCCGCAACCCGAATCCACCCCCCGAACCAACCCACGGAGGCAACCGCCATGCTGAACATGAACCGGGTCACGCTGCTCGGCCACGCCGGCCGCGACCCCGAGATCCGCACGCTGAACAACGGCAACAAGGCCGCGTCGTTCGCGCTCGCGACCACCGAGCGCTGGAAAGACCGCGACGGCCAACCGGCCGAAAACACGGAATGGCACCGCGTCGTGGCCTATGGGGCCGCGGCCGATGTCGCCGAGAAGTTCTTGCGCAAGGGCGTTGCCGCGCTGGTCGAGGGCCGGCTCGCGACGCGGGAGTACCGCGACCGCGACGGCCACGAGCGAACCGTCACCGAGATCGTCGTCGCCGGCCCCCGCGGCGTCCTCAACGTGCTCGGTCCTGGCGGACGGCAATCTGCGGACGGCGCTCCCGCCGACGCGGAAACATCGGCCGCGAAGCGGTCGCCCGACCCGGCGGACGGGTCGTGAGGCGCCCGTCGCGGATCGTCGCCGCGTGCCTCGCCGTGGGGATCGGCGTGTGGGCCGCGGGCGCACCGGCGCAGACCTGCACGGGACGGTTCGTCAACCCGATCGCCGACGTGTGCTGGGAGTGCCTGTTCCCGATCTCGATCGGGCCGGTAAACATCGGCGGCGCCTCGGGCGCACCGGACACGCCCAACCCGTCCTCGCCGATCTGCGTCTGCGGCTCGCCCATTCCACGCATCGGGCTCTCGCTCGGGGTGTGGGAGCCGGCGCGGCTGGTGGACGTCACCCGCACGCCCTGGTGTTTTCCGAACCTCGGCGGACTCGACCTCGACCCGGGGCTGCCCGCGGCGCGCGGGCGCACCGGCTCGTCGGGCGGCGACGGCGCGGCGGGTTCCGTATGGCACGCGCACTACTACGTCTATCCGCTGCTGTCGTGGATCGGCGCGCTGCTGGATCTCGGGTGCCTGGAGGGCGGGAGCCTCGACATCGCCTGGACCTCGGAACTCGATCCGGCCTGGCTCGACGACGAGCTGTCGTTCCTGCTGAACCCGGAGGCGGCGCTGTTCGCGAACCTGCCCGCGCAAGCGGCTTGCGCGGCGGACTGCGCCGCGGCCTCGGCGGGACTGCCGCTCGATCCGATGTTCTGGTGCGCCGGCTGCCAGGGCGGCATGTACCCGCTGACCGGCAACGTGGCCGCGCACGTCGGCGGGGTGCAGGCGTCCCTGCTCGCCGCCCAGCGGCTGGTCTACCGGCTGCACCGGGCGGGACTGGCCCGGGGCACGTCGGGGACGGCTGCGCTGTGCGGGACCTACCCGATGCCGATCATGAAGAAAAGCCAGTACCGCTGGCAGATGACCCAGCCGGTGCCGGCAACGTCCCCGGCCGCCGGCTGCAACCCCATGGGCCGGACCTCGGTGCTGTGGGAATCGTTGCGCGAACTGCCCGTCTCGGGCGAGAGCTTCGGCTACCTGCTGTGGAGGAAACGGAATTGCTGTCTATTGTGAAACAAAGCCTCGGACAGCGCGCCGGAGCTCTCCCCCGAGCCGGGCGGTGTTGCGCACGGCAGTGCTGCGCACGGCGGATTTGTGCGCGGCGGAACATCGGCCGGGGAACCGCCGCGACGTTGGCGCTGGCCCTGTGCGCGGGAACGGCGCTGGCCCAGGACTCGCCGGCGGCGGAGGACCGGGCGGAAGCCGTTGTCGAGGAGGCCGCCGCCCCCGACGAGTTTGCGGACATCCGCGTTTTGATCGACGAGGCCCAGGCTGGAGCAGCCGAATCCATCGACTCCGGCGACCTGAAGGACTGGACCCGCTCGGCGGTCGCCGACGCGCTCAAGCGCGCCGGGTCGGCGGCCTCGGAGACCGCCGATGCCGCGGCAGGGGCCGGCAGCGGCGAAGCCGCCATCCCGCTTCCGGCCGAGCGCCATGCGGCGGGGATCGCGGCCGGTCCGCCGGACCGCCCCAACACCGCCGAGGTGCTCGTGTTCATGAGCTTGGCGATACCGGAGCCGAGTTGGGCGCAGTGGGCCGCGCAGGCCGCCCGCGCAGGCGCGCCGCTGGTGCTGCGGGGCGTGCTGCCCGGGGGGCTGCGGGCCACGGCGCTCGAGGTCGGCCGACGACTCGGCGGCCACGATACTGGCGTCGCCGTCGATCCCCGGCTGTTTCGGCTGTTCGGCGTCGAGCGCGTGCCGGCCGTCGTCGCGGTGCCGGGGGGCGTCCCCGCCTGTACAAGCCGCGGCTGCGCGAACGACGCCCCGCCGCCGTTCGACGCGATCGCCGGGAACATCGGCCTCGCGGCCGCGCTCGAAGCCATCGCCGCAGAGGGCGACACGGCCCGGGAGACCGCGGTCGCTCACCTCGAACGCCTCGGGAGGCGGCCGTGAGGGCGGCGCCGCACGCCCGGGACGGCCGGACCGGCGCTGGCATGGAGCGCGTGGCGGGCTTCGTCCGGTTGCTCGCCTGGGCCGCGATGGTCGGCGGGTACGGCCTCATGCTCTGGGCGCTCTCGGGTTCCGCCTACGCTGGCGATCCGGCGGCCGCGTCGGTTCCGACGGCCACTCTCGTCCAAACCTCCCTGCACGGGACTGCCGCCCGGCATCCCGAACACGGGGAGGCGCGGCCATGACCGCGATGCGCGAGCCCGAGCCGCACCGGCTGTCGCCGCTCGTCGATCTCGCGACCCGCGTCGTCCGGCTGCTGGCCTGGACGGCGATGTTCGCCGCGTGCTGCCTGATGCTCTGGCTGCTGGCGTCGCAGGCGGCCCATGCCGACGACCCGAAGGACGCGGCCCGGCGGATCGGGCAAGCGGGGGCGGCCGCGGCCGGCGCCATCGCGCGCGACCCGTCCGAGGCGCGGGCCGTGCCCGGCTTCGCCGGCACGAACCTGCCCGAACGCAACCTGACCGACGCCGGCATGGAGAACGCGGCGCGGTTGCGGCTGGCCGATCCGAATGACCCCGGCGGCTCGGCCGGGCGCGCGGTGATCGACGGGGCGGCCGTGCGGCCCGACGTCCCGGTTCCGGCCGACGATCCGCTGGTCGCGCGAAGCCGGACCGTGCAAATCGATCCGCTGGCCGCGGGCCATCGCACGGACGGCCTCGCCTCGGGCGGCTCGGCGGATTGCGGAGCGGGCGTCACCGACGCCGGGCGCGGGGGCGCCTGCGGGAGCGCGTCGTACTGCGTCGGCGCCGGCTGCGAGACCGTGGCGTCGGAAGCCAACACGGGCTTCGCCCGCTCCGCGGCCATGCTGAACATGGTGCTGGAGATGGGCGGCGACGAGTTCGACCGCAACGACCTGCGGTTCTTTGCGGGCCAGCGCCGCACCTGCGAAATCAAGTTCGCGGGCCTCGCCAACTGCTGCAAGGACTCCGGGCTGCTGGTGGGGCTCGCCAACTGCTCGGCGGAGGAGAAGGAACTGGCCGAGGAACGCCACGCCGGCAACACCCATTACCTGGGGCGGCGCTGCGCGAAGCGCGTGTTCGGCGTGTGCGTGAAGCGCGAGCGGGTCTGGTGCCTGTTCGGGTCCAAGCTCGGGCGCATCCTGCACCAGCAGGCGCGTCCGCAGCTCGGGATCGGCTGGGGACATTGCCGCGGGTTCACGGTCGCCGAGATCGAGCGGATCGACTTCGACCGGCTGGATCTGACCGAGTTCACCGAGAATCTCGAAAGCGGCGCGCGCGAGCCCGCCGTTGTTCTGCCTGACCGAGGCGGCACGCAGACCGACATGGCCGACCGGGTTCGCCGCCTGCGCGGGGGCAGCCCATGACGGCGAAGCGTTTCAAGGCCAGTCGGGTCCGGGTGCTTTGTCTGGTGGCGATCCTGGCGGCGCCCACCGCGGCCGCGGCCGCGGAGTGGCGCGGCTGGTGCGGCGCGCCCGGCGGCGAGCCGAGCCTGGGCTGGCACTTCTACTGCGACCGGGAGGACGAGGGCTTCGACGACGCGTTCGAACCGGGTTCCGTGGCGTCGCCGAGCCCGACGGAGCGAATCGAGTCCATCCGCCGTGCGCTGGAGGAATCCCGCGCGGCGGCGATCCTCGATCCCTCGCCGGACAACGTCACGCATTATCTGCGCCTGCAACAGGCCACCCTGCAGCGCGCCGCCGCGTTCTCCGACGCGTTCCGGCGCACGGTCTGGGCGACGCCGGAGGTGGACTACAGCCTGGCCCGCCCGGTGGGCGCGCTCGCCAAGCGGCTCTGGTCCGACGCGCGCCGCGAGGAGCGGGACGCGGCGCTCGAAAACCTCGCCCAACGCTACGGGCTGATCTACCTCGGCCATACCGCCTGCTCCGAATGCCAGGTGTTCGGGCCGCTGCTGCGCGCGTTCTCCCTGCGCCACGGGCTCGACGTGCTGGCCGTGTCGATGACCGGCGAGGCGCTGGAGGGCTGGCCGGAGGCGGTGCCCGATGACGGCCGCGCCGCGGCGCTCGGCCTCGACGGCGCGCCCACGCCCGCGGTCGTGCTGTTCGACGCCGAAACCCGCGAGGTCCTGCCCGTCGGGTTCGGCGTGCTCGCCGAGGACCAGCTCGCCGAGCGCATCTTCGTCCTCACCCAACGGGAGACCGGCCATGACTATTAGGGTCCTGCGGACGGCAGGCATGCAGGCGGCGGCCTTGCAGGCGGCAGCCAGGCGGACGGCCGTCCTGTTCGCCACGGCGGCGTTTGCTCTTTCACCATTCGCCGCCGCGCCCGCCCGCGCAGATGTGCTCACGGAGATGGAGTCGTTCTGGCGGGGCGCGGCGGTCAACACCACCGGGCCGACGGCGTTCGACGGGCAGGCCTCCGGCCACTGGACGCTCGGCAACCTGTACCTGCGCGCCCCGGTGCGCACGGAACAGATCGCGACCTTGAGCCTGCCGTCGTTCCGGGCGGGCTGCGGCGGCATCGACGCGTTCGCCGGGGCGTTCTCGTTCATCGACTCCGACCAGTTGATCGCGTTCGGGCGCGCGGTGGCGCAGAACGCCGCCGGGTTCGCGTTCGAGCTGGCGCTGGAGACCATCTCGCCGGTGATCGCCGAAACGATGTCGAAGCTCCGGGCGCTGTCGCAGTGGGTCAACAACCAGAACCTCAACTCCTGCGAGACCGCCCAGGCGCTGGTCGGCGCCGCTTGGGCGAAGAACGACCGCGCGAGCGAGGCGGTCTGCGCCGCCATCGGCACCTCCCAGGGCATTTTCTCGGACTACGCCGCCGCCAGGCACGGCTGCGGCGCGGGCGGGCGGCGCAACTCGACCCTCGCCTCGGCCACCGGGGCGATGGCCGCCCAGGTGCCGGTGAACGTCAACTACGCCTGGCGGGCGGTGCAGGCGTCGGCGTTCCTGGCCGCCGACACCGATCTCGCCGAGTTCGCGATGTCGGTGTCCGGCACCGTGATCGTCACCGCGCCGACTTCGGACGGCGACGCCTCCGGCCCGCAGGTGCGGGTGCTGCAGCCGCTTATCCTCGACCGCCGCGTGACCGAGGTGCTCATGGAGGGCGGCGGCAACCTGCCGGTGTACCGCTGCGACACGGCGACCGACTGCCTCAATCCCACTCTGGGCCAGGTGGTTGTCCCCGCCGACCGGGGGTTCCGGGCGCGGGTCGCCGACCTGCTGCGCCGCCTCGCCGAAGCCGTGCGCAACGACACCGCCCCGCCGGCCGACGCGCTGGGGCTGGTGAACCTCACCACCATCCCGGTCTACCGGGTCATCAACGCGGCCGCCGCGTATCGCGGCGCGGTGATCGACAGCGAGATCGACGCGCTCGCCGAGGCCGTGGCGCTGGACCTGCTGCAGGTGTGGATCGCCGACCTGCACCGGACGGTCGAGGAGCGCGCCGGGACGCTCGACATCGCCGACGGCGAGCAGCTCGAGCGCTGGCGCGAGGGGCTGCGGGCCAACCGCGCGGCGCTGTCCCAGCACCGCAACGAGGGCCTGGCGCGGTTCAACGCCGCGCTCGCGGTGGTCGAAAAGCTCCGGCTGATCGAGACCGAACTCGCCGGCGCGCTGTCGGCGGATCTGCGCGCGGCGCTCGCGTTCGCCCGCGGCGTCCGCTAGCGCGGCGCGGAAAGGCTGGCGCGGGGCGGGCCGGGCAAATGGCTGGCGGCAGATAACGCGGACGACTTGCATGTACGAGCTCTACACCCTCGGCGGCGGCACGTATCTCGTCGACCTGCTGAACGCCGTGGCCGCCATCACCGGCGGCGGCGCCTACGTGACGCTCGCGCAGCTCGCGGGCGCGGCGGGCCTCGCCTGGGTGCTGTTCCGCACCGCGTTCGGCGGCTCCTGGAAGGACAACGGCAAGTGGATCCTGATGTTCGTCGCGGTGTGGGGCGCGATGATCGTCCCGAATGCGACGGTGCGGGTCGTCGACCGGCTCGATCCGGCGCTGGCCCCGGCCGTGGTGGCCAACGTGCCGATCGGACTGGCGCTGTTCGCCTCGGCGACCTCGGAGATCGGCGACGGGCTGACACGGTTGACCGAACAGGCGTTCGCGCTGCCGAACGACTTGTCCTACCAGCGCCACGGGATGATCTTCGGGGCGCGGCTCGCCGCCGCCACGACCCGGCTCGAGGTGACCGACGCGGTGTTCGCCCGCAACCTGAGAAGCTACGCCCGCCAGTGCGTGTTCTACGCGCTGCTGCTCGGGCACGTCTCCGCCGATGAGCTGCGCGAGTCCACGGACCTGTGGGCGCTGGTGACCTCGACTGCCCGCTCGCCCTCCGCGGGAGCCTCGCCCGCGCGCATGGTGGCGTTCGCCGAACGCAACGCCGCCTCCGGCGTCGACCGCTCGGTCGTGACCTGCCGGGACGCTGCGGGCAGGCTCAATGCGCAGTGGGCCGCGGAAACCGGGCGCGCCGGCGCCGTGTTCGGGCGGCGGCTGTTCCCTGGAGCGGCCACCGACGCGCTGGCGCGCGCCGAGCTGATGGCGGCGCTGCCGGCCGCGCACGACTTCCTGGTCGGCGCCTCGCGAACGGCGGCGGAGATCATCCGCCAGCAGATGCTGCTGAACGCCGTGCACGACGCCGGCGGGCAGTGGGCGGCGGAGGCCGGCAACGCCGCGGCGCTCGCCGCGTACACCGAGGCCCGCGCCGAGGCGCAGACCGTCTCCGCCTACCGGGCCATCGGCCGCCAGGCCGAGACGTGGGTGCCGCTGCTGCGGATCGTGTTCGAGTGTCTGTACGTCGGCGCGTTCCCGATGGCGGCGCTGCTGATGCTCACCCCCGCGGGCGCGGCGATCTTCAAGTCCTACGTGACGGGACTGGTCTGGCTGCAATCCTGGGGACCGCTCTACGCGGTGCTGCACCGCATCGCCATGGGCGAGGCCGCCGAGCGCATGGGCGCCGCCGCGCTCATGCCCGGGGGCGACATCGGCATCTCGCTGGTCGCGCAGGCCGGCATCCGGGCGGTGGCCGCCGACGTGGCGGTGATGTCCGGGTATCTCTCGATGTCGGTGCCGTTCCTCGCCGCCGCGCTCGCGTTCGGAGTGTCCCGGATGACGTCGCTCGCGACATCGGTGCTGCACGTCGGCCAGGAGGCCGCCGGCGCGGCGGCACGGGAGGGCTCGACCGGCAATCTCGCGCTCGGCTCCACGCAACTCGATACTCACCGCTATGCGACGCTGGAGGGCCGCCAGATCCGCACGTCGGCGCATGTCGACGACCACCGGCACACCGGCTACGCGGCGGGCGGCGCGGCGTTCACAGTCACCGGCGACGGCACGGTCGTCGCCGACGCGGGCGCCGCCACCAGCCGCATCCCGGCGGCGGGCGTGCGGCTCTCGGAATCGCTCGCCGCCTCGCACGAGCGCCGCGCCGCCCAGGCGCGGGACACTTCCCGGCAGTTCTCCGCCGAGGCCGGCACGGCGCGGACCGCGGCTGTCACCGACGCCACGCGGCTCGCGGAGCGGTATGCAAGGGACGTCTCCACAGGAGTGGCGCACACCCGGGGCGTGACCGAATCCGAAAGCGCCCAGGTCCAGGAACTTCAGAGCCACTACGAGCGGATGGCCGAGACGGCGGGAATCAACAAGGATCAAATGGCGGTGCTGGCGGCGGAGGCGCGCATCGGCGGGGGCTGGAACAAGATCGTGAAAGTGAGCGCCGAGGGATCGGCGCGCTGGCGCGGCCAGACGATGGAATCGGAGGCGTGGAACCGGCTCAGGGAGTACGCCGACAGCCACCAGGTGCTGGACCTGGCCTCGCGCGTCTCCGAAGCCTCCCGGCGCTACGCCACCCAGACCGGCGACAGCCGGCACGCGGGGCTGGAGGAGAGCCTGGCGGCCAACCTGTCGGACCTCAAGCGGTTTGAGGAGCGCGCCGCGCTCGCCCACCGGGAATCGGAAAGCTGGGCGGAACAGGCGTCGAGCGTGCGCTCCGAGGCGCAGGCCATCGACCGGGAACTCGGCCAGCCGTTCTTCGCGTGGCTCTCCGAGCGCCCCGGCGCGGGCGGACGGCCGCTGGGCGCGGCGGGCGCGATCCGGCTGGCCTCGCCGCAGACGCCCGAGGAGGCCGAGACGTTGCGGGAACACGCCGCCGCGTTCGTGGCCGAGCGTTTTCCGGAACCCGTTGGACCGGATCCGGCTTCGGTGGCCGGGCGGGACGATTACGACGCGGCGAGCGGAAGGCTGGGTGAGGCGCACGCGCGGGAGACCGTAGCGGCTCACGCCGGGTGGTCGGCGGGCGTGCGGGATCGGGCGCAAGCGGTGGGAGCGCCGCAACCGGGCACGGTGGATGACGATGCCCGGCGCGCCCAAGTGGAAACACAGGGGCAGATGGCCGCCGGACAAGTGGAACGCGAGGCCCGGCGGGGCGAGACGGAAGCCGGGGTCGGCGGCGGACAGGCCGGCGTGCAGGCCGAGCTCGACAAGCCGATGGCGCGCCACGCCACCGAGAGCGTGCCGGGCGTCGGCGGCTGGCTTGCCGGAAAGCTGTTCGGCACGGCCGGGAACGAGGCGCCGGACGGGGCCCTGCGGCCGGCGGATGGCTCGCGGCAGGCGGATCAGTGAAGACGGTCGGTGCCGTCCCCCGGGAAGCTGCGGTCCGCAAGGACCCGCTCGTCGCGTTCGCGCAGGAACCTGTAGCCCCCGGTGCGGGTGTCGAGGTCCATCTCCTCCTCCCGATCCTCCTCGCGCTCGTCGTCGCGGAAAGCCGACCAGTCCCCGTAGCGCAGGCCCGCGGCAAGCACCAGCGCGAAACTCGCCAGCACCGTCCAGGCGATGGCCGCAAGCCACAGCGGCGCGAGGAAGTCCGGCTCCGCGCCGACGGCGGTGGCGACGATCGCGAGGCCGAGCGGCCCGAGTACGAGAAGGCGCTCGCAGCGGCGGCGGGACCGGTCGAGCTCGCACGAGGGACAGCCGGAGGTTGGCGATTGCGGGGGTGGCGAATTGACGTTCATGGTCTTTATCTCCGGAAGACGGGTGGTGGCAGGGCCAGTCTCGCCCGGCCTGCCGCGTTCGTCCCCTCCACCGCCCGGCTCCGCCTCGCGGCGGCGCCCGATGCCGGGGGGCGCCGCCCGTGAGAACCTTTGGCGGCAGCACGCTGCGGGGCGGGCAGACCGTGTTCCACGGCCTGCACATGTGGAGCCAGCTCCTGCGCGCAGCGCTCCTGCTGGCCGCCGTCGGGATCGTCGCGACGCCTGCCTGGCGGGTCTGGGACCGCACCACCGGCTACGAGTGGTACGCCGCCACGATCGTGACCGTCGCCGAGGCGAAGCTCGGCATCGGCTACCGGCGAACCGCACGCCAGGAGGTGCGCCAGCCCGACGGGCGCACCGTCGTGCTCACGCTGCCCGAGATCGCTTCCTCCCCGCAGGCGCTCGCCATGCGCGAGAAGGTGAAGCGCGAGGTGTTCGACGGCGCCGCGCTCGGCGCGAAACTCTCGGCGGGCGCGATCGCCGGGCTGCTCGCGCTGTTCTGGCTGCGGGGCCGGCAGCTCGGGCGCAACCGCCGCATCCGCGGGGCGGAAACGGCCACCGTCGGCGAACTGCGGCGCCGCATCCGGCCGCTGCCGCGGCGGGCGCTGGATCTCGTTCTGCCGTCCGCAGGACCGCCTTACAGGCTGGCGGGCGTTCCCTACCCCGAGCGGGCCGAGACCCAGCACACCATCGTTTCGGGCACCACCGGATCGGGCAAGACCGTGCTGATCTCCGATCTGGTCGCGCAGATCCGCCAACGCGGCGAGCGCTGCGTCGTCTACGACAAGATGGGCAACTACACCCGCGCGTTCTTCGACCCGGAGAGGGATGTGCTGCTCAACCCGCTCGACGCCCGAAGCCCCCGCTGGTCGCCGTTCTACGAGGCGCGAAGCCCGCGCGACTTCGACACGATGGCCGCCGCGCTGATCCCGCAGCAGAAGGACACGGTCGATCCGTTCTGGGTCACGGCGGCGAGGCAACTGTTCGCCAACGGCGCGGGCGTGCTGCGCGAGCGCGGCGTGACCGAGAACCGCGTCCTGGTCGAGCACCTGCTCAAGACCGATCTCACCAAGCTCGCCGAGGCCATGGAGGGGACCGTGGCGCAGTCCATCGTGGATCCCGACAATCCCAAGACCGCGCTGTCGGTGCGCGCCATGCTGACCGCGAACATCGGCGCGCTCGAATACCTCCCGGACACCGGCGAGCCCTTCTCGATTCGCGACTGGATCTCCGACGACGGGCGCGCCCGGGACGCGCACGCCCGCAAGGGCGACGGGTTCCTGTTCCTGACCTCGCGCGGGGACCAGCACGCCTCGCTGCGCGGGCTGATTTCCACCTGGCTCGAGATCGCGGTCAACGCGATGCTGTCGCTGGAGCAGGACGACGAGCGGCGCATCTGGGTGGTGCTCGACGAGCTGCCGACCCTGCACCAGGTGCCGAGCCTGCAGCCGGGGCTCGCCGAGTCCCGCCAGTTTGGCGGCTGCTTCGTGCTTGGCATCCAGGTGGTCTCGGCGCTGCGCGACCTTTACGGGCGCAACGGCGCGGAAACCATCTCGGGGTTGTGCGGCACGCGCGTGGTGCTCGCCGCACCGGACCGCGACACTGCGCAATGGTCTGCCGACAGCCTCGGGCGTGCCGAGGTCGAGGAGATCGCCGAGGGGTTCAGCTATGGTGCCAACACCATCCGCGACGGAGTCTCTCTGACGCCGAAGCGCGAGCTGCGTCCGCTCGCGCTGGCTTCCGAGATCATGCAGCTCGAAAGCCTCCACGGCTGGCTGCGGTTCCCCGGCCCGCTCCCGGTCGCCCGGATCCGGCTCGACTACGTGAAGCGCCCCAAGGCCGCCGAGCGGTTCGTGCCGAGGCGACCGGCTACGCCGGAGGAAGCGGCGAAAGCGAGCGCAGATTCGAAATCCGCGCCGCCGTCGAAGCGGCCTGCGGAGGCGAAGGACGACGCGGTGGTGCCGCGCGGCGAGCTTCTGCTGCTTCCGCCGTTGGAGCCGGACACCGGATCGAGACCATCCGGCAAGACCCGGCGTGGCAAGGGCCGGAAACCGAATAAGGCTGCGGCGCAAAACGCCGGGTCGGGCCGGGACAGGAACGCCCGCGATGCCAAAGCGCCGCCCCAGCCCAAGCGCGAAGGCAACGTGACGGCGACCGAGGGGCGCGTTCCACAGTCCGGCTCGGGGAGTGCTGGAAGCGCCGTGCCAGCGGGCGAAGGTAACGGCGCGTCCGCACCCAAAAACGCCGTCGACCGATCCGATGCGGATCGCTCAGCGACGACCGGCAGCGACTGGATGTAAAGGTCGTCTCTGTCGGCACCGTCGCATCGCCTTCGTGGATTGGCGTCACGTCCGACTTGGGGGACATCCAAGCCGGCAAGCCCAAATTGGATTCGCGTTCAGATTATGCGCCGGAATTCAAACGTCGGCGAGCGAGAGCGGAACACCTTCTTCGGGTTCATTCAATCCCTATTTCTCTTTATTTCGTCGCGCTTCGCGCATCTCTTCCAGTCGCTTCCGTTCTTCGTCCCTATCGGTTCGCCCAAAGGAATTCACCGACAACTTTCGCGTTCCAGATGCGCAATTTGTTTCCAATCTTCTCGCAATTTCTTAATCTGGTCCGCAATTTGAATTTCTGGACTCCACGCACCAAGCCTGCTGAGGTTCTTGGGCAGGTAGTGGTCGTATTCGGTTTTTTCAATGGACTTATCAAGAGGACTACGCTTCCAGGTGACTTCGATTCTGTAAATCTGATTGAGAACGTCCTTTGCGTCCGTTAGGAACGATTTCATCTCCTGCCCCAGGCGTAGCACACTGACATTCTGGAGAGGTAGTGCTCCATCCCCTCTCAGGTCGCTCTCAGGGAGGTCTGGATGAACCGTCACCTTGACATCAAACGCAGATGTTCGGCTCGATTGTCGCCGTCACAAACGCTTGAGAAGAGGCGCGTGCCATTCGCTTGGTGGCCCTCGCCAGAACTACCGTGACGGCGACCAATGCGATTGTCGCGAAAGCAGTGAGAAATGCGGCAGCAATTTGCGACACGCTCAGAAGCATTTCAGGCGGCCAGGATTCGAGCGGATTCATTTTTCGTGGCCCCTATTGCAGCGACTGCGGGGCAATTCGGAATCGATGGATCTTCACCCACGTGAAGGTCAAGTCGCACCCCGTTGCGCCGATGTCAGTTCGAACACCGTGTCCGTCATCCAGCGCCTGAAGCCGTCGTTGTCGATGAACTGTTTGAATAGCTGCATGTCATCCTTCGTCATCGAAGCCATGACTCGCTCGAGAGCCTTGTCGTGCTCGATGCGCGTGTTTTGCCTGTCCGAGTGCCGCAGGGCGTTCCGGTAAGCCGTATCCCGGACCACGCGCGAGGGGATTTCCTCCGTGACGAGACGCTGTATGCGGTCGCTGTCCTCCCAGGCGATGTCGCCGAACAGGTCGTTGAACTGGTTGATGATGTTCGACAGCCGGTCGAGGTCCGGTTCGGGCCGGTGGCCGCCGCCGCCCGGCGGCACCGGATCGACCTCGGCGTCCTCGTCGGGCAGCAGTATCTTCTGCATCGCCCGTTTCTCGACCCGGTAGCTGTCCATGTCGATGGCGTCGAGAATGCCCTTGGACAGGTCCTCCTCCTTCGGGGCGGGAAGCTTGGGAATCAGGAAGTTGAGGAAGATGGACCGCTGCTCCCACGCGGCGTCGGTCCAGGTCAGGACGCAGGAAAGAAAATTGTACGTTCGCACGAACCCCTTGGCCTTGCCCTTGAAATCGACCTGATTGTCCTCGTCGAGGTCGGTCTTGTAGTTGGCCACGCATACGTCGAGGATCGGATCGAGCAACTCACGCTCGGCGCCATCGAGGTACAGCCGGACGAAGCTCCCGACCTGCGCGGGCGAATACACCTGTGCCGCGTCGAGCTCGGCCTGCAAGTCGTGCAGCTTGTTCGGATCCGTCTCGTCGGCGAGGATGGTCGCGCGGTAGTAGTCCGCGAACGCATCGCGGATGGTGTCCGCGTCGTTGAGAAAGTCCAACACGAAGACGTCGTGCTTCTTGGGATGCGCGCGGTTCAGGCGCGAGAGGGCCTGCACCGCCTTGACGCCGGCCAGCGTCTTGTCCACGTACATGGTGTGCAGCAGCGGCTCGTCGTAGCCGGTCTGGAACTTGTCGGCGCAGACCAGAAATCGGTAGGGGTCCTCCTGGAACTTCTCGGCGATGAAGCGGGACGGAAAGCCGTTGAGCGTGGCCTCGCTCACCTTTGCGCCACCGAACTCATGCTCGCCGGAGAACGCGACGATGGCCCGGTGGCGGCTCTTGCGCTCGCCAAGGTAGTCGCGAATGGCCTGGTAATACTGGATGGCGCGCTCGATTCCGTTGGTCACCACCATCGCCCGCGCCTCGCCGCCGATCTTGCCCTTGGCAAGCACATGGTCATGGAAGTGATCCACCATGATCTCGGCCTTCAGGCGGATGGCGTGGTCGTGGCCTTCGACAAAGCGGCGCAGCTTTTTCTGCGCCTTCTTCGTGTCGAACTCGGGATCCTCCTCGATAGTCTTGGCCAGCTTGTAGTAGCTTTGCACCGGCGTGTAGTGCGCCAGCACGTCGAGGATGAAGCCTTCCTGGATCGCCTGCTTCATCGTGTAGCTGTGGAAGGCCCGGTGCCTGATGGCGCCGTCGGGCTGCGGCTCGGGCGCGCCGAAGATCTCCAGTGTCTTGTTCTTCGGCGTGGCGGTGAAGGCGAAGTAGCTGGCGTTCGGGAGGAGCTTGCGCGATTCCATCAGCCGGTTGATCCGGTCCTCGAAGGTCTCGTCCTCGCCTTCCGCGCCGGATTCGGACAGCGCCTGCGCCATCGCGGCGCTGGTTCTCCCGCCCTGGCTGGAATGGGCCTCGTCGATGATGATTGCGAAGCTTCGTGAGCGCTGCTCGTTGCCGATCTCGTCGAGAATGAAGGGGAACTTCTGCACCGTCGAGATGATGATCTTCTTGCCATCTTCGATGAACTTGCGGAGGTTACCCGAACGGTCGGCATGGCCGACGGTCGCTCCGACCTGGGCGTACTGCCGAATGGTGTCGTTGATTTGCTTGTCGAGGATGCGGCGGTCGGTGACCACGATGATGGAGTCGAAGACAGTCGAGCCGGCGTCGCTGCCCTCGGCCGTCGCGCCGCCTTGGCCGTCATTGATCCGGCCGAGCCCGATCAACTGGTGCGCCAGCCAGGCGATGGAGTTGCTCTTGCCGCTGCCGGCGGAGTGCTGGATCAGGTAGCGTTGCCCCGCCCCATGTTCGGCGGCGTCCGCGAGCAGGCGGCGCACGGCGTCGCGCTGGTGGAAGCGCGGCCAGATTTGCTTGCGCGTCCTGCGCCCCGTCTTCGCATCCTTGGTCTCGACGATCTGCGCGTAGTTTTCCAGGATGTCGGTCAGGTTCTCGCGGGTCAGCACCTCGCGCCACAGGTAGTCGGACTTGATGCCCTCCGGGTTGGGTGGATTGCCGGCGCCGTCGTTCCAGCCCCGGTTGAACGGCAGGAACCATGATGCCTTGCCCTTCAGTTCGGTGCAGAAACGCACCTCGGACTCGTCCACCGCGAAGTGGGCGACGCAGCGGCCGAACGCGAACAGCTTTTCGCGCGGATTGCGGTCTCTCTTGTATTGCTCGACCGCGTCGCTCACGGTCTGCTTGGTGAGGTTGTTCTTCAGCTCGAAGGTGATGACCGGGAGGCCGTTGACGAACAGCGCGATGTCCAGTGCCCGCTGCGCCTCGTCGCGGCTGTAGCGGAGCTGCCGCGTGACGGTGAAGCGGTTCCGTTCGAATCGTTCGCGGGCTTCGATGTTGGCGGCCGAGGGCGTGCCGTAAAACAGCGGGAGATCGTGGGCGCCGTGGCGTATGCCGTGCCGCAGCACATCGATCACGCCCCGCTTGGCGACTTCGCCCTGCAGGCGCGCCAGGAACTTGCGCCGCGTCGGGCCGTCATCGTCCAGAGCCAGGGACTCGGCAGCTTCGGGCTGGGTCGCGCGAAGGAACACGGCGAGTTGAACCAGATCGACGCAGTGTTCGCGGTCGTAATCCCGGTGGCTGCCGCAACTCCAGCCGACGCCGCCGTAGCCGGCTCTGGGTTCCCGAACCTCTCCCGCCGCGGGCGGGGCGCAGGTCTCGCCCGCCAAAGCGGTGCAGATCAGGCTTTCGAGGCCATACTCGGACGTGTCGGTGGTCATGACTTCGTGCTCGATTTTCAGATCGGGACTTCTCGAACTTGTCCCGGACGCACCTCCTCGATGGCCGCGCGGATCTCTTTCGTTCGATGCTGCACGCGCGGCCACGCGGTAGCCATCAGCACGACGATGCCCAAACGGCCGTCAGTCAGGTTCTGCTGGTAGCGCATGTTCTGGTCCGTGGTGACGATGACCTGGTAGCCGTCATCTTCGGCTTTGCGGATCAGTTCACCGTTCTCCAGCAACTCCCATCCCCTCTCCGCGGACCGGTCCACGGAGTGCTCTGCGAGGTGCCTCCGAAGGGGCGCCGGAGTCCCGTGGTCGAACAGGATTTTCACGCTTCGACGGGCGTCTTGAGGGATTCCGTTTCGTGCTTCAGGACAGCGGCCACCTGCCACGCCCGAACCTCGGGATACCACTCGAGAAACTCCTTCACGGTGGCTCCGCTTTCGAGGTTCTCGAACAGGGCATACACCGGCACCCGGGTGCCCGTAAAGGCCCAGTCGCCGCTGATCTTGCGGGGATTGCGTTCCACCGCCGGACAGTTCGTCCAGTTGCTCATGGGTTTGCCTCCTTTCCCAACGCGCTGTTGGAAAATAGTGGATTGAATTGGGCTTGGACGCTTTCGTTTCCGTCCTCGTCCGCAATCGGATTCGATTCCGGCATCCCGGCTGCCGCTTCTCGAATGTCAAGCTTGCCGGTGACAACGTCGGCAATGAGGCGGGTGCGGTATTCGTTGGCCATATCGATTTGGAGTTGCAGGTTTCGTATCCCGACGCTTGTGAGTTCGGCAATTCGATCGATGGCATCGGCAATCCAAACCTGTTCATTCAATGGTGGACGAGGAGTCGGCATTTTCTTGAAGTCTTCCCAATATAGCCGGTTGCGATCCTTCACGATTCCACGAGAGAATTTGTCCACTTCGGTCATGTAGGCGCGAGTGTGGAAAAGATGGTCGAAATAACGCGGCTCAGTACCCGTCAACGGTTTGGCGACAATGTATGCCGGACTGACCAAGCCATCCAGCGGCACCACTCCAACCGCCCCCTGCCACATCCGCATCATGTTGTAGGCAATGTCTCCTTTGACCGCGCGCTTGTACATGCCGCGATCCGACATGATTTGTTTCCGGTTGGAGTTTTCGAAATCGCGCACACGCACACCGGTAACAAGAGACACCTCCAAAATTGGAAGTTCGGCGTGACCGAGCCCAATGCGTTGACCGAATAGCCGCCCATTTCTGACCAACTGCCAATGCGCTGGCATGTCCTCCAGCCACTTCACGCCAGAGGGTTTGTATTCGGGGTAGGGCTTGCCGGTGCGGACATCGATCCGGCCGGTGACAGCGTCGTGGACGAGGACCTGCTTCTGCTCCTCCAGCAGCGCGATCAGCTTCTCCTTGGCGCGGAGGTAGCGTTCGATCCGGTCGGTGGCGTGGTCCAGGAAACGGGCGATGGCGGTTTGTTCGGGGAGCGGCGGAATGGCTAACGCGATTCGTTTGATTTGATGCGGATAGATGTGAACGACCGTGAAGCCGCGGCCCATCCTGGCCTTTTGTGCCGCCGCTGCTCGACAGTCAGCCGCGTACCCGACGAAGCGAGGATCGAACCGAACGCGCGGTCGAAACAGAATGATGTCTCCGCCGCAACACGCTCTAGGGCGAATCAGATTGACGGCTGACTTGCCTATCTCGTCGGCGGTTTCCCCTGACGCTGCGAACAGCAGGTCACCATACCGGATGGGCGTGTATTCTCGAGCACGTTCGCGCGATACGCATGAGCGGCTCTCGGCGATTACCCAAGTGTGTGTCGTATAAAGGTCGCCATATCGGACGCAGGGAACGCCCTGGTCCACCTCATCTTCCTTGCTGCCCCCACGCCCTTTCATTAGCTTTCCGATTTGGCCGAGTCGTCGCGCTTCCCAATGCGCCGGCAATTCTCCCAGCCACTCGATACCGGAAGACTTGTACGCTGGATACGGCGTGAGTTTGGCGATCATGACAGCACTTCGAACCTCACCTTGATCTTCAGAGACATCAGGTGGCGACGCTTCGCAAGGAAGTCGTCGTAGTGATGAGGATGCGTTTGTCCGAGGATTTCGAACCGTCCTTGAGCCTCACCCGTTGGGTTGCACCAGGCGATCAGGTGACCCACCGCGTACGCCTGATTGAGGGAATCCAGCAGATTGCGGACCTTGACCGCATTCCAGACGAAGGGTCGCTGGATTTCGGGAATCGCGATTTCACCGGACTTGAACCACATTAGTAGCGTTTCGATGGGTTGCAGTGTGGCCGAATAGCGTTGCGTCGACATTAGCGGGCGGCTCCGACAATTTCCGCCAACAGCCCTTCCGTTTCTTCTTCCAGAGCCAGGATGTCGGCCCGGATCTCGTCCAGTGTCCGCATCGGCTGCGGCTTGTAGAAGTAGCGGTTGAAGCTGATTTCGTAGCCGATCTTCACCGTATCAGGGCGATACCAGGCGTCCGGGGCGTAGGGCAGGACTTCGCGCTTCAGGAAGGCGTCGATGCCGCCTTCTTCCTGTAGCGGGATCTGTTCGGTGTCGCGAAGGTCCGTATCCGGCTCGTACTCGACCACGACGGTCTTGCCGTTGATGGTGTCCTCGAAGCGCCCGTGCAGCGGGTCGGCCTCGGCGCGCTTGTGCATCCGCCTGATGACGGGCGGCGCGTCTTCGCTTCGCCGTCCATTTTCCTTGAGCGTTTTGATCTGGGCTGCCTTGTATGTGCGCTGTTCCGCGCCTTCGATCCTGAGTGGCCGCTCGACCGTCACCTTCCAGTAGCCGAAGGCTTCGTTGTCGAAGATCCTGCTCTGCGCGGTTTCCTCGAAGGCCACGAAGGTCTGGCAGATGCGCTCGATGTCGTCCTCGCCGAGTTCGCAGTTCTTCTTGCCGAGGTTCTTGCGTAGCGGCCGGTGCCATGCGGTGGCGTCGATCAACTGCACCTTGCCGCGGCGGTGCGCCGGCTTGCGGTTGGTCAGCACCCACACATACGTGGCGATGCCAGTGTTGTAGAACAGGTTGAGCGGCAGCGCGACGATCGCTTCAAGCCAATCGTTCTCGATGATCCAGCGGCGGATGTTGCTCTCGCCCTGCCCTGCGTCGCCGGTGAACAGCGATGAACCGTTATGCACCTCGGCAATGCGGCTGCCGAGTCCTGTCCGCTGCTTCATCTTCGAGAGCTTGTTCGCCAAGAACAGCATCTGGCCATCGCTTACTCGCGTGACCAGCGAGTATTCTGGATCGCCTTTGTGCTCGATCAGGAAACGCGCATCGCGCATGTTCTTCTTGCCGCCCATGCGCTCAAGATCGGTCTTCCAGCTCTTGCCATAGGGCGGATTCGACAGCATGAAGTCGAATTCGCGGGCCGGAAAGGCGTCGTTGGAGAGCGTTGAATGCTCCGGGCCGCCGACGATGTTGTCGGCGGCTTCGCCTTCGCCCTTCAGCAGCAGGTCGGCCTTGCAGATGGCGTAGGTCTCGGCGTTGATCTCCTGACCGTACAGGTGGGTGGATACCTGCTTGCCACGCTCGTTGGCCAGTTCCTGCAAGGTTTCCTCGGCCACGGTCAGCATGCCTCCCGTGCCGCAGGCGCCGTCGTAGAGCAGGTAAGTGCCGGATTCGATGTCGTCGGCCACAGGCCGGAAAACGAGCTTGGCCATGAGCCGCACGGCGTCCCTCGGGGTCCAGTGCTCGCCGGCTTCTTCGTTGTTCTCTTCGTTGAAGCGGCGCACCAGCTCCTCAAAGATGGTGCCCATGCCGTGGTTGTCGAGGCCCGGACGAAGGACGGTGCCGCCGGTGTCCATGACGGGATCGGGGCCCAAGTTGATGTCGCGCGAGGTGAGCTTCTCGATCAACGCGCCGAGCGCGTCGGCTTTGGACAGGCGCGGAATCTGGTTGCGGAACTCGAAACTGTCGAGGATGTCCTGGACATTGGGCGAAAACCCGTCGAGCCAAGCCCGGAAGTCGGCTTCGAGTTGCTGCCGGCTAGCCCGAGCGCGCAGGTCGCGCAGCGTAAAGGGCGAGACGTTGTAGAAGGACTGACCCGCCGCCCGGCGTAGCGCGGCGTCCTGTTCGACGACACCCGCGTCATCGAGCGACGCCTTCATTTGCAGGACGGCCTGCTTGCCCTCTTCGAGCACGGCATCGAGCCTGCGCAGCACGGTCATCGGCAGGATCACGTCGCGGTACTTGCCGCGCACGTAGAGATCGCGCAGCACATCGTCGGCGATGCCCCAGATGTAGTTCGCGATCCAGTTGAGGTCGCCGTTGCTCATTTCGTGTGCGTTTCCCGGTGCGGCAACCGCCTTTTGGCCGCGGCATTATCCCGTAAGCACCATTGCCGCCGCCTGTCTTGCATGGTTCGATCCCAATCTCGGCAGGGCTTTGCATAGCCGTCCGTGCGCAGGCGCATTGCATTCATGCTCCCGCCCAGGGATCAATGATTTTGACGCCCGTATCCTCGAAGTCTCGCACGTTGCGGGTGACCAGGACTGTGCCACGCGAGCGGCAAATGGCGGCAATCTGGCAGTCGGCTTCGCCGATCGGCCGGCCAGCGTCGCGGCGCCCGGCCGCGATCTCCGCGTAGGCCCGGGCCGCGGCGCTGTCGAACGGGAGAATCCGCCCGATGAAGCCCTGGTCGAACCAGCGGGCCATGGCGGCCTCCAGCGCGCTTCGCCGCTTGCCCGCCGGTATGATTGCGACGCCGTAGCGCAATTCCGCTTCGCTCACCGCCGTCAGGTACATCTCCTGCGCATCGCGCTCGGCGATCCAGGCCGCCACGGCCCGCATCGGCTCCGGGCGCATGAGTTCGGAGGCGACATTGGTATCGAGGGCAAACATGCCGGCTCCTCAGGAGAAATCCGGCGGCTCGCGCATCGGACCGCGCGGGGGAAGTTCGAGTTCGACCCCGCCGAGGGGCGCGAAGCACTCGCGCGTGAACTTCGCCAGATCCCAGGGACCGGTTCGCCCGCCGTTCACGGCATCGCGCAGGATGATGCGGACTTCTTCCTCCATGGACCGGCGATGCTCGGCGGCGCGCACGCGAAGCCGGGTCTTCACGTCGTCGTCGAGATTTCGGATCGTGATATTGGCCATCGGTCGTTCCTCCTGACGGTGCGGGACATCGCCAAACCATCGGTTGCTTGCAATGCAAGCAAGTATAGTGGATCGGACCGCTCGCTGCTCCGTCGTCGGTGCGATATTGCGACTGCGGGGGTTGTGTAGAAGACCATCGGACTCCGGCGCGATCATTCGGTCTATCAACGGTGGGGCCGCGGTCCGATTCCTGCGGGGGCGCGCATCTTCTCTCGAACTCGCGCAGGATGCGCGTAACCGGGATCCCCTTCCAACGGATCCATCGAATGTTTCGTTCGCAAGCCAGCGCGGATACGCGTACGCTGGCGCGTAACTGTCTGAGAACGATAGGAAATCCAAAACCGAGACCCGTTTTCAGAGCCTGGTTCCGCGCCTATGCTTGGCGGATGTACGCATTTTCTACAGTCTCGGTGGAGACTCCAGCCACCGGATCGTCGCGCAAGCGGGCGAGAGGCCGCGACGGCGGCCTGATTGGGGACAGACCGCCCAAGCGCTCCGTGCCTTGCAACGATAGCGACGGTTTCTGATGGTCGCCTCCATCGGTGCGGTGGCGAGCCCGTCCCAGGGCGCGAGCTACTACGAACGGGACGGCTACTACGCCAGGGGCGATCCCGAGCATCGCGCCGCAAGCGCCTGGGCGGGCCGGGGCGCCGCCGAACTGGGGCTTGAAGGTCCCGTCGATCCCGACATCTTCAAGGCGGTGCTCGAAGGCGCCGTCCCCGACGGTTCCGGGCGCCGGCTCGGCAAGCGCGGCAAGGACGGAGAGATACACCACCGTCCGGGACGCGATCTGACCTTCTCCGCGCCGAAATCCGTCTCCCTGGCCGCGCTGGTCGGCGGCGACAAGCGCATCGTCGAGGCTCACGACCGGGCCGTGATTCGGGCGCTCGGCTGGTTCGAGAAAAACGCCGCCGAGACCCGGATGCAGGACCCCGCGACCGGGCGGATGGTCCGCGCGGGCGATCAGAAAGCGGTCATATCCACGTTCCGCCATGACACCTCCAGGAATCTCGATCCGGCGCTGCACACCCATTCGGTGATCGCCAACATGCTCAAGGGCGGCGACGGCAAGTGGCGCACGATGGCCAACGAGTCGCTCTACGCCTCCAAGATGCTCCTGGGCGCCATGTATCGGAGCGAACTCGCGGGGGCACTCAAACAACTTGGCTACGCCATAGAGAAGACCCACGCCGACGGACGGTTCGAGATCGCGGGCGTGTCCCGGGAGACCGTCGAGGCGTTTTCGACGCGGCGCGCCGAAATCGAGGCCGCGATGGACGCGCGGGGACTGGGCGCGACCGCGCGGAACCCGCATCTCGCGGGACGGGCGGCGTTGATGACACGCGCGCACAAGCGCGATGTCGACAAGTCGGCGCTGAGAGACACCTGGCAAAAGCAGGCGACCGATCTCGGCTTCGACGCGAAGGCGCTGGTCGCATCGGCAATGGAGCGGTGTCCGGACGGTGCGGGAAATGAGAGCCACCGTCAACGGCAGGTGGGCAGGGAGGAATCAATCGACGCGACCCGTAAGGCCGGTCTGTTCGATCATGACGCACGGGCGGAACCTGCCCGCGAGGCGGTGGAGTGGGCGCTCGCTCATCTGTCCGAGCGCGATGCCGTGTTCTCGAAGAACGACCTGATCGCCGCCGCGCTGGCGTTCAACCCCGGCACGGCTTCCATCGGTGCGATCGAGCGGACCGTTGGCGGTCTCGTTCGCGAGGGCCGGGTACATCCTGCGCCGGCGCTCGAAGGCGGCGGCGGACTCACCACCGACACTGCCGTGGCGCAGGAGCGCGAGACGATCTCCCTGATGCGCACCGGGGCGGGACGGGGCAAGGCGCCGATGCGCGGTTGGATGGTCGACCGCCATCTGAGAAAGGGGCCGCTCACGACCGGACAGAAACAGGCGGTGAAGCTGCTCCTCTCGGAGAAGGACCGCACGGTCGGCGTCCAGGGTTACGCCGGCACCGGCAAGACGCGGATGCTGAACCGCGCCCGCGCGCTCGCGGAGAAAAAGGGCTGGCGCATGGTGGGACTGGCCCCCTCGGCCTCCGCGGCGCAAACGCTGGCGGCGGAATCGGGCATCGAATCGGAGACCCTGCAGCGCTTCCTTGCGAGGAACGCGGGAGTGGTGGAGGGCCGGCTTACCAGGAAAGGGGCGCGCGAGATGCGCGCCGCGTTCGCGAAGACGGTGCTGGTAGTCGACGAGGGCTCGCTCGCCTCCACCGCGCAGGCCCGCGACCTGCTGCGGATCGCGAGCGAAATCCGCATTTCGAAGCTGGTGCTGGTGGGCGATGCCAAACAACTCGACGCCGTCGATGCCGGCAAGCCGTTCGCGCAGTTGCAGCAGGCGGGCATGAAGACCGCCGTCATGGACGAGATCATGCGCCAGCGGGATCCCAACCTGAAAGCGGCTGTTATGGCCAGCCTCACCGGCGAGATCGAAAAGGCGTTCGGGAAGCTCGGCGGCCACGTTGCCGAAGTTAAACCCGACAACATCGCCGGCGCGGTCGCGGCGCGCTGGCTCCGGCTGTCGCCGGACAACAGAGAGCGCACGGGCGTCATGGCGCCGAGCCACGAGCTGCGCGAGGGGATCAACGCGCACATCCGAGAACGTCTCGCTCGCGAAGGCCGAATCGCCGGTCCCGCGATGGAGACCGAACGGCTCGTGTCGAAGGGCTATACCAATGCGGAGAAGGCGCTGGCGGCGAACTATGCGCCCGGCGACGTGGTCGCCTTTCACCGGCCGTACAAGCGGCTCGGCGTCGAGAAGGGCGACGAACGCCGCGTGGTCGGCGTAGATCACAGGAATAGGGCCGTTCAACTGGAAGGTCCGAACGGTTCGGTCGTGAACTGGAAGCCGTCGCACATCGGTGGGCGCAGGGGCGGAACCGAAGTCTACCGCGCGGAAGCGCTCGAGCTTCGCGCCGGAGACCGCATCCGCTGGACGCGCAACGATGCGGGCCTCGGAGTCGTGAACAGCGGCGTCGCCGAGGTTACGGCGGTGCGGAAAGATCGGGTGTCGTTCCGCCTGGAGGACGGGCGCAGGCTCGATCTCGGCAAAGGGGATGCACAGCTCCGGCATCTCGACCACGCCTGGGCCTCGACCGTGCACGCGTTTCAGGGGCGCACGGTCGACAACGTGATCGCCGCCATGGAGGCGAACCATCCGCACCTCACGACGGCCAAGTCGTTCTACGTTGAGATCTCGCGCGCCCGGGATCGGGCGGAACTGGTCACCGACGATGCACAGGCGTTGAAGGAGAGGCTTGAGGCGGTGACGGGTGAGCGCATCTCTGCGCTCGAAGGGATCGGCGAGACCGTCAAACCCGAGCGAGAACCGGACGCGAGGAAATCCCTCAACATGCAAAGATCGGATCGGCAGTCGGGCGAATCCTCATCCCGGCGTCAAGAACTCGACCCGCTACCTCCCTACGAGACAGAGATGGAACGCGGACACTCGGCACGTGCCAAGCGCGTCGAGATGGAGATTGGTCCATGAGTTGGGGACGGCGTGCCTATTGATGCGGTCGCGAGCATGGTTTCCGCAGACTCTCTAAACGAGGATGAGCCCGACTTCGCTTGGAACCGGAATCGGTCTTTACCCCCTTCCGTCATTCCCCGCAGCATCCGCCAAAGGAAAGAATTCAACCTGACAGGAGAATGGAATGAACAAGAATCAATCCGATGACACCCATACGGATACCAAAGAGAAAAAGCGGTCGCGCCACACGATCCGTTTTTTCGGCTCGGAATGGGATCGAGTTAGAGCTTTCGCTGAAACGCGGGGTCTTCCTGCCTCCGAGTTTGTTCGCTTCGCGACGCTCGCGATGATCGAGGACGGTGGAAATTCGGTTGCCCGGCTCGCCCCACTCATCGAGAGGACTTTCCGGTGCACCTATATTCTGGCGACGAAGCTGCGCGACCAAATGCTCGACGCGGGCGAGCAGCATGAGATAGACGAGTTGGTTACTCAGTCCCGCGAATTGCAGGACAAACTGCTGGACGACGCATCGGCGTGAACGACATCCATTTCAATTCGCGCCGGACTCGATCACGGCTCTCGTGTATCGCGTGAGCCCATAGATCGCCACGGCCCGCACCGCGTAACGGTCCGGGCCCGGGACTCGCCTCGGAACGGGCGACCGTCGGCATCGACCCGGATGCTGATGCAGCAATCTCAGATCGTTCGGCATGCTATCCTCGGCTCATGGAGATCTTCTGGGCGCTGTTTTTTCTGGCTTGGCTGGCAGGTGCCGTGTACTGTGGGATCGGCCTGCTCGGGACAGGGCTGGCCTTGCTGGAAGGGCGCTGCACGCGCTGCTATCGTTATCGTTACTACTGCGACTGCGCCTGAGCCGCGAGCACCTATCCTCTATTTCCCTAGGACCGCCGTTTCAATCCGCGCCCCCCGCGCGGGGGGCGACCCGGCAACCAGGCCAGCTACGGCGTCCTGGGCGAGTTTCAATCCGCGCCCCCCGCGCGGGGGGCGACATGCTCGGCCAGGGCCGGCTCATAGGCGCTCTTGTTTCAATCCGCGCCCCCCGCGCGGGGGGCGACCAAGAGCGTCTACATCGA
>JAJDVM010000286.1 GCA_022826125.1 Defluviicoccus sp.
GTTGGCTTCAATGAGGCCGGGGCGCACGCGCCCCGGATACACCGCCTCTTCCCCGTCCATCGCGTCGGGAGCCGTTTGCTTCAATGAGGCCGGGGCGCACGCGCCCCGGATACCACTACACCGATTCGGAGATCTTCAAGGGCGAGTACTCGCTTCAATGAGGCCGGGGCGCACGCGCCCCGGATACAGCACGGCACGGCCCTCACGCAGCAAGGGCCGTGTGCCGCTTCAATGAGGCCGGGGCGCACGCGCCCCGGATACATACCAGACCAGCGACCGGCTCTGGAGCCGGAGCCTGCTTCAATGAGGCCGGGGCGCACGCGCCCCGGATACGGGCACCGTACAACCTGTTGGCGGCCAAGACAAAATCCAGTCGATTTCGAGCGGTCCGGGAATTTCCCTGCCGCACGCATCTTTTCGGCACCTCGCGTGTCCCGACGACAGTCCGATTCTCCTAGAAATCAACATGTTGCACAGTTTCAAGCGATCCCCGATATTCCTGCGTTGCCTCACCACTCGAACTGATTGGGCAGAACTCGAACGGCTCAGACTTCGGCGTCAGGCTGGCATCCGATTCGCAATCCTTGGAACGGGTAAGCCATCATACAACAACCGCCTGACGCTCGATCGCCGAAAAGGTCTTGCCGATGCTCATGACGGCAATATCGGTCTTGTTAGCGGGACCGATGTCGATCACCAGGACGTGGTCCTCGCCCGCCTTGATGAGTTCCCGCAGTTTCGTTTCCAGTTCAGCGCGGCGCCGACGCGACAGGCGGCACTGGAACACCGATAGCTGGAGCCATTCCCCAAACCCGTGCATGGTCTTGAAAACGCGCCGCCAGCGTCGCGTGTCGGAAATGTCGTAGGTGACGATGTAGGTGCGCTCGTCGCTCATTGTGACCACCTGTCATCGGGGAAGGTAGTGCGGATAGTCGGGTAGTTCGCCCAGCAGATGGCGGCATAGCAAGCGCGCCTGAAGCAGCAGAAGCCGTCGCATACTTAGGCGGTAGCCGAACAGCGGGTGGGTGGTTTCCTGAGAGAGCCGTCGCTCGAACGCACCGACGAAACGGCGGCGCCCTGCTTGTGTCAGAGACGTGCCCGTCGGCGCGCTCACGAAGTCCCTTGGCGAGACCTCGCCGGTGTTGACCGCCGACAGGACCACCGAGTCCGCGATAATCGGCCGAAACGGCTCCATCACGTCGAGGGCAAGCGCAGGCTTTCCGTACCGTGGCGCGTGGAAGAATCCCCGATAGGGATCGAGGCCGACCGTGGCGAGCGCGACGGTCAGGTGGCGCGTCAGCATGGCGTATGCGAGCGACAGCATGGCATTTACGGGATCGCTCGGAGGACGCCGGTTGCGGGCGTCGAAACGGAACGGCGCCAAGCCAGTCCCGGCTTCCGCCGATTCCTTGAGGCCCGGCGGCGCCAGCAGATCGGAATATGCACGAAAGTATGTTGCTGCCGCATCGCCTTCCAATCCGAGCAACGCGCTCACCGCAGTTGCGCGCTTCGTCGACCTCCGGGCGGCGTTGAGCCGATCCAGCACGGCCTTGCGCGGCTCGCGATCGCCGCGCCAGTTTCGGCGCACAATGGTCCGCTGGTTCACAATTTTGGCGGCGACCAGATCGCGGGCGAAGGCCAGGCAATAGGTCGGGTCGAAGCTGCGTTGATACTGCGCCGTTCTGACTTCCACATTGCGATGGCCGATTCCGTGGGCGATGCCGCGAAACCACCCGCCATGGCTGTGAAAGGCGACCGGGATTTCGCGGTCCATGAGCGCGGCGAGCGCGGGCGTCGTGATCGAAACGTTACCGAACAGCGCCACGTCGGACACATCGTTCAACCGGACAGTGGTATCGCCCTGCTCCTCGTCGGCGACCTTCAGGGTTTCACCTTCTTTGGAGACGCGCGCCCTCTGCGACTGGACGACGAGCGGCAGGGCTTCATCCGCCCCGATGGCGATGGGGCGGGGCGCCAGGTCGGAGCCCCCGAGCGCCCGCATTTCGTCCGGCAGGCAGATGGACACGAGCGCGCAGCGCGGGCATTTCGGGCTGTCGCTTAAGGGCGGCGGAATGCGGCCGTGAGCGACCGTCAGGCGCAACCGGCTCACCGCCTCCCGCGCGGCGAGGCGGAGCTCATCGTCCAGGACAATTCGGACGCGCTCGCGGCTTTCGACATACCAGATGGCGCCTTCCTCGACCTTGTAGCCGCGCTCTTCGAGCAGCAGCGCCTGAAGGCAGACTTGGACACGCTCCGGTTCGTAGGCGCCCTTCGCCACATGGGGCCGCTTGCCGCGTTTGTAGTCGACCGGCGTAACCGCGCCGTCCTCGGCCTCGGCGATGTCGATTTTCGCGATAACGCCGAGCTTCTCGGATGAAAGCGTCAGGGAACGGCTGACAACCTTGTTGTCGTCGGCTTCCAGAGCTTCGGGATCGGGCAGCGGTTTGTTGGGTCGGTCGACCAGAGCATGCACCCGGCGCCCATCCACGGTGTCGCCGGTCTCCGCCCATTCGGCCTGGCCCCACATGAGATAGGCGAGCCGCGGGCAATAGACGAACTCGTTCACCATCCTTGCCGGCACCAGCGGATGCTCGCCTGTTGCCGACGGCGCGGGAAGATGGAGTTCGAGTTGTTGGAACGCCAAAGGCATGCATCCTGTTTCAACGACAATCGTGTCGCGACGTCGGCAGGTCGGCTTCCACGCCGTTCAATGAGGCCGGGCCGCCACCGACCCGGAGTGTCATGCGCGCAAATCGCCACTGCATTACGGCTTCTACGCTCCAATGAGGGTTATGCCGACAATCGCTTCCACGCCGGTTTCAGCCATTGACAGCCAACTACCGGTAATTCTATATTCGTAGATGCCGTGAGGCAAGTCTTGAAGAAGGATGATAATCCTATGCGCATGATTGTCACCCGTGAGGTTCTTCGGCTGCAAGCTGAACGGACCGTCGTCCAGATCGACGACACCGCTCCTGACTGGCCTGGTTGGGCTGATCGGTCGTGTTCGGCTCCAGACATGAGCGGATTATCCCGGCTGCAGCAGATCGGGAGTGACCACGTCCGCAGCAAGAACAGCCCGGGCTCGGACAGGTGACCCCGACCGTTCATTTCGAAGACACGTTCGAGGCGCTGACCGGACATCCGCCTTTTCCTTGGCAACAGCGGATATACCACAAGCATTTTGCGTGCGGCGTGCTACCCCCGGCGGTGGACATCCCCACGGGCTTGGGCAAAACCGCTGTCATGGCGATCTGGCTGCTGGCGCGGGCGGCGGGCGCGCCCTTGCCCCGGCGCCTCGTCTACGTCGTCGACCGGCGGGCTGTAGTCGATCAGGCGACCGAGTTCGCGGAGAAACTGCAAGAAAGACTGGAAGAACAGGGGAAACTCGGGCCGATGCGGCACGCCCTCGGTCTCGGCGACGGGCTACTACCGATTTCGACCCTACGCGGCCGGTATGCCGACAACAGGGATTGGATGGCCGATCCTGCGGCGCCAGCGATTATCGTCGGTACCGTGGACATGGTGGGGTCCCGGCTCCTGTTCGAGGGCTACGGATTGTCCCACCGGATGCGGCCCTTTGCGGCGGGGCTGCTCGGCTGCGATTCGCTGGTGCTGCTGGACGAGGCGCATCTCGCTCGCCCTTTCGAGCGCCTGCTCAAGGGGATCGAGGACGGGCAGCGCGCGTCTTCAGCCGACAGGGGTGCGTTTGCTGGCCCGGCAATCGGCAAGGGCAAGCCGCCGCCGTTTCGCGTGTTACCGCTCTCAGCCACCCTGGCGTTCGAGCCGAACATCGAACCGTTCGGCCTCATCAAGGGCGAAGACGAGGCGAACGCGACCATCCGCGCCCGTTTGGAGGCGCGCAAGAGCCTGACGGTCGAAGAACTGGCGCAGAATTCCAATCTCGTCGAAATGCTGGCTGGGCGGGCTTGGGAACTGATGCAGGTTGCGCTCGTGTCCTCTGGGCAGGCACCAGCCGTGGCGGTTTACTGCGACCTCCGCAAGGACGCTGAGAAGGTCGCGGACATTCTTCGTAAGCAGGCTAGCAAGGAAGAGCCTCGGCCCCATGTGCTTTTGTTCGTCGGCAGCCGGCGTGTGCATGAACGGCAGAGGGCCTCCGAGGAGCTGCAAGAATACCGTCTTGTTGGCAATGCCGAAGATGCGCGCAACGATCCTGTATTCGTTGTCGCGACCTCGGCCGGCGAGGTGGGGGTCGATCTCGACGCCGACCACATGGTCTGCGACCTAGTCGCTTGGGAACGCATGGTGCAGCGATTCGGTCGGGTGAACCGGCGCGGGCTTGGCGCAGCGCGAATATTGGTTCTTGATCAGGGGCCGCCCGACACGAAGAAGATAGACGAGCATGTTGTTGTCCGCCATGAGGCCGTGCGTGCCCTTCTCGAAGGCCTGCCGCTGGAGGAAACCGGCGCACGCCTGGCAGGCCCCGGCGCGCTGCGGGACCTCGCTGCCGACCCCGCCTGGCATGCGCGAATTGCTGCCGCCACGACGCGCATGCCGCTCTATCCACCGCTCACCCGCCCGCTGGTCGATGCTTGGGCGATGACGTCGCTGGAGGATCGCGCCAGCCGGCCTAAGATCGCCCCGTGGCTGCGCGGGTGGATGGAGGACGACGAGCCGCAAACCGCTGTGGTGTGGCGTCGTTTCCTGCCGCTGCGCTTCTGGGCGAACGGCGATGACGCGAAGGCCGCGCCGGCGCGGGATGTAGACGCATTCTTTGCGGCGGCGCCGCCGCAGACGGCGGAGTTGCTGGAGACCGAAACTTCACGCGTGGTGGAGTGGCTTCGGAAACGGGCGCGCAAGCACTTGACGGATTTTGGGAAAGTGACCCGCACCTCGACCATCTCCGAAGAGGCAGGTGACGGGATTCTCGAAGGCCATAATCAGTTGGCTCCGCCAACCGGGAATCCCCCCGTCGCCTTCTTGCTCGACGGCGCCAACCGACCATTGGATTCCTTGAGTCTTGCCGATATCGGCGAACTGAAGACGCAGGACTTGCACGCAACTCTCGCCGGCAAGCGGCTAGTGGTGGATGCGCGCTGCGGCGGACTGACGGAAGGTCTGCTGGACGATGATGCCGACGGACAGGTTCCCACGATCGAGGACAATTGGGGCAAGCCGGACGATGACCAGGATCTGCGCGCCTGGACCCTCAGGGTCGATGCATGTTCGGACAGCGAGAAGGCTTCCGATGGCTGGCAATCCGTGTTGGTAGCACCCTATGGCGAAACGACGGAGGGAGACGCCATCTCCTGGCTGATCGTGAGCAAGCGTCGCGACCCGGGCGAGAGCGAGGACGCCAGGGCAGTCGCCCGAAAAGCGCAGCGACTGGACGAGCATAGACAGTGGGCAGAGAAGGAAGCGCGACGCATCGCCGACGCGCTCGGACTTCCAGCGGCCGACAAGGCCATGCTGGCCGCCGCCGCCCGCCATCACGACGATGGCAAGGCGGCTCCGCGCTGGCAGCGGGCCTTCCGAGCAATGCGGGAAGGCGGTCCCTACGCCAAGACAACGAAAGCTCCGAACCAGCATGTTCTGAACGGCTTCAGGCATGAGTTCAAATCGGTGCTCGATGCGGAGAGGAAGGGTCTCGACGCGGTCGATCGCGCCGATGCGCGCTTCGATCTCGCGCTTCACATGATCGCCGCGCATCACGGCCAAGCTAGGCCTGCTATCAGCGTCGAAGGGTACGACGATCTTCCGCCAAGCGAGGCGGAAGCTGCTGCCCACGCGATCGCCATGCGCTTTGCGCGCCTGCAGCGCGAGTGGGGACCTTGGGGTCTCGCCTGGTGGGAGGCGCTGCTGCGCGCCGCAGACCAGGCCGCGTCGCGGCGACTCGACGAGTAGGCCTCATGATGGCCGAAGCGTCGGTTCCCGTTGACCTCACCAACCCCGGTCAGGTGTTCGCCTGTCTCGGTTTTCTCGAGGCCGCCGACGTTCTGCTCGGCGAGGCCTGCGGCGGTTTCGACTGGCGGAACCCCGCCGATTTGCGCTTTCATCTCGCCGCGCGCGGTGGCGAGGATCCCGTTGTGTGCGTCCTGCGCTTTCTCGACAAGGCCACTGTCACTTCAATTGCGCCCGTGAAATCTCCCCACGACACCAACAAGTGGCAGATCGAGACAAGAAAAGATGGCTCCGGCGCATTTCCATTCAGAGACACGGGGCCGGACGTCCTGCCGGCGCGCCTGAGTGTCGGCAGCGGCAAGAGTATCATGATAGACCACTGGGGCGATCAGGGACGCGTCGGGCGCGACAGGGTCAAGTTCTGGGCAGGCATGCAAGGCAAACCCGGCGCCAGATTGGCCCAAGAGGCACTTGATCTGGTTTACGGCCAAGCGGCGGACCATGCCCACGACCCATTCTCTCTGAGCGCCGAGCAGAGCAGCAGTTTTCGCTTTGACTGGCGGCGAGACTATGTGCCCATCGATATCGGTTTCTCGCTCAACAAGCACAAATCCATCATGATCATGCGGGGGTATCCGATCGTCGAGTTGCTGGCGGCCATCGGCCTGACCAATGCCCGGCCCGTGCGGCGCCAAAGGCTGGAGTACAGCTATGGAGTCGCCGGCATGACGGGCGACGAGTTATACGACCCGATCTTTCTGCGCGCGGCCCTCGGCTTGGAGAAACCGCCTTTTCCGGGAATGCCGTTCCGCCTGTTCGCCTTGCGGCTGGGTTGGCCCGGGCAGGAGGGCCAGGCCCGCTGCATTACCGATGTCATCGAGGAGACACCGCCGTCATGATCGAATTCGATACCGCCTTTGCCGAGCGCTGCGCCAACGAACGCGCCGGCCCCGTGGCGTTGACGCTGCGGCAGAGCCTATTGCCCGTGGAAGGCGGCGATGCCGTGATCTTCCCGCCCACATACGCAGACATCGGCTACAACATCGACGATCTCTCTGACGGCACCAAGGTCGCGACCATCGACAGCGTAGGATCCCAAGCAAACCGGATGGAGCCGATATTCGAGGAGGAGCCATACGCCGCCCTGGTGCCGCAGGTGGAGATTACCTACGGAAATGACAAATCGATCTCCATCCTCCGGGTGGGGCACCGCCTCGGCGATGCGCTCGTGCGATCCACGGCGCTGGCGGATGAGGCCAACTCTGCTTTCTCCGCCTTTCTCGACACTGGCGATGCCGCGCCGATCGCCCGATTGGCACCGACCTCGCTCGTGTTCGGCGTCTGGGATTCACGCGACACCCAGGCAAAGCTGCCGCGCATTGTGCAATCGGTCGTCCGCGCTTGGGATGTGGACGATCTCAAGCGGTCTGCGCAGTACAACCCGCCAGTCAATTACGCCGAACTTGGAACGTTCACCGAAGCCCAACAGGAAAAGCAAGAAGGAAAGGCGGGAAGCGATCTCGCGAAGCGCGGATTCGTGCATGTCCCGGCTACCGGCGAGCATGGCGGGATCGTGGCCAATGGCGATATCCGCCGCACCGTGACCGTCAACTTGGTGGCGCTGCGTCGCCTGAGCGGCGACGATGCGCCGTCGCTCCGCCGCTATGTGCTTGGGCTTGCGCTGGTCGCGGCGACTGCCCCGCTCGATGCCTTTCTACGCCAGGGTTGTCTGCTGACGCCCGACCCGGACACGCAGGCCGCGTGGACGGCGGTCGCCCGCGACGGCACGCGGGAAGCGGTCGCGCTGCATGCGGACACCGTCCTCGCCTTCGCGCAGAAAGCAGCGGCAGACTTCGGTGTGGGCGAGAGCCGTACCGTCCCGTTCGACAAGGACCGGGCCAAGGCCGACGCGACGAAGAAAGCCTAAACCGTGGAACGCGCACTGCTCGTCGCAGTAAGGTTTCATGAAGGCCGCTATCACGGCGCCGACGGTTGGCCGCCCGCGCCGGCGAGGCTGTATCAGGCATTGATGGCTGGTGCGGCTGAGGGCGCCAAGGTGCCGGACGCGGCGCGGGATGCTCTGGACTGGCTGGAGCGACTGCCGCCTCCGGCGGTCGCGGCCCCGCGCGGTGTGCCGGGCCAAGGCTACACCAGATTCGTGCCTAACAACGATCTCGACGCCGCGCTTTCCCGGAAGAACGCCTCCGACATTGAGGACGCGGTGGCAACCGTCCGCGTAGGCAAGACCATCCGTCCCATCCTTTTCGATGACGCCGCGCCAGTGCTCTACTGTTGGTCTTTCGACGGCGGCGACGCGCGAGCAACGGCGCTGTGCGAACTGGCAGAATACCTATACCAGCTCGGCCACGGCATCGACATGGCTTGGGCAGAAGCGGTCGTGCTCCACGCGCACGAGGCGCAGGAGCGACTCTCCCAACACGGCGGCATCGTCTACCGCCCGTCGGCACGCGGTGGCGCGGGCAGAGATATCCTTTGCCCGCAGCCAGGAACGGGACGGAGCCTCGCAGCCCGCTTCGAGGAAACGCGCATCCGCTTTCGCCGCGGAGGCAGCAACCGCAAGCCGGTTCGCGTCTTTGTGCAGCCAGCCAAACCGCTCCTTGCGAGCGTCGCATACAATGCACCGCCAAAACGCTTGGTCTTTGCGCTGCGCGCGACCGAAGCCCGAGGTGGCTTCGCCTCACGACGGCTTAGCGAAGCCGCAGTGCTCGTGGTCACGGCGCGCGATCGGGCTGTGGCCCGGTTATGCGAAGCGATACCAGCGCGGGCGGACCTTATCGAACGCTATCTGGCCGGTCGTGGCGCGACGGACGCGGACAAGTCCGCGCGGGTGCGGATCGTGCCGTTGCCGTCAATCGGCCATCCCCATGCCGACATGACAATCCGGCGCCTCGCAGTCCATGTGCCGCAAACCTGCCCGCTGCGCGCGGACGATGTCGCCTGGGCCTTAGCGCAGGTTGCCTGGACAGACGCTGACGGCGTGATTCTCGACGAGTTGCAGCCCGTGGACGATGATGCCATGGCGGATCGCTATGAGCATAGCGGCCGATGCTGGCGCAGCGTGACTCCGCTCGCACTCTCGACCGCACGGCGGCGGCGCATTGATCCCGCGCGTACAAGGGACGAGGCCAAGGACGCTAACGAGCGGGCGCGTGAGGAGGCTCGCGCGGTTCACGCCGTGCGCCAAGCGCTGCGGCACGCGGAAATCGGCGCGTCACCGACTTCGGTGCGTGTACAACGCGAGCCTTTCGAAAGTCACGGCGAACGGGCCGAGGCCTTCGCCACGGGCACGCGCTTTCCCAAGGAGGCGTTGTGGCACGTTTCGATGACCTTCGCGGAGCCGGTCTCCGGCCTTTTGCTCCTGGGCGACGGCCGTTATCTCGGCCTCGGCCTCATGCGCCCGGTCGATCCGATGTCGGGCGTGTTGGCATTCGCGATAGAAGCAGGCCTCCATGGGGACGCGGACCCTTCCCTCGTCGCCCGCGCGGCGCGCCGCGCGATGCTGGCCCGGATGCAGGTTGCTTTACCGCGCGGCAATCCCATTCCACGCTATGTGACCGGACATGAAAATAACGGCGCTCCCGCTCGCGGCGGTGTCCACAGCCATATCGCGGTCGTGCCCGATTTGCCGCGGCGACGCCTTCTGTTCGTCGCGCCGAGCCTGCTGCAGCGCAACGGTGTGGAGTGGCGGGAGATCACCGGCGATCATGTCCGGCTTGAGCGCGCTCTTCAAGGCATGAACGTGCTGCGCGCAGGCGCTGTCGGACTTCTGGCCCTCGCGCCTGCGGAGTTGGACGCGGAAAGCGATCCACTGTTCGCGCCCTCGCGGATCTGGGAGAGCGTGAGCGACTATCGTGCGGCCCGGCATCGCCGCCGATTGACGGACGAGGAAGCGCTGAAGGTGGACGCTGGCGTAGAATTGACCCGTATAGGCTGGCCGGCGCCGAGCGATATCGAGATTCTGATGGCGCGGCGCGGATCGCGCGGCGGGCTGTCGGGCCGGCTAAAGCTCACATTCGCCACGGCTCAAGCAGGACCGCTCGTGATCGGTGCCACTATGCACAAGGGTGGAGGAGTGTTCGCCTGCGATCACCGCCGCCGCTCCAGGGGGGCATAGTCTTGCTCGGCGACACCGCCCGCCAGCGTTCCGCCGCGTCCGCGTCGCTCAGCCGGTCGACCTCGGCCTCCCGGTCGAGCCACACATCGACCGCCTCGCCCAGCGCCCGCCAGCGCTCCTCCAGCCCCATGTCCGCCATGCGTGCCTCCTACAATTTGGAGAGCAGCAAGAGCTCGCGCACCGCGCGGCGCAGCACGGTCGCGGGCAGCGGGTCGGGCTGGGTCGCCCGGTGGACCACGTAGAGCGAGACCTCCATGCCGGCGGCCGCCGCGCACTCCCGAATGCGCGTCCACTCGCTGGCGGTGGCCATCACCGCGTGCTGGCTGCGCCGCCCCCGGGTGCCCCGCTCATCGGGCAGTCCCCGGAGCGGTGCCTCCGGAGGGCAAAAAAAGTTGCCGAAAAATCCTCCATTATCCCTAACATATGGGTTCCGACGTATGCGACCCGATGCACCGAACAGGTTCACCCCTATAGCCCGACTCATCATCGAAAGTTCTTCGCCTCGATCCCATAGAATGGGACGGACGAACAGAACCATACCTTCTACTTCCCCAAATGCAACAATTCTCTCCCAACCCCTTCCGAGTATGTCACACAGAAAAACAGATTTTCCTCTTTCCATGGCTCACAAAGTACTGTAAGATAATATAGAAATGAGAGAGAGAACGACCCTAACCCGATACCGACCCACCGACAGTGCTTCCTAAAGGTTTATACGCCGTGTCGTAGTAGAGACGCCCCAGGTAATCGTCGACCGTGCCCGAGACGGTCTCGGCGAGGCCGGGGTTGGTGTCCACCTCCCGCTGCATCCTGGCCCGGAGCAGCAGCGCGTACCCGCCGGCATGGGCGCAACACAGCCTCAGCGTCGGGTAGCGGTCGAGCATCCCGCCGAAGATCATGTGGAAGACGTTGATCGTGGTGTCGAACAGGTAACCGCTCACCACGGTGAGCTCGAAGCGCCCGGTGCGGTCGGCGCCGGCGGGGTTGCTGGGGTGGACGAAGAGCGGCACGTCGAGATCGACCGCGGCCTCGAAGACCGGGGCGAATTCCGGGCTGTCGAGATAGCGGCCGTCGACGTTGGACGCGATGTGCCCGCCGCGCAAACCCAGCTCGGCTACCGCGCGCCGGAGTTCCCGCGCCGCCCGCACGGGATCCTGCATCGGCAGGAAGGCCCAGCCGTCGAACCGGCCGGGGTGGCGGTCCCTCAGCAGGGCGAGCTCGTCGTTGAAGATCCGGGCGGCGGCGAGCGCCGCGTCCGCCGGCGCCGCGTAGTCGATGAGCGGCGTGGCGAGCGACAGGACGCTGAGGTCGATCCCGAGCCCGTCCATCCGGCGCAGCTGCCGCCCGGGGTCGAAGAACGTCCTGTTCATGCCGAACCCGGCGCGGCCGACCCGTACCTCCACCGTTTCGTCGCCGGTCGCCGACCGGCGCACGTCGAAAGCTTCGTCGCGCTCGATGAAGCGGAAATAGGCCTCCGGGACGTAGTGGCAGTGAATGTCGACGATCATCGTCGCGCCGCCTGGACGGGGCGGCCGCCGGCGATGGTGGTTCGGTGCATGTGCCGCGCATGGGCCGGATCGTAGGTCGTCGCGCGGTGCATCACGGTGCGGTTGTCCCAGCACAGCAGGTCGCGGGGCCGCCACTCGTGGGTATAGATCGACTCCTCCCTTGTGCTGTGCTCGAAAAGGGCGGCAAGGAGCGCGTCGCTCTCGACCTCGCCCATGTCCTCGACGGCGAATGTGAAGCCCGGGTTCACGAACAGCGCCTCCTCGCCAGTGTCCTCGTTCCGCCGGACCATGGGATGGGAGACCTCGCGCAGCCTGTCCCGCTGCCCGGCGCCGAGCGCGGGCCGGCCGCCCTCGACCGTCTCGTTCCGGCGCCAGTTCCGGGTGTAGGAATGGCGCGCCCGCCGTCCGTCGATGCGCCGGCGGAGGTCGCCCGGCAAGGTGGCGAGCGCGTGCCGCATGTCGGCGAATAGCGTGTCGCCTCCGGCGGGCGGGATCTCCACTGCGTAGAGATGCGACCCCATCGCCGGGCGCTCGTCGTAGGAGATGTCGGAATGCCAGTACCGGCCGGCATCCTCGAAGCCCATCGGCTTGCCGTCCGGGTGCTTCTTGTTGGAGATCAGCAGGATCTCCGGATGACCGGGCAGCAGGAACTGGCTCATGACGTGCACGATCGGCTCGCCGAAGCGGCGGCTGAAGGCGACCTGTCGGGCGGGCGCGAGACGCTGGTCGCGAAAGACGACGACGCCGGCCTCGAACCATGCCTCGCGCACCGCCCCGAATTCCTCGTCGGACAGCGGTTGCGAGAGATCGACCCCGACGATTTCCGCCGCGAACCGGTCGCCAAGCCGATTGAGCTCGAAAGCCATGTGCCCGAAGTCCTCAATCCGCCGGACGATAGGCGGCAAGGGCCTGTTCGAGGATCTCGCGTGCGGGCGGCGATCCGTCGAGCGGGCGCAACTTGCGGCTGGCGATCTTCCAGCCTTCCGGCGTCCGCGCGAGCGTCCACCGGTTGGCAGCGACGCGGTGGATGCGAAAGCCCGGCGAAAGCCCGTGATTGGGCAGTTCGCGGGGCTCGCCGGACGCGTCGGGATGGAGCAGCAGCAGATACGACGTCACATACGCCGCGTCGCCGTCGATCTCGATATGCGGCAACCCGGCGAAATGCGCGAGCCCGCCCTCGATCGCGCGCCGGTGCCCTTCCGTCTGGGTCATCGCCGCGATCGCCTCGTTGCCGACCGCGCCGGTGAGACCTTCGCCGCGGTCGAAGGTGCCGTCTTCGGCGTAGACGACGCGGGTGTAATAGTCGGCCCCGGTGTCGGCGCTCGGCGGGTGCGACGCGATCAGGTTGTAGATCTCGAGCCTGTCCTCGATGTCCCGCAACCGCGCTTCCAGCGACTTGCCGTTCGCGCTTCGATCCATGTCATTTCCTCCATGTCGTTACCCGATTCCCGTCGGTGCCGGAGACTCCGCCCCGCGCCTCACCCCGAACGGAACGCTCCGACTCAATCCCGGCGAGCCCGGTGGCGGCCGCCGGTATGGTCGTAGCGTTCGTGGTGCTGACGCAGGAGGTCGGCGCCGTAGTCGCCGCCGTTGGGGGTTCGCACGACCGTGTGGACGTGATGGTGGGACGGCACGCGGTTGTCGAACACGATTCCGGGAAGGTGGTCGAACTCGATCAGAACGACCGGGCTCTGGACCCGATAGTAGAACGGGCCGTCGTCGCCGGTCGCGCCCATCCAGGCAAACCAAGTTTCGTCCAGATGTTCCTTCACCTCCGCCATCTTCACGCCGGCATGGCCGTCGCGGGACCACCCGACATAGGTGCCGATCAGCGATTCCAGAAGCCTGCGCTGCACGTCGCTCAACTCGGTGGCGCGAACCCCCGCATGGTCGATGCGGGCGTTGTCCCGGTAGGCGCCCGAAGCGATGCGGCCTTCGAACGGGTGGGCCAGCTCGTCGGGCAGGTCGTCGGGGTGGAGGGAGGGGTAGAGGATCGCCTTCGACGCCTGTTCCCCGTGCAGGCTCCGCACCATGTCCAGCCCCGCCCGCTGCTCGGTGGCGAAGACGCGAACCCCCGCCAGCGGCCCGTGATCGATCGCGCACGGCTCCGAGCCCATGAATGAGGGCGTCATCACCATCTGGTCGCCGACGATCGCGCAGTTGACGATCAGATGGTGACCGTCGATCTGCCAGCCCCAGGGTTCGTCGGCCGACGGATGACCGAAGATCGAGAGGAAGTACGGCCATTCGCCGTATTCCCCGGCGCGGTCGGTCAGATCCACGAGAAACCCGTTGATGCGCATGATGTCC